>DASQPK010000195.1:0-26594 GCA_035643995.1 Steroidobacteraceae bacterium | reverse complement strand
CCCACGCCTCCTGGCCGTAGCCCAGCCGGTAGGCCGGTTTGGCACGCCCGAGCTCGAAAACCTGCTGACCGATATGCAGGACACCATGCGCCATCTCAATGGCGCCGGGCTCGCCGCACCGCAAATTGGGGTCGGGTTGCGAGTGGTGATATTCGGCTTCGAGCACAGCCCCCGCTATCCGGACGCGGAGTCTGTCCCTTTCACCATCCTCATCAACCCTGAGATTACGCCGCTGGGCGAAACCTTGGACGAGGACTGGGAGGGATGCCTATCGGTTCCCGGCATGCGCGGCCTGGTGCCCCGCTATCGCGAACTGCGCTATACCGGCTTCGATGCCGCGGGAGCCCCCATCGATCGCACCGTCAAGGATTTCCACGCTCGCGTGGTGCAGCACGAAGTCGACCACTTGGATGGGATCCTCTATCCCCGCCGCATTCGCGATCTCACGCAGTTCGGCTTCAACGATGCGCTGTTTCCCGGGGAAACCTTGGTCGACGAGTAGGTAAGCCCTCCTCCACCTATTCCTCGTCGAAAATAATGACGCCACGTCCTTGCTTGCCCTCATTCAGGTCGGCAAAGGCGCGCGGCGCTTCATCGATGGAATACGTGCGCGTGATCAATTCGTCGAGCTTGAGTCGCCCACTTCGGTACAGACCGATCAAGCGCGGAAAATCCAGCTGGGGGCGCGCGGAACCGTAGTAGCTTCCGGTCAAGGTCTTCTCGGTGGTCGCCACCTGCTGCGCGTTCAGCGTGATTTGATCTTTGGGTCCTGAGATCCCGACAATCACCGCGGTACCGCCGCGGCGCAGGACTCCCCACGCCATTTCTGAAATCTTGCCGACACCGACGCAGTCGAAGGCGTAGTCGGCGCCGCCGGCCGTCAACTTGTACAAATCTTTGGCGGCGTTCGCCTGACCCGTGACGTTGTAGCCATGGGTGGCGCCGAACTGCTTCGCCAACTCGAGTTTCTCATCACTGGTGTCAACGGCCACGATCACGCCCGCGCCGGCGATGGCGCAGCCTTGGATTGCATTCAAGCCGACGCCGCCGCACCCGAATACAACGGCAATGGAGCCGGCCTCGACCTTGGCAGTGTTGATGGCAGCGCCGACGCCGGTCATGACGCCGCAGGCGATCAATGCCGCGCGGTCGAGCGGCATGCTTTGGTCGATTTTCACGACGTTGCCCATGTGCACGGTTGCAAATTCGGCCATGACGCCGCATCCGCAAAAGACATTGAGGTCTTTTCCCGCGGAGTCGCGCGTGCGTACGGTGCCGTCGGGCAGCGTGAACAGTGATTTCAGCGATTGCACGCACAGCTGCGGCCGGCCGGTCTGGCAATAATGGCAATGCCCGCACATGCTCACGAACGATGAGACCACATGATCGCCCACGGCAAAATTATCGACGCCATCACCGACGGCGACCACCACCCCGGCGCCTTCGTGACCCAGCACCAGCGGCAGCGGATATTGAATGGTGCCGTTGGTGGCCGACAGGTCGCTGTGACAGACGCCGCAGGCGGCGATGCGCACCGTCACCTCGCCGTGCCGCGGATCCGCCACCTCGATCGATTCCACCACAACGGGCTTGCCGACTTCGCGCGCCAAAACTGCTTTCGCCAATTGAGCCATGAGTGTCCTTTAAGATTTCAAGAGCGCGTGAGCGCAGCATAGCGCTGCAAATGCGTGTCGCTGTCGCCGAACATCAGCTCCGCCGCGGTAAGACGTTTAAACCAGTGGCTGACGATGAGTTCATCGCTCATGCCCATGCCGCCATGCAGTTGCACCGCTTGTTGAGCGACGAAGCGGCATGACTGGCCGACGACTGCCTTGGCGGCCGACAGTGCGCGCCGACGCTCGGTGACATTTTCATCGCTGCAGCGCAGGGCGGCCAGGTAGCTCATGGAGCGGGCCTGCTCCAAATGAATCAGCATATCCGCGATGCGATGCTGCAAGGCTTGGAAGCGGCCTATGGCGGTTCCGAACTGCTGGCGCGACTGCACATAGGCGACCGTGGCATCGACGAGCGCCTGCATGACACCGACCGCTTCGGCGCACAATGCGGCGAGCCCGACATCCAGTGCCGCATCGATCCCCGGCAATGCGCCGCCTTCGACGCCCAACCGGCTGCTCTCCTGGACTTGCACGCCATTGAGGTAGATATCCGCTGCACGCTGACCATCGATGGTCGGGTACTGATCCAAACTCAAACCCTTGGCATCCCGTGGAACCCGAAACAGCGAGATCCCTTTTGCATCACCTGGCTCGCCGGAGGTACGCGCCGAAATGAGCAAGGTATCGGCGGCACCGGCATGCAGAACCACGGCTTTGTGGCCATCGAGCAGGTAGTTGTCGCCCGATTTTCGCGCGCGGGATTTCACCCACTGGGTCTCGAAGCGCGAGTCGGGCTCGTAATGCGCGAGCACGGCAATCGCATCGCCGGTGGCCATGCGCGTCAGCAGCTCGGCGGCCGCGGCGTCATCGAAGGCGCGCAGCAGCGCCGTCGCAATCACGGCGCTGCTCAAGAAGGGCTCGAGCAGCAGACTGCGTCCACAGGCCCCCATCACGCTCAAGGTTTCCAGCGGCCCAAATCCTAAACCGCCCTGCGCCACCGGGACATTGAGTGCGAGCACGCCAAGCTCTGCCAAGCCTGTCCAGGCGGCCTTGTCCCATCCCGATGGCGATGCATTGATGGCGCGGAATTTATCGAAGGCGTACTGCTCGGTGAGATATCGACTGACCGTATCCTGCAGCTGTTGCTGCTCGTCGCTGAATTCGAAGTTCATGGAGGCCTTGTTCTCTTTAGAGACCAACGATCATTTTGGAAATGATATTTTTCTGAATCTCGTTGGTGCCGCCGAAGATCGACAGTTTCCGCAGATTCATATAGGCAGCGGCCAAGGTCGCGGCATACTTGGGTCCCGGCGCCTCGCGAGTCGGGTCCGACTGCCAGCCGGCTTCCATCGCTTCGCGGCGAAATGGCAGCGCATAGGGACCGACCGCGCGCATCATTAGCTCGGAAATGCGCTGGGCGATTTCGGTGCCGCGGATCTTGAGGATGGACGCCTCAGGTCCTGGCGCACGCGAACCGCGCTCGCCCGACAGCACGCGCAGGTTGGTGATCTCCAACGCCCACAAATCGACTTCAACCTGGGCGATGTGCGCGGCGAACAGCGGATCCTCGATCAGCGGCCGGCCATGCTTGGTCTCACTCGCCGCGATGCGCTTGAGGCGCGCGAGTTCTCGTTTGGCACCGCCGATGCCCGCAATATTGGTGCGCTCGTGCCCGAGCAGAAACTTCGCATAGGTCCAACCTTTGTTTTCATCGCCGATGCGATTTTGGATCGGCACCCGCACGTCCTCGAACCAAATCTCGTTGACCTCATGGCCGCCATCCAGCAGCGTGATGGGCCTGACGGTGATGCCGGGGCTCTTCATGTCGATCAATAAGAAGCTGATGCCGGATTGCGGCTTGGCCTGGGCGTCGGTGCGCACCAGGCAAAAAATCCAGTCGGCGTACTGACCCAGCGTGTTCCAGGTCTTTTGGCCGTTGACGATGTAGTGATCCCCGTCACGCGTCGCGCGCGTCTTCAATGACGCGAGGTCCGAACCGGCGCCGGGCTCGGAATAGCCCTGGCACCACCATTCGGCGCCGGAGCTGATCGGCGGCAGGAATCGCTGTTGTTGGCCTGCGTTGCCGAAGGCCATGATCACCGGGGCCACCATCTTGGTGCCAAAGGGAATCAAACGCGGGGCGCCGGCCAATGCGGTCTCCTCCTCGAAGATATATTGCTGGACCGAATTCCAGCCGGGACCGCCAAATTCCTTGGGCCAGCTCACGCCTCCCCACCCCCGCTCATGCAGGGTGCGCTGCCACAACACGTGATCTGCCCGGCTCAGCTCAAACCCGTTCAGCACCTTGTCGCGGATTGTGGCCGGCAGTTTCTCCCGCAAGAAGGCACGTACCTCGTCGCGGAAGGCCTGTTCTTCCTCAGTAAATTCTAGACGCATGCGAAATTTCCGTTTATGTTCTGTTCTGCAGATCAGAACTCAATTCTGAAATGGTGCAAAATTATGCGGATGCAGATCGGGGGTTGTCAATGACGCCGAAAGGAAAGCCGAATATTTCCGCGATAACGGCCGCGGCCAAGGCCGATCGCCACTTCGTCAATGCCTTGGGACGAGGGCTGGAAGTGCTGGCCTGCTTCCGCCACGGCGATCGCATGCTCGGCAATCAGGATCTGGCTCGAGCGTGCGGCCTGCCGAAATCGACTGTCTCGCGCTTGACCAATACCCTCACAAAACTGGGCTACCTGGTGTATGTCGAGGAGAGTGCGAAGTACAGCTTGGGGATCGCGACCTTGAGCCTGGGCAGCGCCATGCTGGCGCGCCTGGATATCCGCAAGCTCGCGCATCCGCGCATGCAGGAATTGGCGGAGTTCGGGCAGTGCATGGTGAGCTTGGGGACGCGTGACCGCCTCTCGATGCTGTACATCGACGTGGTGCGCGGCTCCGGAGCCGTCACCTTGAGTCTGGATATGGGCGCACGAATTCAAATCGCCACCTCGGCGATGGGCCGCGCCTACATCACGGCCGTGTCCGAACGCGAAAGAATCGAAATCATGGAGCGCGTGCGCGAGTTGGTTCTGGATGATCGCTGGCTGGAAATCAACGCCGGCGTCGACCAAGCCATGCGCGACATCCGCGAGCTCGGCGTATGTTGCTCCTTCGGTGAGTGGCAGAAGGATGTCAACGGCATTGCCGTTCCCGTACGCCCCGGCGGTGGTCTGCCGCCCATGTCGATCAATTGCGGCGCTCCCGCCTACATGGTCTCGAGAGATTTTTTGCTGGAGAAAGTGAGACCGAAACTCATTGCGCTCGCCAATGAATTGGAAACGTCGCTTGGGACTTTAAGTTGACGCGCGGTCGGTTCGGGCGCCTTCGCGTCTTGCAATCGTCTCGGCCGAGGGCAACCGTCTCGCACCCGCGCGCCAATCGGAGGGTGAGTGGCCGGTCCAGCGGCGAAACGCGCGCGTAAAGCAGCTGCCCGCCGAGAACCCCAGCAAATAAGTGATGTCGCTGACGCTGTGGCGCGGCACGCTCAAATAGGCCAGCGCCAGGGCGTAACGCGTGTCGTCGAGTATCTCTTTATAGGTCGTTCCGGATTCGCCCAATTTTCGCTGCAGCGTACGCGCGCTCATGCCGAGAAGTTCCGCAATGTCTTCTTGGGAGGGTTCGCCGTGCGCCAGGCGTTGCGTCAGCACCTCGCGCACCCGTACCTCAATGTTGTCGCGCTCGAGTTGCGACAGATACTGAAGCGCAATCGCATCGTTGTGCCGTGCCAGCTCCGGATTGCCGCCGTCCAAGAGGCGCTCAACGCTTTCGCGGTCGAACACCAAGCGTGTCTGCGGAGCGTCGAACACCAGTGGGGCGCGCAACAAACTCAAGAAATCATCGAGCTTCGCCGGCTGCGAGCGGCGAAACTCGATGCGCAGGGGCGAGTACTCCCGGCCGATCAGCGAGCGGCACATTCGCAGGTACAGGCCGACCACCGCATCGATGGGCGCGTCGCCCAAGTCGGTCGTGGGCGTGATGATGAAGTGATACTCGGACCCGCGTAAATAAAATTGGTAATCCACCGCGTCGCTGACGATGTGGCAGTAGCGCCGCGCCCGCTCGAAGGCCTCTTTGAGGGTTGAACTGGCGGACATGCCATAGCTCATGGCGTGGAAGCTGGTCGGCCGAATATAACTCGCCACCTTGAGGCCAAAAGCAGGATCGCCGGTCGCGGCGAGAGCGATTTTCCACAGCCGCAGACTGTAGGTTACCGCGCAGCGGGCGGTCGGGCCGTCGAGAGACTTCGCGTCCAAGCCCGCTTCGGCGAGCAGCACTGCGCTGTCGCATCCAGCGGCATCCAAAGCGCGGCAGATCGCCTTGACCCAGGAGCACAGGGTGGTCTTGCCGTTCCCGGTATGAACCGCCGGTATCCGCGTCGCTTTTGCGCCCAATTCGCCTCCTTGAATCAGAACGGAATGTCGTCGTCGAATTCCTCTTTCCCGCCTGCCGGCGCCGGTGATTGATCATAGTCATCGCGTGGCGCTGCGCCGGCGCCCGAACCGCGCTCGCCACCAGCCCCACCGGCTGCCCCGGCGCCGCCCGCGCGGCCGCCGAGCATTTGCATATTATCGGCGATGATTTCCGTGGTAAATCGGTCATTGCCCTGCTTGTCCTGCCACTTGCGGGTTCGCAGCTTGCCTTCGACAAAGACTTGCGATCCCTTGCGCAGGTATTCGGCGGCGATTTCGCCCAAACGGCCAAATAGCGCGATGCTGTGCCATTCCGTGCGCTCTTGTTGAGCCCCGGAAGTCTTGTCCTTCCAGGATTCGCTGGTGGCGATCCGGATATTGGTCACCGTCATACCGCTCGGCATGGAACGGGTCTCGGGGTCTGCGCCCAAGTTTCCGACCAGAATCACTTTATTTACGCCACGCGCCATGTCCTTACCCCCGCGCCGTCAGCCTTTCTCAACGGCCCATTAAAAATTAAGTACTTAGCAAAACTTGAGCTTTGCCTCCACAGACTTACATCATGCGACTCGTCGGCGAAATAGCGCCGTTCAATTAGATGCCAGAATGTGCACATATTACCTTAGACCACCGCACCCGACGCGAATGGTGCAGGGAGCTCGACTTGAACAGCGGCTACATGTCCCTCCAGGGTCAGATAAGCCGCACATTGTAGAGAGCCGGCCTCGCCCCAATGTCTGGGCTTCAGGGCGTGAAATCCTGCGGATAACCGCGCGCTTCCAGGCCGTTTTACCCGCACTTGACGCGGGGCGTATAGTGATTGGTTAGATGCAAAATATCCGAATCCGGGGTGCCCGGACCCACAACCTGAAGAATATCGATCTCGACCTGCCGCGCGATCGATTGATCGTATTCACCGGCCTGTCCGGGTCCGGTAAGTCCTCCTTGGCCTTCGACACGATTTATGCCGAAGGCCAGCGGCGTTATGTGGAATCGCTGTCCACCTATGCCCGGCAATTCTTATCGATGATGGAGAAGCCCGACATCGACACCATCGAGGGTCTGTCGCCGGCCATCTCCATCGAGCAAAAATCGACCTCGCACAATCCGCGTTCCACCGTGGGCACCGTGACCGAGATCCACGACTATCTGCGGCTGCTATTCGCGCGTGCCGGCACGCCTCGCTGCCCCGATCACCATATCGATCTTGCCGCCCAGACGGTCAGCCAAATGGTGGACACCGTCCTGCAGCATCCTGAAGGCACTGCCTTGATGCTGCTCGCGCCGGCCATTGCCGAGCGCAAGGGCGAGCATGTCGAACTCATCGAGGAATTGCAGGCGGGCGGCTTCGTTCGGGCGCGAATCGACGGCAAGGTGGTGGAATTGGATCAGGCGCCCAAACTCGACGTGCGCCGCAAGCACACCGTCGAGGCCATCGTCGATCGATTCAAGGTGCGGCCGGACCTGGGTCAACGCCTGGCGGAATCCTTTGAAACCGCTCTGCGATTGGGCCAGGGAGTCGCGCGCATCGCCTATATGGACGATCCGGAGCGCGCGGAACTCGTGTTCTCCGATAAATTCGCCTGCCCGATCTGCAACTATTCCTTGAGCGAACTGGAGCCGCGGCTGTTCTCGTTCAACAGTCCCATCGGTGCCTGCCCCACCTGCGACGGTCTCGGCACCCAGGATTTTTTCGATCCGGCCAAAATAGTCGCCAATGCGCATCTGTCGCTGGCCGGCGGCGCGGTGCGCGGCTGGGACCGCCGCAACGCCTACTATTTTCAATTGATTCAGTCCCTGGCGCGCTACTCGAAGTTCGACATCGAGGCGCCCTTCGAGAGCCTGCCGCAGAAGATCAAAGATCTGGTGTTGTTCGGCAGCGCCGATGATGAGATCGAATTCAAATACCTGGACGGCAAGGGCGGCACGGTATCGCGCAAGCACACCTTCGAGGGCATCGTCAGGAATCTCGAGCGCCGCTTCAACGAGACCGAATCGGTGGCGGTGCGCGAGGAACTCGCCAAGTACCGCTCCTCCAGACCCTGCCCCGACTGCGAGGGGACCCGCTTGAATCGCGCCGCGCGAAATGTATTCGTCGACGGCAAGAGCGTGCCGGAAATCTCTGCGTTGTCGGTGGAGCGCGCGCTGGAGTTCTTCGGCAAGCTCAAGCTCGCCGGCTGGCGCGGCGAAATCGCGGTGAAGATCGTCAAAGAAATCAATGATCGTCTGGGATTCTTGGGCAACGTCGGGCTTGGCTACCTCACCTTGAACCGCAGCGCCGATACTTTGTCGGGCGGCGAGGCACAGCGCATCCGGCTCGCCAGTCAAATCGGCTCCGGATTGGTCGGTGTGATGTACATTCTGGATGAGCCCTCGATCGGATTGCATCAGCGCGACAACCAGCGCCTGCTCGACACCCTGGTGAATCTGCGTGATCTCGGCAACACCGTGATCGTAGTCGAGCATGATGAAGATGCCATCCGCCAAGCCGACTACGTGGTCGATTTAGGGCCCGGTGCGGGCGTGCATGGCGGCAGCATCGTCGCGCAGGGAACGGCGGCCGAAGTCGCCGCGCATCCCGACTCCATCACGGGACAATTCTTGAGCGGCCGCCGCCGCATCGAGATTCCGGGCTTGAGACATGTTCCGGATCCGAAGCGCATGCTGCGCGTGATCGGAGCCACCGCCAATAATCTGAAGAAGGTCACGGCGGAATTTCCCCTGGGGTTGATGACCTGCGTCACCGGCGTTTCCGGTTCGGGCAAATCAACCCTCATCAATGACACCCTGTTTCGCGCCGTCGCGACTTCGCTCAATCACGCGTCAGCCGGTAGCGCGCACTTCGATCGGATCGAGGGTTTGGATTACATTGATCGGGTGATCGAAATCGACCAAAGCCCGATCGGACGCACGCCGCGCTCCAACCCCGCGACGTATACCGGCCTGTTCGCGCCGATTCGCGAAATCTTTGCCGCCGTGCCCGAGGCCCGCGCACGCGGCTACGGGCCGGGCCGCTTCAGTTTCAATGTGAAGGGTGGACGTTGCGAGGCATGCCAGGGCGACGGGGTCATCAAGGTCGAGATGCATTTTCTGCCCGACGTCTATGTGCCCTGCGATGTGTGCAAGGGCAAACGCTACAATCGCGAGACCTTGGAGATCCGCTTCAAGGGAAGGAATATTCAGGAAATCCTCGACCTCACGGTCGAGGATGCATTGCCGTTCTTTTCGGCGGTACCCACGGTGGCGCCAAAGTTACAGACGCTGCTCGATGTGGGCCTCTCGTATGTGCGCTTGGGTCAGAGCGCGACCACGCTCTCGGGCGGCGAGGCGCAGCGCGTCAAGCTGGCCAAGGAGCTCTCGAAGCGCGCCACCGGGCGCACGCTCTATATTCTCGATGAGCCGACCACCGGCCTGCACTTCGCGGATATTGCACAGCTGCTCTTGGTGCTGCAGCGCCTGCGCGACGAGGGCAATACGGTCATCGTGATCGAACACAATTTGGACGTGATCAAGACCGCCGATTGGGTGGTGGATTTGGGTCCTGAAGGCGGCGACAACGGCGGGCGCATCATCGCTGTCGGCACACCGGAACAAATCGCCGCGAACAAGGCCTCCTACACAGGACACTATCTGCGTGCCACGCTGGCAGCGGCCCGTGGCTTCGAACGTAAACGGGCATGACGGCGCCGTGCGCGTGACCGGCCCATTCGCGCCGCTCATCGGGGCGCTGATCGGGACCTTTGGCGGGGCTGTCTATTGGCTGGCGGTGCAAATTTGGCCCTCGAGCGTGGCGGTGATTTTGTCCATGGCGGCAACCGCCCTGCTCACCACCGAGATGCGCAGCGTATCGCCCGCAACACGGCTGGACGTCTTGAGCCGTGTGTTGTGCTTGCTGATCAAGTACAACGCCCTGATGGCCTTGTCCGCGGCAAAGCTGCCCTTCGCCGTTCCGCCGAACGTCCCCCTCGCGCTCATTATGATTTGCGGCTATGCGGCCAGTTTCGCCTTAGCAGTCGCGGTCATGGCGACACGGCCCGAGAAGTCCGCGCCAAAGGTCAGCGGCGGGTCATTGGGTCTTGCGCTGTTGATCGGATTCGCGCCGGCCGCGCTGCTGGGGATTCCAGGACTCATCGGCCTGGCCGTCGCCATCATCGGGGGTATGGGTATCATTGCATTCCTCAAGTTCAAGCGTGCCGGCGGTTCGCGCGATGCTCTCGACATGACGCAGCTGCTCAGTGAGGCATGCTTTTATTTGGGCGCGCTGGCGACTTGGAGATACGTTTGAAACGCGCCGCAGCGGCGCTCGCCGGGGCTGCGATCGCCGGGGCTGCGCTGCCGATTCTCACCCGCCTGGATCCGGAACGGGCGCATGACTGGGGCCTGGCCGGATTGAAATGGATGCGTACCCTGTGGCCGACACGTTCCGTCCCGGCCGAATTCTCCGTGGGCTGTATGGGATTGCAGTTTGCGCATCCCGTCGGACTCGCAGCAGGCTTCGACAAGAACGGCGACTACCTGGATGCCCTGGGTGCCTTGGGGTTCGGCCACATCGAGTTAGGCACGGTGACGCCGCGTCCCCAGCCCGGCAATCCCAAACCGCGGATGTTTCGCATTCCGGGAAGTCTCGCGCTGATCAACCGCATGGGTTTCAACAATAAAGGCGTGGATCACCTGATTGTGCAGCTCTCTCGCAGCCGCTATCGAGGAATTCGCGGCGTCAGCATCGGCAAGAATTTCGATACGCCCATCGAGAACGCCCAAGACGACTACGTGGCCTGTCTGCGCAAGGTCTACCCTCATGCCGACTACGTGGCTGTCAATGTCTCTTCGCCCAACACGGCGCGCTTACGCGAACTGCAGGATCACGACGGCTTGCAGCGAGTTCTGGGAACGCTCCTCGAAGAGCGGGTCACCTTGAGCGAGCGCCACGGCAAGCGCGTGCCCTTGCTGGTCAAGGTCGCACCGGACTTGGCCGAGACGCAAGTTTCTGCGCTGGCGCGCCAGGTGCGTTCGCTGCAATTGGACGGCGTGATCGCCACCAATACATCGAGCGACTTGATTGTACCGGGCCGGCCGGCGGCCGCGCAGCAGGGCGGATTGAGCGGGGCGCCGCTGCACGCTCTGTCCGTCAGGGTCATCGCCCAACTGCGCGCTGAACTCGGCGCGGACTTTCCCATCATCGGCGTCGGCGGCATCGTCAACGCGTACAACGCCCTTGAAACGCTGCGTGCGGGTGCAAATCTGCTGCAGATCTATACCGGCTTTGCATACCGCGGCACGAAGTTGCTCGAGGAAATACTGCGTGGCTTGCCGGCATGAGCGACCAAGAAACGGTCGGGCGGTTTGCTCCGCCGCCGTTGGTGGCAGCCCGGGGCCGGCGCGCTCGCCGTTGACGACAATTTCTTCCACGGTCGCCGGGGGGTCATCGGCGGCGGCCGCTGAAGGCAGCGCACCGGCAAGCATCGCCCCCACGAACGCCAAAGCCGCCAACGCCCTCATTCGGACGGCAGCGGAATGAATTCGGTCTCGCCCGGCACCGGTGCGAATTGACGATTGGCCCACCGATCCTTCGCGAGCGCGATCCGCTCACGGGATGACGCCACGAAATTCCACCATATGAAACGCGGTGTGGGAAAGCGTTTGCCTCCCAACAGCATGGCATTCGTTTCGCCGGCCGCGCGCAGGGTGGAATTCTCTCCCGGCTCCAAGACGGCGAGTTGACCTGCGGTAATCCTGGCACCGCCCACGGCGAGTTCGCCGTTCACCACATAAACGGCGCGCTCGTCATGCTCGGCGGGGATCTCGAGAGTCGCTTCCGGAGCAAAGCCGGCGTACACATAAAGCGTCGGCCACAAGCTCAACACCGGTGAGCGCAGGCCGAATGCATCGCCTGCAACCACCGACAGGGTGACTCCGTCGAGGGTGCGCTGCGGCAGCACACTGACCGGATAGTGTGTAAAGCTCGGTTCGATGTCCTCGTGGCCATCGGGCAGCGCGACCCAACTCTGGATGCCGTGAATCTTCTCGCCTGCCGCTCGCGCAAGGCGCGGCGTTCGCTCCGAATGCGCAATGCCGCGCCCCGCCGTCATCCAGTTCACGTCTCCCGGCCGGATCTCGCGCACATTGCCGAGGCTATCGCGATGTTCGAGCGAACCTGAGAACAAATAGGTCACGGTGGCGAGCGCGATGTGCGGGTGGGGCCGAACGTCGATTCCACCACCCGGCTCGAATTGAGTTGGGCCCAAGTGGTCAAAAAAAATGAATGGCCCCACCATTTGCCGCCCCTGTGCGGGGAGCACGCGGCGCACGACGAAGCCGCCCAAATCACGCTCCCGTGCATGCACCAATTGTAAGATTGCCATATAGCGCTCGTAGGGATTTTAAGCTTCAGTCATTATGGCATTGGAGGGTGCGGGAGCCGTCGAAGTTCGGCACCACATTGTGTCGTTAAAGGCTGACACGCATGCTCCTTGGGCAACGCTTGGTGATATCTTCCTTCCCCCTGGAGGCAAGCGATGACGGAGATCGAGATCTGGACGAAGTGGGAGAGTCAGATTGTCAATGGACTCTTTCCCTTGCGCCGCTTTCTCGGAAGGTCGAACCACAGCGTGGTATTCCTGACCGAGTTTAGGGCACAAAATCTCTCCAAAGCCGCGATCAAGCTAGTCCCGGCGGACCCGGCGTTGGACGAGGCACAACTCTCCCGCTGGCAAAGGATGGCGGCCCTATCCCATCCCCACCTGGTTCGCATTCTCGACTCGGGCCGATGCAAGCTTGGGGGACACCCCTTTCTATTCGTTGTCATGGAATACGCCGAGCAGACTCTCGCTCAGATTCTTCCTCACCGGCCGCTCACTCCGGACGAGGTGCGGGAAATGCTGATTCCGACCCTCGGCGCCTTGGCCTACCTTCACCGCAAAAACTTGGTGCAGGGTCAGCTGAAACCCACGAACTTCCTGGTCGTCAATGACCAGCTGAAGCTGGCGAGCGATACCATCCGGCCCGCCGGTGACCCCGCCACCGTGATGGTAAAGCCTTCGGTGTACGACCCTCCGGAAGCAAAAAACGGCGCGATTGAGGCCGCCGGCGATGTCTGGGGACTCGGCATCACCCTGGTCGAGGCGCTCACGCAGAACCCTGCGGCGGCTCTTGGAGAATCATCCGACGCATTGACGGGCGCCGTGCGGCGATGCTTGAGTCCCAACCCGGCTGCCCGTCCATCGATCTTTGACCTCCAAGCCCAATTCAGCCCGGCATCGGCGCCTGCGCCGGCGCCGGCATCCAGTGCTCCGCGGCTGCCGGCCGACCTGAAGGCGCTCAGCCAAGCTGCTCCGGCGGCGAGCCCATCCAAAGCTCGCCTGCTCGTCCCGGCTATCGCTGTGAGCGTGATCGTATTGGTGGCCATTTGGGCCGGCATGCGGCCGTTTCGGAGTCGCCCGAACGCCACGCCGCCCACGTCGAGCACCGCGCAATCAGCTTCGCCACAATCGGTCTCGCCGGCGGCCTCTTCACAGAGTTCGGGCGCCCCAGTGTCCTCGGCGGCTGCCGTGCTTCATCAAGAAATACCCGCCCTCTCGCGCGGCACCCGCGACAACATTCGCGGCCAAATCAAGGTTGCGGTTCTCGTGACCGTGGATCGTTCAGGAAATGTCATCGGGCAGACTGTAGAGAACCGGGGTTCAAGCAGGTATTTCGCGCGCGCGAGCCTGGAGGCCGCAAAAAAATGGAGGTTCGCACCGGCGGACAGCCAGGACTCCCGGCAGTGGTTGCTGCAGTTCGAGTTCTCTCGCAGCGGCGCGGCTGGACAGGCCATTCCCCGCACTCCTCGATGAGCATCGGGAGCTGCAGCCCAAGGTCGCCGCCCGTCATGGAGCCGGTGTCGTGAGCGCCTTGAGGAACTGGTAATAAAATTCGACGCCCGTGTAATACGCGTCGATCCTGACGCGCTCGTCCCTGCCGTGCGCCCGATCATTATCACGCTCGATCGCGATGCCGGAAATGCCGTAGCTGGGTATCCCGGCATTCATGGTGTGAATGCTGTCCGAGGCGCCGGCTTCCATGATCGGCAGCACCGCAGCGCCCGGCCATAGTTTGCCGGCAACGCTGTGCAGCGAGTTCATGACATCGTCCCTCAAAGGCGGCGGCGTCATGGCCTTGCGGTCCGAGCCATGATCCATCAAATCGCCATTGTCGCCGCGATAGCGCACGGTCAGTTTCGGATCATTGAACAACTTCACCAGCTCCAAGCGAATTTGCTCCTGGGAGTGCCCTGGGAAGATGCGGCAGTTGACGTTGGCTTCCGCGCGGCCGGGCAGCGCATTCGGTGCGTGGCCGCCGCTCAACATCGTCGCCACGCAAGTGGTGCGCATGATGGAATTCGCGTGCGTATCCTGCGACAGGCGCTCGACCGCCTTCGGATCGGGCGGCGTCGCCAGAATGGCCCGCATATCGGCGGCCGTCTGTCCTGTTTCGATCTTGGCCATTTGCGCGAAATACTCGCGCGTGACCGCATTGAGCTCGAAGGGGAAAGGCGATTTCTGCAAAATCGCGAGCGCATCGGCAACGTGGTAAATCGCGTTATCCGCCGTCGGCAATGAGCTATGGCCGCCGGGATTGGTCGCCAACACCTGATAGTCCGCGTAAAGCTTCTCAGTCGCTTCGAACCCGACCATGAGCGGTTTGTCCGGCCTGACCTGGCCGCCATCCGGATTCAAGGCAAATTCGGCCTCGATCAGGTCACGATGATTCTTCAGCAGCCACGCCACGCCATTCGACTTGCCGCCCTCTTCGTCCGCCGTCAGCGCCAGGATGATGTCACGGTCGGGAACGAAACCTTCCTTTTTCATGCGAATGAAGTCCGTGACGGCGATGGCGTCGCTTTCCTTCATGTCCTGCGTTCCGCGGCCGTAGTAGTAGCCGTCTTTTTCGATGAACTGGAATGGATCGGTGGTCCAATCCTGGCGCTGCGCCTCGACCACATCCAAATGCCCGATGATCAGAATCGGTTTGAGCGCCGATCCGGGCTTACCTCGATATCGCGCCACCATATTGCCCTTGCGATCATTCGGGCCGAGCACCACGACATCCGCCTTGGGAAATCCGGCATCCAGCAGCCTCTGCGCCATGGCCTGCGCTGCGACGGTCGTGCTGCCGATGGAATCGGTGGTATTGATCTCGATGAGCTGCTTGAAGATGTCATGCGCATTCTTTCGAGTGACGGCATCGCTCTCAGGAGCCGCGGACCACGCCGCCGGCGCGCACAGGGCGCAAGCAATGGCAAAGGATCCGACGCTGGATTTTTTATTCAAGAATTGTTCCCCGGTTCAATCGTCAAGAAATTGCCTTGAGGCCGGCATGCTATCGTATGCGTTGCGAGCGCGTGGCGCTTTGGAGATCGCGTATGGGTAAGAAAAAAACTCGCGCTGTGAGCCGCGACGCTGCGGAGGCGGCGGTGAGAACGCTGCTGCGCTGGGCGGGCGATGATCCAAACCGCGAGGGCTTGCGCGATACGCCGAAACGCGTCGCGAACGCCTATCAAGACTGGTTCTCCGGGTATTCAAGCGATCCCGGAGCATATCTGCGCCGTACCTTCGAAGAAGTCGAAGGTTACGATGAGATGGTGGTGCTGCGCGATATCTCGTTCGAATCGTTCTGCGAACATCACATGGCGCCCATTATCGGCCGCGCCCACGTCGGCTATTTGCCCAGCGATCGGGTGGTCGGCATCAGCAAACTCGCACGCGTGGTCGATGGCTACGCTCGCCGTCTCCAGGTGCAGGAGAAACTCACGGCGCAGATCGCCGGGTGCATCAATGAGATCCTCAAGCCACGCGGTGTGGGCGTCGTCATCGACGCCGTTCACCAATGCATGACGACCCGCGGCGTGCACAAGCGCGGCGTCTCGATGGTCACCAGTAAAATGCTCGGCACCTTTCGCGCCGATGCCAGCACGCGCGCGGAATTTCTGCGCTTCATCGGCATCGAGGGCAGCAATCCGCGCTAGCTCCTCGGCAGCGTGAATTTGGCGGGTGGTGGCAACACCCGCCGGTAGCATCGTCATCGTGATGTCGATCGGAGCGAGTAATCGTCCAAGAAGCCTCGCGGCAACTGCTTCTTCTCGTTGCCGCGAGGCGTCTTACCCCTCCGGTCGAGCGCGACTCCAACCGATCAAAGTCGCGGCAGCTTCGGACCCTTGACCGGCATCAACTCGACCGAGAAGCTGTACTGGTGCCGTTCACCGGGCTGCAATGCACCGACGCCGACCACATGACGCGCGATCTTCTCACCCTGCTGGTTGGTGATTGCAATGACCACGCAATACTCGCACTGCTCGTTGCGCACGGGGTGATGAATGGTCCCCTCGATGCGCATTGCGGAGACCGCCTGCGCTTGCGGCTCCGCGTTGACGGTGTTGAAACGCAGGTGATGCTGGCAGCCCGGGCAAATGTTCGCACTCTGCAAAACCGTTGCCTTGCAGTGCGGACACACCCGGGTCCCGCCGAGGGTACTCTGGCGAGCGACGGCCACCGCTTAGCTGCCGTTTACCACGCCTTTGACTTTCCCTTTCTCATCGTCCCAGCCAAATTCCACATGCCCACGCATGCGTGAGCCGGCCGCGACGGTGATGGATCCCGCCTTCACGTCGCCGACGATGACGCCGCCTTCGAGCACATCGACGCGTTTGGCCGATTCGATATTTCCCTGCAGTTCGCCGCCGACGACCACGATGCCCGCCAGCACTTGGCCGGTCAAATGAGCACCGCTATCCATCGTGAAATTTCCGTCGATGCGCACATCGCCCTTGAAGCGGCCGGCCATACGCACATTGCCTGTGCCTTCGATCTTGCCTTCGATCGACAGATTCGCGGCAATCACGGACTCTCCGCCCTCGACGGCGGTCTTGGGCGTGGGACGGCGCGGCGAAACGGCCAATCCCGGATCGTTGGCGATGCGCTCCGGCGGACTTCGCTCCGGAGCTAAAGTCGATGAAGGAACAGACGGACCCGAAGGGCCGGGCGTGGGTTTTTCATTCCATAGCGCCATAAGGTAACTCTCCCGCTGATGACTGGCTAAAGCGTACACGCTAACGCCGGCCGGTGTCATTGGCCTACTGTCTTTTAATGGAGACGGTGAGTTCTCCGGCCTAAGCGCTGGTGCGGACGATATAATGCGCCCAACTTAAGACAAGGGCGTTAAGTTTTGTTTCAACAACTTGAGCGATTAGTCTCCGATTCGATTCTCGGATTGATGGCCAAATATCGAGCAGACCCCTTTAAGCAAAAAGTTGACCTGGGCGTAGGGGTTTACCGCGATCTTTCGGGCAACACGCCCATTCTGGACTGCGTCCGCAGGGCGGAAAAAGAGGTTCTGGCGGCCCAAACCACCAAATCCTACGTGGGTGCCGCCGGACGCGAGGAATTCAACAGCGCCATGGAGGAGTTGGTGCTGGGCCCCGCCCACGCCACCCGCCGTGATCGGCGCGCCCGGACCCTTCAGACCCCCGGCGGGTGCGGCGCCCTGCGGGTGGGTGCGGAACTGATCAAAGCCGCCGCACCGAACGCTGTGGTGCACTTGAGCGACCCGACTTGGGGCAACCATGCGCCTCTGCTGGGAGGCTGTGGACTGAAGCTCGAGCGCTACCCCTACTACGATCCCGCTACCCACGAGCTCCGCTTTGAGGCAATGCTGCAGCGCCTACAGGCCGCGTCCGCCGGCGATGCCGTGCTCATCCATGCCTGCTGCCACAATCCCGCGGGCGCGGACCTCGACCCCGCGCAATGGCAGGCTGTGGCGGAACTGCTGGAGCGGCGCAGGCTGGTCCCTTTTCTGGACCTGGCCTATCAAGGATTTGGCTCCTCGCTCGATCAGGACGCCGCTGCGGTGCGCATGGTCGTGGAGCGCGTGCCCGAAGCGCTCATCGCCGTATCGTTTTCCAAGAACTTGGGGTTGTATCGGGAGCGGGTCGGCGGCTTGATCGTCATCAGCGAAAACGCCGCCCGCGCAGACGCCGTGCAGAGTCATATGCAGCACATCGCCCGCAGCATTTACTCCATGCCGCCGGATCACGGCGCGGCCATTGCCGCCAAGATCTTTGCGGAGCCGCCCTTGAGGCGCGAGTGGATTCAAGAACTCGACGCCATGCGAACGCGGATTCAGGACATGCGCACCTTGTTGGCCAAGAGACTTCAAGAAGTAACGGGCGATGAGGCCTTCGATTTTATCCGAACACAGCACGGCATGTTCTCGCTGCTCGGCGTGTCTCGCGAAGCGGTAGAGCGGCTGCGCGAAAAGCATCACATCTACATGACTTCAGACAGCCGCATGAATCTGGCCGGCATCATGCCGGACAACGTGAGCTACGTGGCCGAGGCATTCGCGGCCGAACGGGCAATTTAGGAGCCTTGGCTCCCAAGTCTGCCGGGGCTTCTAGTCTGCCAGGGCCTCGCTCAAGGCAGTGACTTCCGCGGCGGAATCTTGCATGACGGCCAGTGTTCTGGATTCATTCATACCGAGCCGCCTCGCGGCCGGCAGCTCTTTCAAGGTGACATCGAGGCCTGCGACGTCCGTGCCGTACGAGACCATCAAGACCGCGATGCCGACGACATCGGTCAGATCGGGCGCGTCGAGGTCGGTGCGAGAGAAATCTTCCTGCCCCACTGCGCGCGCCATCTCTTCGGAGAACTTCCAATTCTCCAGAATTGCCTTGCCGATCGACGGGTACCAATCGTTGATGATGTCATTCAGCACCGATTGGGAGGCGAATAATTCCTGGTGATTCGCCGCTCGCGTCAAAATATACAGCTTGCCGATGCCGTGCATCATTCCCGTGAGCATCGCCTCGTCCGGATTGACCTGGGTGCAGGTCCGTGCCAGCACGTAGGCATACGCAGCCACATAGGTGCTGCGCTCCCAAAGATCGTTTAGATACGGCGCCAGGGTCGCCAGCTTGTTGCCTTTGCGGATCTGACTCATCGAGAAGGACATCGAGGCGCTGCGCACCATGTTGTGCCCGATACGAGCAATCGCGGTGCGCAGATCCGTGACATCGCGCCCACTGCGATTGATCGCCGCGGAATTGGCAATGCGCAGCAGGCGCGCCGCCAGCGCCGGCTCGGAACCCACCACGCGAACGATTTGTTCCACCTTGGTATCGGGATCGGACAAGATCCGCCGGACTTGGAGCGCTATTTCGGGGAAAGAGGGTAAATCGACATGGCCGCCCGACAATTCGCCGGCCAGGCTGCGAATGAAATCAAATGCGACATTAGATGCGGGTTGCACAGAAGTCAGAGTATCGACCGGATTTGATGGTTCTTGAGCTCATGATTCGATAAACGCGTCGACGCGGCCCTTCCCCTTTACTTCTTCGAAGTCGAGGGCCGGGTGGCGAAGCGCTGTTGTACTTCGCCATTGCGGCTGCGTTCTGTGAAGCGCCCCGCACTATAGCGAGTGACTACCTGGCGCCAGAAGGCGACCGATCCGGGATGGCGCATATATTCGACGATCTCCCAGTCGCCCGAGAAGCGGTCGAAAATCAACGTCGCTGCATCGCGGCCGATACCCGCGCGTCGATACTGCATCCGAATGAAGAACTCCGACATCCTGTAGTCGGCGGCCTTCTCACCGGCCATGGGGATGCGCGGCCGCGTGACCAGGGCAAAACCCACCGAGTCCGTTCCCTTGAGAATCAGCAGCGGGTGTGAGTGATCGTTGGAAAACCAGTTGGCGAAGATTTCATCTTCGTGCGGGTTGTTTGCGCCGATAACGGAGAACAAACCGGTATTGAGGTCGGCTAGCGACTCAATGTATTCAGCGTAGACACTCTGGATCCAGCGGCGATCCTGTTTTGAATGTCTGACATCGCGAATACTGACGAGCAACGAGTATTCATCCTGGTCTTGAAAAGACACAGCCCGGACGAACGTGCCTGATGGCCGCCCGCCCGGGCTTGTGAGATCAGCTAGCGACGAAGCTTATTGCGGCTTCGCAGCTGACGCTGCACTGGCAGCTGCATCGGCAGCCGCGCCCGCGGCAGCGGCCGAATCAGCAGCGGCAGAAGCAGCCGCGTCCGCAGCAGGGGCGGCGGGAGGAGGAGAGGCGGCCGGGGCAGGAGCCTCGGTCTTGCTGCCGCAGGCACTCAGCATGAATGCAGCGACAAAGGCGGTCAGAGCAAGTTTGGTCTTCATCTATCGATACCCCAGAAAATTTAAGGATAAAAATTTAGGCCGAGCGTGTTGTTTTGGGCCTATACCCAAATGTCGGGGCCGATTTTAGAGTGTTTTGGCTCATTTTCATATCTCTTTCGCGAATGCCCGCACGCCTTTAACGTTGGAAATCGCCGTTGGGGTTAAAGGTCTATAGGGCGGAGCGCATCTGGCGCATAATTTACAATCGTTGACGACGGAGGATATGTGAGCGATTCCAGTCTCGATCAGCTCTATGAACCGCACTTGACGGCGCTCATGCGGCGTGCGGACCGCTCGCTCGCGCAAACCGGCTTCGACGCGTTGGTCATTCACGCCGGGCGACCGCCCATTCAGTTCCTGGATGACCAGGACTACCCCTTCAAGGTGAACCCACAGTTCAAGGCCTGGGTCCCGATCATCGACAATCCGCGCTGCATTCTGGTGTATGCGCCGGGTACCCGTCCCACGGTTTTATTCTACCAACCCAACGATTTTTGGCACAAACCAGCCAAGCTACCCACGGCCCCTTGGACAGCTGCGGTCAATTTGGTCGTCATGAGCGATGACTCGAAGGCCTCCGCGCATTGGGCAAAGTTGGGCCGCGTGGCCTTCATCGGGCCCGATGCCTTGCCGGCGGACGCGGACCCCAAGACCGTCAACCCCAAGGATCTCATGGCGCTGCTCGACTATGACCGCGCGGTGAAGACACCCTATGAACTGGCTTGCCTACGCAAAGCCAGCGAACTGGGTGCTCGCGGCCACGCCGCGGCATTCGCGGCATTCAGCCGCGGAGGCTCCGAATACGATGCGCACATGAGCTATCTGGAAGCGTGCGAGCAGCGCGAAGAGGAGATGCCCTACAACAACATTGTCGCTTACAACGAGAATGCGGCCATACTGCATTACCAGCACCTGGCGCGCTCAACGCCGGCGCCGTTGCGCTCATTCCTGATCGACGCCGGCGCGCAGTACCGGGGATATGCCTCGGATATCACCCGCACATACGCGAAATCATCCGGGCGCTTCGCCGATCTCGTGCAGGCGATGGACAAGGCGCAGTTAGCGCTGTGTAGCGAGATCATTGCCGGCCGTGATTACCGCGACGTGCATCTCTCGGCGCATCGGATCTTGGGCGATGTCATGCAACAGGTGGGCCTGACCAAGCTGCCGGGACAAGCTGCCTTGGAGTCCGGCGTGACCGCCGTGTTCTTTCCGCATGGCATCGGGCATTTGCTGGGCGTACAGGTACACGATGTCGGCGGGGTCATGGGCGATGCGAAAGGTCATGAACGCGAGCGGCCCAAAGGCCATCCCTACCTACGCCTGACCCGCATGCTCGAACCGGGCGTGGTGGTGACGGTGGAACCCGGCATCTATTTGATTGAATCGCTGCTGGCCGCGGCTCATGCGGACGAGCGGCGGGCGCATATCGACTGGACAGTCGTTGAGGAACTCAAACCCTACGGCGGCGTGCGCATCGAAGACAATGTCGCCGCGACGACCCACAAGCCTGAGAACATGACTCGAGACGCCTTCGCTCGAGTCGCTGTGCGCAAAGGGGCGGCCGCTTAAGAGAAACGGACAGCTCACCGGCGATCGCTGAGCGAGCAGACTGCAGCAACGCGAAGCAACCGGAGGCGACGCCTCTTTATTGAGCCAACCCTCAGGCGGCGGCTTTTTTCGTCTTGCGCCGCTTGGGCTTGGCCTCTGCCTCGCTTTCCTCGGCGGCGGGCGCGGCCTTCTTGGTCTTCTTCGGCGCTGCCTTGGGAGTCTTGGCGGCCTTCGTATCCTCTTTCTTTTCAGTGGCGACGACGGCGGAATCGACCAACTGCATCAGCGCCATGTCGGCCGAGTCGCCCGGACGCGGTTCCATCTTGAGAATTCGCGTGTAGCCGCCGGCGCGCGCCTTGAAGCGCGGCCCGAGGTCGGCGAACAGCTTTTCCACCACGTTCTGGTCACGCAAACGCGCATACGCCAGCCGGCGCATGGCGATGGAGTCCACCTTGGCCAAGGTGATCAAGGGCTCGACCACCCGGCGCAATTCTTTGGCCTTCGGTACCGTGGTGCGAATGGTTTCGTGCTGCAGCAGCGAGGTCGCCATGTTGCGCAACATCGCATGACGATGAGAGGCATTCCGCGATAGCTGACGCCCGCTGTTTCTGTGACGCATGTTCTTCTCTTGACCCTTATCGCTTAAGTTCTCAAATGCCGTCGCGCTCGTCGTCGCGCTTCAATCCCGGCGGCGGCCAGTTGTCGATCCGCATGCCCAATGTCAAGCCGTGGCTCTCGAGAACCTCTTTGATTTCCGTCAAAGACTTCTTGCCCAGATTCGGCGTGCGCAGCAATTCGACTTCCGTGCGTTGCACCAGATCGCCGATGTAGTGGATGTTCTCCGCCTTCAAACAGTTGGCGGAACGCACCGTGAGTTCCAGCTCATCGACCGGACGCAATAGAATCGGATCGAACTGCGTTTCAGTGGCTTTCGTGGTCGACTCGTCCTGACCCTGCAGGTCGACGAACACCGACAACTGGTCCTTGAGAATTCCACCGGCACGGCGGATCGCCTCTTCAGGATCGATCGTCCCGTTGGTCTCGATATCCAGAATCAGCTTGTCCAGGTCGGTGCGCTGCTCGACGCGCGCGCTCTCGACATTGTAGGTCACCTTGCGCACGGGGCTGAAGGAGGCGTCCAACTGCAACCGGCCGATCGCGCGCGTCTGCTCTTCAAATGCCATGCGCTGCGCCGCCGGACGGTAGCCGCGGCCGCGCTCGACTTTGAGCGACATCGACAATTCGCCGGCCTTCGTCAAGTTGGCAATGATCAGATCCGGATTCAAGATTTCAATGTCATGATCACCGGCGATATCGCCGGCCGTCACCGGTCCCGGACCCTTCTTGTGCAGGCGCACTTCCGCAACATCACGGGTGTGCATGCGGATCGCCACTGCCTTCAAATTCAGCAGAATGTCGACGACATCCTCTTGCACGCCTTCGATGGCGGTGTACTCGTGCAGCACGCCGTCGATTTCGATCTCGGTGATCGCCGCCCCCGGCAAGGAGGACAGCAACACCCGGCGCAACGCATTGCCCAGCGTGTGGCCAAAGCCGCGTTCAAACGGCTCGATCACGATGCGGGCATGTCGCGGCGACACGGGCTGTACTTTGACGACCCGCGGTTTCAAAAATTCATTGATCGATCCCTGCATGGATTTCACCTACGTTGACAAAACCTTAGGACAACGCAGCGACTGAAGCTACGCTGCAATAACTGGCATTCCTACTTCGAGTACAACTCGACGACCAGGCTCTCATTGATGTCCGGCAGAATTTCCTGCCGGTCGGGAACCGACTTCAAAATCCCCGAGAACTTCTTGTCGTCCACCTCGACCCAATCGGGAAAACCGACCTGGGCGGCGATGGTCAAAGCAGCGGTGATGCGCGTCTGCTTCTTCGCCTTCTCCCGCAAGCTGACGACATCGCCGGCCTTGCACTGATAGGAGGCGATATTCACCAACTTTTCGTTGACGGACACGGCTTTGTGGCTCACCAACTGACGGGCCTCGGCGCGCGTGGAGGCGAACCCCATGCGGTAGACCACGTTGTCCAGCCGGCACTCCAAAAATTGCAGCAGCGTCTCGCCGGTCGCACCGGGGCGGCCCGCGGCCTTCTGATAATAGTTTCGGAATTGGCGCTCCAGAACGCCGTACATGCGCCGCAGCTTCTGCTTCTCGCGCAGCTGCAGGCCGTATTCCGACAAGCGCTGCTTGCGCTCGCTCTTCACGCCGCCCGGTGGCACCTCGAGCTTGCACTTCGACTCGAGAGGCTTGACGCCGCTCTTGAGGAACAGATCGGTTCCCTCGCGACGAGAAAGCTTGCACTTCGGACCGGTATATTTTGCCATTGCGAACCTTTGATTGACTTCTAAGACGCCGCGCTCAGACGCGACGCTTTTTCGGCGGACGGCAGCCGTTATGCGGAATCGGCGTGACGTCTTCAATATTGGTGATCTTCAAGCCGCAGCCGTTCAATGCGCGCACCGCGGATTCGCGGCCGGGGCCGGGGCCCATGACCCGTACTTCGACGTTTTTCACGCCATGTTCCTGAGCCGCGGTACCGGCGCGCTCCGCCGCAACCTGCGCGGCAAAGGGAGTCGATTTGCGTGAGCCGCGATAGCCGCAGCCGCCCGAGGTCGCCCACGACAGGGTGTTGCCCTGCCGATCGGTGATCGTGATGATGGTGTTGTTGAAAGAAGCATGCACGTGCGCGATTGCGTCGAGCACGTTCTTGCGTACTTTCTTGCGCGCAGGCTTCGCACCTTGAGCGGCCGCAGCGGCCTGCTGCGTATTTTGTTTCGGATCAGCCATGAATAATAGTTCCTATACGCTGCGCGCCAAATTTCCATGCGCTTCGCGCAACTGTTGACGGGGTCGCTGCGACCCCGCATGAAAATACCTGTTCAAACCTAGACCTTGCCCGGCGGCGCGTTCATCTTCACCGCTTGCTTGCGCGGACCCTTGCGCGTACGGGCGTTCGTGCGCGTACGCTGGCCCCGCATCGGCAGGCCCTTGCGGTGGCGGATTCCTCGATAGCAGCCCAAATCCATCAGGCGCTTGATGTTCATCGACACTTCGCGGCGCAGATCGCCTTCAACCGCGAATTTCGCGACCTGAGACCGCAGTGATGCCACTTCGGCGTCGGTCAGATCCTTCACCTTGACGTGATACTTCACGCCGGCGGCATCGCAGATGCGCGCGGCACGGCTATTGCCGATGCCGAAAATGTGGGTCAGGCCGATGACGACATGCTTGTTCATCGGTATGTTGATGCCGGCGATACGCGCCATCTATTTCTCCACCCGCGCCCACGAAAAAAAGCGCGCTAGTATATTAGAAAACTCTTTATGAATCAATTCTGACGGGTCGCTTCGACCCGTTGAAAGTTGGCGCGAAGCGCCCAAACAGCGCGCTGCGCGCGCAAAGAAATCATCCACTTAGCCCTGCCTTTGTTTGTGCCGGGCATCCGACGAGCAAATGATGTAAACGATGCCGCGCCGCCGCACGACTTTGCAGTTCTTGCAGATCTTTTTGACGGAAGGTCGAACTTTCATTTCTTAGCTCCAATGCCCCGAAGGCTGGCCTTTTTCATCAGGCCCTCGTATTGCTGCGACATCATGTGGGACTGCAGCTGCGCGACGAAATCCATGACACCGACCACGATGATCAGCAGCGAGGTGCCGCCGAACTGAAACGGAATGGCCGGATTCACCATGCGAATAATTTCGGGCAGCAAGCACACGGCCATGATGTACAGGCCGCCCCACAGCGTCAGGCGGGTCAGCACCTTGTCCAAATACTCGCCCGTCTGCAGGCCCGGACGGATGCCGGGAATGAAGGCACCGGCCTTCTTGAGGTTTTCGGCCGTATCCCGGGCGTCATACACCAGGGCCACGTAGAAGAACGCGAATCCGATGACCAGCAACCCAAACAGAACCACGTGCAGCGGTTGTCCATAATTGAGGATGGCAGCGATCTTTTGCAAGGTCCTCTGGATGACATTTGGGTTAGGGCTATTGCCGAAAAACTGGGCAATGGTGGCCGGAAACACCAGCAAACTGGAGGCGAAAATCGGCGGAATGACGCCGGCCATGTTCAATTTGAACGGCAAATGGGTGCTTTGACCCTGCATCATCCGCCGCCCCACCTGACGCTTGGCATAGTTGACCTGGATCTTGCGCAGCGCACGCTCGACAAACACGCAGAACAGGGTCACCAGCACCACGACCACCAGGATCAGCAGCACGATCAGCGGGTTCATTTCACCCGTGCGCACCATGTCCAAGGTGTTGCCGATGGCCCGCGGCAGGCCGGCGATGATGCCCGCCACGATGATCATGGTGATGCCGTTGCCGATGCCGCGCTCGGTGATCTGCTCGCCCAGCCACATCACGAACAAGGTGCCCGTGGTGATCGATATGGTGGCGACGAACAGGAACTGCGGACCGGGGCTCGGAACCAGATTGCTGCCCGAATTCTGGATGGCCAGGGCCGCACCAAAACCCTGAAATGCCGCCAGACCCACCGTGCCGTAACGCGTGAACTGCATCAGCTTGCGTCGGCCCGATTCGCCGTCCTTGCGGATCTGGTTCCACGGCGGATACACCATGGATGCCATTTGCACGATGATGGAAGCCGTGATGTACGGCATGACGTTCAGCGCGAAGATGCTGAAACGCTGCAGCGCGCCGCCGGAAAACATGTTGAACATGCCGAGCAGCGTGCCGTTCTGGGTCGAGAAGAAGGCGGCAAACTTCGCCGCATCGATGCCCGGAACGGGAATGAACGTGCCGATCCGGTACACAACGAGCGCGCCCAGCAGGAACA
>DASQPK010000194.1:0-6770 GCA_035643995.1 Steroidobacteraceae bacterium | reverse complement strand
GCGCTCTCCGTCCACTTCGGCGATTTCGATCACCGACACGTCGAAGGTGCCGCCGCCCAAGTCGTACACGGCGATCTTGCGATCCCCGCCGTCCTTGTCGAGCCCATAGGCCAGTGCGGCCGCCGTCGGCTCGTTGATGATTCGCTTGACGTTCAAGCCCGCGATGCGTCCGGCATCCTTGGTGGCTTGGCGCTGCGAATCGTTGAAATATGCCGGTACCGTGATGACGGCCTCGGTGACGGTCTCGCCCAGATAGTCCTCGGCGGTCTTTTTCATCTTCTGCAGCACGCGCGCGGAGATTTCCTGCGGCGCCATCTTCTTGCCCTGCACTTCCACCCAGGCATCGCCGTTGTCGGCCTTGATGATCTTGTAAGAGACCATGCCCATGTCTTTCTTCACGACTTCGTCGGTGAATTTGCGGCCGATGAGGCGCTTGACCGCGGCCACGGTGTTCGCCGGATTGGTGACGGCCTGGCGCTTGGCGGATTGTCCCACCAGCACCTCGCCATCCTTGGTGAAGGCAACGATCGACGGCGTGGTGCGATCACCCTCACTGTTCTCGATGACCTTGGGCTTGCCGCCCTCCATGATCGCGACACAGGAATTCGTGGTGCCGAGATCGATACCAATCATTTTACCCATAGTGAAAACCCTCTAATAATTCGAAACGTTGTGACCGTACTTGGGGCCTTGCGATGCATTTTTCAATTGGCATCCCCACCGGGCGCCTTACTGACGATGACCCTCGCCGGACGCAGCAAGCGCCCGTTCAGCGAGTAGCCTTTTTGAATGACCGACAGGACCGTATTGGGCGCACTTTCGCGGCTCTCCTGAGCGACCATGGCCTCGTGCCAAGCCGGATCAAAGGGCGCTCCTTCAGGGTCGATCACCTTGATGCCCGCCTTGTCGAAGGCCCGCTGCAGCTGCTTCAAAGTCGCCTTCGCCCCTTCGAGCAGCGCCGGCCCCGGATTTGCGGTCGCGGCGACGATTCCCGCCTCCAGCGAATCACCGACGCCAACCAGCTCCTGGGCAAAACGCTCGACGGCGTACTTGCGCGCATTGTCCAGTTCACGCTCGGTGCGCTTGCGGTAGTTCTCCAATTCGGCGACGGCACGCAGGTAGCTGTCCCGGTTTTCGCTGGCCTTGGCCTCTGCCGCCGCCAGGGCCGTGGGCGCTTCAGGAGGGGAAGCTGAGTTCATATCGCTGGCTTCGGCCCCGGAAGGCTGGTTGTTCTCATTCACGCGTTTGAGCCTCAATAAAAAGCGGCGGATGCGCCGCTCGAAGCGACCATTTGGGGACTATTTGCGGGCGTTCAAGGCCGAACCCAGGAGTTTGGCCGTGATATCGACAATGGGGATGACACGCTCGTAGGCCATGCGGGTCGGGCCAATAATCCCTAACACCCCGACCACCTGGTTGCCGACCATGTAGGGCGCGGTGACGACGCTGATGTCATCGAGGATCCGGTAGCCGGATTCCTGCCCGATGAAGATTTGGATCCCGTCGGCCCGCAGGCAGCTGTCCAACAGCTGCAGGATATCGTGCTTCTCGTTGAAGGCTTCGAATAGGCGGCGCAAGCGATCCACATTCGATAATTCCGCAAATCCCATTAAGTTGGTTTCGCCGGCGATGACATATTCCACACGCTCCGAAGGCGTGTTGTCGAAGACCTTTTGCGCCACTTGGATCGCATCCTGCATGATCTGATCCATGTGCTGGCGCGTCTCCTGCAGCTGCGCCAGCAGTTGGGCGCGCACGTCGGGCAGGGAACGGCCGGAAAATGCCTCATTGAGATAGTTGGCGGCGCGGCGCAGCTCTTCCGGGGAGTGATAGCGATCCAGCTGCACCACCCGGTTTTGCACCTCACGATTGCTCATGACCATGATGGCGAGCGCTCGATTCTCCGACAGTGCGATGAATTCGATTTGCGACAGCGCGATGTAGTGCGGGTTCGGCAACGTCACCAGCCCGGCCATGTGCGTCTGGCTGGAGAGCATTTGCGATACCGTCTGCACCAATGAGCGGCCGTTGGCCGCGTCAATCCCTAGACGCCGCTCGATATCCTCGATCTCCTCATGGCGCAGCGGCTTGAGCTTCAGCAGGGTATCGACGAAGAACCGATAACCCTTGTCGGTGGGTATGCGGCCGGCCGAGGTGTGGGGCGAGGCGACGAAGCCCAGGTCCTCCAAGTCCGCCATCACGTTGCGGATGGTGGCCGATGACAGGCTCAATCCGGAATCACGCGACAGGGTCCGAGATCCCACGGGCTGGCCGTCGCGGATGTAGTTCTCGATCAGGGCCTTGAGCAGCAGTTGCGCCCGCTCGTTGAGTCCCTCGTCGGCACCTTCTGTCATAGTAGGTCCATATAACATGTTTGAAGCTACCTAGCGTATCCGGCTGAAGTCAAGTTTCCGGCCGAAGTCAAGTCCGGCGAAGGGGCCCATAACTCGTTTTCAATGCGTGACCGACTTGCCGCGGTCATGCTACAAGGAATCGATCATGCCTCATTCATTTCAGTCCATTGCGCTGGTGGGCAACGCCAAAGATTTGCGCGTCGCCGAATGTATGTTGGGGCTCGCCGCGCATTTTCACGCCCGCGGCGTGCCGGTGCTCGTGGACCCCGGTGTCGGCCTGGCATTCAAAGCGGACAGCGTGGTGCTGTGCCCCGAGCAGTCCTTCGCGACGCGGGCCGATCTCATTGTCGCCATCGGCGGCGACGGCACGCTGCTGTATGCGGCCAGACTGGTCGCCGGCCATTCGGTGCCCTTGCTCGGCGTGAATCGCGGCCGCCTCGGTTTTTTGACCGACGTCAGCCCCAGTTGCATGCTCGAGGATGTTGATTCGGTGCTGGCCGGTCGTTACAGCGAGGATCGCCGCTCCCTGCTCGCGGCGCGGCTGGAAAGCCATGACGGCAAGATCGTGCGCGCCCTGGCATTGAACGATGTCGTGGTCAATAAATGGGAAACGGGGCGCACGATGGATTTCGAAACCTCCATCAATGGCCGTTTCGTCAACTCGCATGGCGGGGACGGCATGGTGATCGCCACGGCGACCGGCTCGACGGCGTACGCACTGTCCTGCGGCGGACCCATCGTGGAGCCCGACCTCGACGTGTGGGTCCTGGCCCCCATCAGCCCGCATACCTTGAGCGACCGTCCGATCGTGGTGCGCGCCGGCAGCAAGATTCAATTGCGCATGTCGGATCGCTTCGAATCGCGCGCCCAGGTGACTTGCGACGGCACCGCCATCGGTGCTTTGGAACAGGGCGATAACCTGTATGTCGAGGGCGCCGACGCCCAAATCACCCTGCTGCATCCGCCGGGCTATGACTACTACCGGCTGCTGCGCTCCAAGCTGCATTGGGGCCGCGGCGGACACAGCGAAGCGCCCGACGCCCGCGAGCCTGTCTGAGTATTCACCGAGACTCTTGAACTGTGTTGACGCATCTCCAACTGCGGGATTTGGTACTCGTCGACCAGGCGGAACTCGAGTTCGGCGCCGGCCTCACGGCGCTCACCGGGGAGACGGGTGCGGGAAAATCCATAGTCGTCGATGCGCTGCTGTTGATCTCCGGGAGCCGGGCCGCGGGCGATGTCGTCAGGCAGGGCGCCGAGCGCGCCGAGATCAGCGCGACCTTCGCAGCTCTGCCCGCCGCGGCCCTCAACTGGCTGGGCGAACAGTCGATCGACCATGACGGGGAGATTGTCGTGCGCCGCGTCATCGGAGCCGATGGCCGATCGCGCGCGTATGTGAACGGCCAAGTGGTATCCCTCCAAGCGTTGCGGGAACTGGCGGAGTTTCTCATCGAAATCCACGGCCAGCAGGAGTTTCAGCACCTGGTGAGCCGGGGCGCACAGCGCGAATTGCTCGACGAACGCTTGACCGCGGCGGCGCTGAAGAACGGCGTCGCGGAACTATTCAATCGATACAACGCCTGCCGCCGCGATTTCGAATCGCTCAAGAGCGCCGCCGAAAACCGCGACGCGCGCCTGGATCTGCTGCGCTATCAACTGCGCGAACTCAAGAGCGACGTGTCGACGGTGGGTGACATCGAGGAGCTGTTCGCCGATCAAAAGCGCGTGGCCGGCCGCAGCCGCTTGGGGTCAGCCGCCCGCGCGGCGCTTGACGCCACTTATGAAGCGGATGCCGGCAGCGCGCATGACTTGCTGGGCAAGGCGACGGCGGCGCTGCGCAGCGTGTCGGACCTCGATCCACGATTGGGCGATGCCGGCAAATTGTTAGGCGAGGCCGCGATTCTGACCCACGAGGCCGCCGCGGCGCTGCGGCGCTACTTGGATGACTTGGATATCGATCCTAAGCGCCAGGACGAAATCGAGCGCCGCGCCGCCGTGCTCGAAGCGCTGGCGCGCAAGCATCGCGTCGCGCTGCTGGAACTGCCTGAGCACCTGATTCGCGTCGAACAGGAAGTAGCCACTCTCGACAATGTGCAGTCGAGTCTGGCGACTCTGGAGGGCGAGCTCGCCGCGCTGACGCGCGAATACCGGGCCGCGGCTAAGGCGCTGAGCGCTGCGCGCGACCTCGCCGCGCAGCTGTTGGGGGTTCAGGTAACCAAGCTCATGCAGACCTTGGGCATGGCGGGCGGCGAGTTTGCGGTGAAAGTCACCAGAAGCGAACAGGAGTTCTCATCGAACGGCAGTGATGAAGTGGAGTTCCTGGTGAGCGCCAATCCCGGCCAGCCTTTGAAAAACCTCGCCAAAGTCGCCTCGGGCGGGGAGCTATCCCGCATCAGCCTCGCCGTGCAGGTCGCCGGGCGCGCGCAAAGCTCCTCCGTTTGCATGGTGTTTGACGAGGTGGATGCGGGCATCGGCGGCGCGGTGGCCGAGATCGTCGGCCGGCAATTGCGCGAGTTGGGCGAGCGCGCCCAGGTGCTGTGCGTGACGCATCTGGCGCAGGTCGCCTCCCAGGCTCACGGCCAATTCCGGGTCACGAAGCTGTCCGACGGCAAAATCACGCGCACCGCCGTCAAGCCATTGGGCGAGGCCGAGCGCATCGATGAGATCGCCCGCATGCTCGGCGGCATCGACATCACGGAGCAGGCACGCGCGCATGCGCTCGACATGCTCGCGCGCGCGGCGCCGGCAGCAAACCATAAGAAAAAGGGGTCGCGCGGCGCGCCGCGCTGAGACCGGTCGCTCGCGACTAGGAAGCGGGCTTGTTGCGTTTCTGATTGGGACAATTCAGCTTGCGGCAGTGCCCGTACAGAATCAGCGCATGATCGCTGATCTCGAAGCCCAAGCGCTTGGCCACCGCGTGCTGGCGCTCTTCGATGCCGCTGTCCATGAACTCTTCCACCTTGCCGCAGTCAACACACACGATGTGATCGTGATGCGCGCCCTGATTGAGCTCGAACACCGCCATGCCGCCTTCAAAGTGATGGCGCGTGACCAAGCCGGCGGCCTCGAACTGCGTCAGCACTCGATACACGGTGGCGAGGCCGATGTCTTCATTGGACACCAGGAGCTTTTTGTAAATGTCCTCCGCACTCATGTGCCGCGCCGACCCGTCGGCGAGGATGTCCAGAATTTTCAGGCGCGGCAGCGTAACTTTGAGACCTGCATTGCGCAGATCGTTGCTTTCGCTGGTCGTGTCAGGTTTCAGGCGCTGCGGCATGCTGGGCCTTGGGTTATGATGGGTGCCGATTATCAATCATTTGATGGCTATTCACCACCTTCATGAAAATAATTCAGTGCCTTGTTCTGGGATCCGCGGTCACTCTGGTGGCCTCCGGCTGCGTGTACCGCATCAATATTCAGCAGGGCAATTTCCTCAATCAAGGCGCCGTCGACACCGTCAAGGAAGGCATGACGCGCAGCCAGGTCAGATACCTGCTGGGCACGCCCATGGTGGCCGACAGTTTCAACAAGGAACGGTGGGACTATATTTACTATCTCAAGAAGGGCCGCACGCGCCACGTCGACTCGCGGCGCGTGACCGTGTATTTCGACGGGGACAAAGTCGCCCGGCTGGATAAGCCCACCGCCGAGGAAGCCGCAGCCCAGGATGCATCGGCAGCGAAGGTCAAGAACGGACGGGTTTACTAGCCTTCCGGCTAGCGCGCTTTCTGCGGGCGAGCTTCGGCTCCTCCTGCAGCGCCCTGTAGATCTCGATCCGATCCCCGTCGTTGAGCTTCACGTCGCGGCGCGCCACTTTGCCGAAAATGCCCACGGGCGAGTTCGCCAGGTCGACGCCGAGAAAATCCTGGCTCGATGTCACTTGCGCGAGTGCGTCGGCGATGGTCGCACCCGGCGAAAGCAGCAGCGACATGCTGATGCTGCGTTGCGGCTGCGCGTAGATGATTGAAACGCGGATCGATTCGCGAATCACGAGCAATTCACCGCTAGCCGTAAACCTGTTGTGCCCGCGTCACGAAAGCGTCGACGATGCTGCTGCACAGCGACTCAAACACGGCGTTGAAGGCCGCGGACGTCAGGCGGTTCTTGAATTCGAATTCCACTTTGAAGTGCACGCGTGAGCCGCGCGTGCCGATGGCTTCAAAGCGCCACGCGCCCGTCAGGTCGCGGAAAGGTCCGTGCGTGAGCCGCATGTCGATCTGCGCATCCGCGGTGAGCGTGTTGCGCGTGGTGAATTCGGTTTGCAGCACACCGTGTGCGACTTTCAGCATGGCAATGCGCTCAGTGGCAGAGACGTCCTCGACCCGAACCCCGACGCACCAAGGCAAAAACTCAGGGTAGCGCGGCACATCATTCACCAGGGCAAACATTTGTGCGGGCGTAAAGGTGACCAGGGCA
>DASQPK010000193.1:0-23062 GCA_035643995.1 Steroidobacteraceae bacterium | reverse complement strand
CGCGAGGCGTTCAACGGCGCGACCGGACCTGTGTACTTGGAAATTCCGCGCGATGTGCTCGATCGCGAAGTGGATATCACCAAGGCGGTCATACCTCAGCCCGGCAAGTATCGGGCCTCGACCAAATCGGTCGGCGATCCGCGCGACATCGAGAAATTGGCGGATCTGCTCGTCAATGCCGAGCGGCCCGCCATTTTGTACGGGCAGCAGGTATGGACCGCGCGTGGGCACAAAGAGGCGATCGCACTGCTGCGGGGGCTCGATATTCCCGGCTATTTCAACGGCGCCAGCCGCGGCCTGCTGCCTCCCGGCGATCCGCATCATTTCGACCGCACGCGAACTCAGGCCTTCGCCAGCGCCGATGTGCTGGTGATCGTGGGAACTCCATTTGACTTTCGCATGGGCTACGGCAAGCGGATCAGCAAGGATCTGAAGCTGGTGCAGATCGACATGGACTACCGCACGGTCGGCAAGAATCGCGACATCGATTTGGGATTGGTGGGTGATCCTGGCGCGATTCTCGGCGCTGTGCTGGCAGCCGCCGGCGGCCGTATCAAGGGCGACAAGCGGCAGGCGCGTCAGCAGTGGCTGAAACAGCTCAGCGATGCCGAGGTGCTGGCGGGCGAGAAGCTCATGCCATTGTTCAAGTCGAACAGCGTGCCGATCCACCCCTACCGCGTCGCGTGGGAACTGAATGAGTTTCTCGCCGACAACACGATTTATATCGGCGACGGCGGCGACGTGGTCACGATCTCGGCGCAAGCGGTGCGGCCGCGGAACCCTGGCCAGTGGATGGATCCGGGTGCGCTGGGCTCCCTCGGCGTGGGCACGGGATTCGCGATCGCGGCGGGGCTCGCGAATCCGTCGAAAGAAGTGCTGTGCTACTACGGCGACGGATCCTTCGGCATGACGGCCTTCGATATGGAGACGGCCAATCGGTTCGGCGTCCCCTACATCGCCGTCATCGGCAACAATTCGGCGATGAATCAGATTCGCTATGGTCAGCTGGCGAAATATGGCGAGCAGCGCGGCAATGTCGGCAATCTGTTGGGCGACGTTCCCTTCGGTAAGTTTGCCGAGATGCTGGGCGGCTACGGCGAGGAAGTTCGCGATCCGGCGCAAATTGCACCGGCGCTGAAGCGTGCCCGCGAGTCGGTGCACAAACTGCGCAAGTCGGCGGTGATCAATATTTGGGTCGATCCGCGCGAATACGCTCCGGGTACCAAGAATCAAACAATGTACAAGTGACAGGCCTCTGGAGTTTTCATGGGTAAGGCGTTAGACGGAGTCAAAATTCTCGATTTCACGCATGTGCAGTCGGGCCCTACCTGCACACAGCTGCTGGGGTGGTTCGGTGCCGATGTCATCAAGGTCGAGAAAGCCGGCGCGGGCGACATCACGCGCGAACAACTGCGCGACATACCGGACGTGGACAGCCTGTATTTCACGATGCTCAACCACAACAAGCGCTCGGTGACGCTCGACACCAAGAGCGAGCAGGGCAAGCAGGTGCTGGAAAAGCTGGTCAAGCACTGCGATGTGCTGGTGGAGAATTTCGCACCCGGTGCGCTCGATCGCATGGGCTTCACCTGGGCCCGGATCCAAGAGCTCAATCCGCGCATGATCGTGGCCTCGGTCAAAGGATTCGGCCCCGGTCCGTACGAAGAGTGCAAGGTTTACGAGAACGTGGCGCAATGTGCCGGCGGCGCTGCGTCGACCACCGGCTTCGATGATGGGCCGCCGTTGGTGACGGGCGCGCAGATCGGCGACAGCGGCACTGGATTACACCTGGCTCTGGGGATCGTGGCGGCGCTCTATCAACGCAACACCACCGGGCGCGGACAGAAGGTGTTGGCGGCCATGCAGGACGGCGTGCTCAACTTGTGCCGCGTCAAACTCCGCGATCAGCAGCGCCTCGAGCGCACGCATGTCATGAAGGAGTATCCGCAGTACCCGAACGGCAAGTTCGGCAGCGCGGTGCCGCGTGCGGCCAATGCGTCGGGCGGCGGACAACCGGGAACCATCGTCAAGTGCAAAGGCTGGGAAACCGATCCGAATGCTTACCTGTACTTCATTGCGCAAGCTCCGGTGTGGAAGGCGATCTGCCAGGTGATCGGCAAGGAATCGTGGATCACCGATCCGGACTTCGCGACCCCCAACGCGCGGCTGCCGAGGCTCAAAGAGGTGTTCGCGACCGTGGAGGCCTGGACGTCGACCAAGACCAAATTCGAAGCAATGGCATTGCTGAACGAGCATGACATCCCCTGCGGCCCGATCCTGTCGATGGAGGAGCTGGCGCACGAGCCTTCGCTGCGCAAGACCGGCACCATCGTCGAGGTGGACCATCCCAAACGCGGCAAGTATCTGACCGTGGGCAATCCCATCAAGATGAGCGACAGCCCTACCGACGTCACCCGATCGCCGTTGCTCGGTGAGCATACGGACGAAGTGTTGGCGGAGCTGGGGTTCGGGCCTGCGGATGTCGCCGCGCTGCGATTGAAGAAAGTCATTTAAAACGCTTAGGACCGGACGGCAACGCCGAACATCCGCGCGCCAAGCTTGCGAGGAAATTGAAGATATGCCACACGATAAGAACGCCGTTCGTAAAATTCTCGATCAAGCCAAGGCTGCCGGCCGCGAGGCATTGACGGCGCCCGAGGCGCGAGGCGTTTGCGAGGCGTACGGCATCACCATTCCGAAAGAGGGTGTCGCGACCTCGGCCGAGGAAGCCGTCAAGCTCGCTTCGGGAATCGGGTTTCCGGTGGTCATGAAAATCGTATCGCCGCAGATCCTGCACAAGACCGAAGCAGGCGGAGTCATCGTTGGCGTCAAGTCGGCGGAGCAGGCCAAGGAGGCCTACGCCACCATCGTCGCCAACGCTCGCAAGTATGACGCCAAGGCGGAAATACTGGGTGTGCAAATCCAACAGATGTTGATGGGCGGTCAGGAAGTCATCATTGGCGCCGTGACCGACCCGGCATTCGGCAAGCTGGTCGCCTTTGGGCTCGGCGGCATCCTCGTGGAAGTTCTCAAGGACATTACATTTCGGCTGGCACCCGCGTCGAACGAAGATGCGTTATCGATGCTGGACGGCATCCAGGCGGCGGAGATCTTGCGCGGCGTGCGCGGCGCCAAGCCCGTGGATCGCGCGGCGCTGTCGAGCATGATCGAGCGCGTGTCGTCGCTGGTGTCGGACTTTCCCGAGATCTCGGAGATGGATTTGAATCCGGTGTTTGCGACCGACCGCGGTGCCACTGCGGCGGATGTGCGCATCGTCCTCAATTTCAATCCTGCCCCGGCGCGCGACCGGCCCAGCCAAGCGGCCATCGTCGAAAAGATGAACCGCATCATGAAGCCCAAGGCGGTCGCGGTGATCGGCGCGTCCAACGAGAACGGCAAGATCGGCAACTCCGTGATGAAGAATCTGATCAACGGCGGCTACAAGGGAGACATCTACCCGATCCATCCCAGCGCTGCCGAAATCATGGGCAAGAAGGCCTATAAGAGCGTCAAAGATGTAGCCGGCGTCATCGATGTGGCGGTGTTCGCCATACCGGCGAAATTCGTCGCGCAGGCGTTGGTCGAAGTGGGTGAGAAGAAGATCGCCGGGGCCATCTTGATTCCATCCGGCTTTGCCGAGACCGGCAATGTGGCAGGACAGAACGAGTTGGCGGAAATCGGCCGCAAGTACGGCGTGCGTCTCATGGGGCCGAACATCTACGGCTTCTACTACACGCCCAGCAATTTGTGCGCGACCTTCTGTACGGCCTACGACGTCAAGGGCCACGCCGCACTGTCCTCGCAGTCGGGCGGCATCGGTATGGCGATCATCGGCTTCTCGCGCTCGGCCAAAATGGGTGTCTCGGCCATCGTCGGCCTCGGCAATAAGTCCGACATCGATGAAGATGACTTGCTGACGTTCTTCGAACAGGACGAGAACACCACCATCATTGCGCAGCACTGCGAAGACTTGAAGGACGGCCGCTCGTTTGCCGAAGTGGCGAAGCGGGTGTCGAAGAAGAAGCCCATTGTGGTGTTGAAGGCGGGCCGCACCAGCATGGGCGCGCGCGCGGCAAGTTCGCACACCGGCGCCTTGGCCGGTAACGACAAGATCTACGAAGACGTGTTCAAGCAGTCGGGCGTCATTCGCGCCCGCAGCTTGCGCGATCTGCTCGAATTCGCCCGGGGCATTCCGGTCCTGCCGACGCCTAAGGGCAATAACGTGGTCATCATCACCGGCGCCGGCGGTTCCGGCGTGCTCCTATCGGACGCATGCGTGGATAACGGCCTGTCATTGATGGCGATGCCTGCCGATCTCGATGCGGCATTCCGCAAGTTCATTCCGCCGTTCGGTGCGGCCGGGAACCCCGTGGATATCACGGGCGGCGAACCGCCGAGCACGTATCAGAATACCGTACGCCTGGGGCTGCAAGACCCGCGCATCCATGCGCTCATCTTGGGCTATTGGCACACCATCATCACGCCGCCCATGGTATTTGCGAAACTGATGGTGGAAGTGGTTGACGAAATGCGGGCGAAAGGCTTCGAGAAGCCCGTGGTGGCCTCTCTCGCGGGCGATGTCGAGGTGGAAGAGGCGGCGGAATATTTGTATCAGCACGGTATTCCGGCCTATGCCTACTCCACCGAGATCCCGGTGGCCGTTCTCGGCGCGAAGTACAAGTGGGCGCGAGGCGCCGGCCTGATCCCGAAAGAGTAGGCCGCCGGTTACATTGCCCTGTGTAGGACACGACCGCTTGAAGGTCGGCCGCGGGAGGCGTGCAACAGCGATCGCGGCAGTGCAAACTGACCTTCTTTGTTCTGTCGAAGCGGCGGCTGTACATGAAGATAGCGATTATCGGGGTCGGCGCCATTGGCGGCTATGTGGGGATTCGCCTTGCACTGGCCGGTGAGGACGTTACGTTCATTGCGCGCGGGGCAAATCTGCTGGCGCTGCGCACCCAGGGTATCCGGATGGTCAACGCCGACGGTACCGAAGAAGCTGTGCCGCGAGTCAAGGCGACCGATAACTATGCGGAAGCGGGACCCCAGGACATCGTGGTGCTCTCGATGAAGGCGCATCAAGTCGAAGCAGTGGCCGGCGAGGTGCCCAAGCTGTTCGGTCCCAAGACCATCGTGATTCCCATGCAGAACGGCATACCGTATTGGTACTTCCACGGCCACCCCGGCGAATTTGCCGGCACGCGCGTGCAGAGCGTCGACCCCAGCGGAGCGATCTACGAGAATATCCCCTGTGAGCGCGTCATCGGCTGCGTGGTGTACCCGGCAGCCGAGTTGGTCGCGCCCGGCGTGGTCAAGCATGTCGAAGGAAACCGCTTCCCCGTGGGCGAACCCGACGGCACGACCAGCGAGCGCGTATCAGAGGTTTCGCGATGCTTCGTCAACGGCGGCATGCAGGCGCCGATCTTGAGCGACATTCGCGCGGAAATTTGGTTGAAGTTGTGGGGCAATCTGACCTTCAATCCCATCAGCGCGCTGTCGCGGGCAACGCTCGCCAGCATTTGTCAGTATCCGCCCAGCCGCGCGATCGCGGCGGCGATGATGACCGAAGCACAAAGCGTGGCCCATCAATTGGGGGTCAAATTCCGAGTGCCGCTGGAAAAGCGCATCGCGGGCGCGGAGAAAGTGGGCCACCACAAAACATCGATGTTGCAGGATGTCGAGGGCGCACGCACGTTGGAAATCGACGCGCTGCTCGGTTCAGTCGTGGAATTGGCCCGACGGACCAACACCCCGACTCCGCATATCGATACCGTGTACGCGCTGACCAAGCTGTTGGCGAAGACCCTCGACGAGGGAAGATCATAAATTGCGGAGTTCAAATCAGATATGAATGTTCACGAGTATCAGGGCAAGGAGATTCTGCGCAAGTTCGGTGTCGCGACGCCGCGCGGCATGCCTTGCTTTTCGGTGGCCGAGGCGGATTCCGCGGCACGAGAGCTGGGCGGAAAGGTCTGGGTGGTGAAAGCCCAGATTCATGCCGGCGGCCGCGGCAAGGGCGGCGGCGTCAAAGTGGCCAAATCGCTGCAAGAAGTGCATGAATTCGCCTCGAAGATTCTGGGCATGACGCTGGTCACGCATCAAACAGGCCCCGCGGGAAGACTGGTCAAGCGATTGCTGGTCGAGGAGGGTGCCGACATACGCAAGGAGCTCTACGTCGGCATGGTGGTCGACCGAGCCACGCAGCGCGTGACCCTGATGGCGAGTTCGGAAGGCGGCATGGAGATTGAAGAAGTTGCCGCACACCATCCGGAAAAAATACACAAGGTCGCCATCGATCCTGATGCCGGCTTGACGGACGCTCAGGCCGACGATGTTGCGCGCAAGATTGGCGTGCCCGAGGCGTCAGTGGCGCAGGCGCGCAAGTTCATGCATGGACTGTATCGCGCCTTTTGGGAATGCGATGCATCGCTGGCCGAAATCAATCCCTTGATCATCACCGGCGGCGGCGATGTGCTGGCGCTGGATGCGAAATTTAATTTTGATTCGAATGCGCTGTTCCGGCATCCGGAAATCGTTGCCATGCGCGATCTGGACGAGGAAGACCCGGCCGAAGTTGAAGCCTCCAAGTTCGATCTCTCGTATATCTCCCTGAGCGGCAACATCGGGTGTCTGGTCAACGGCGCCGGCCTCGCGATGGCGACGATGGATACCATCAAGCTATTCGGCGCCGAGCCTGCGAACTTTCTCGATGTCGGCGGCGGAGCTACGACGCAAAAGGTGACCGAAGCGTTCAAGCTGATGCTGAAGAACCCGGCGGTCAAAGGAATTTTGGTGAATATCTTCGGTGGAATCATGCGCTGCGACACGATTGCCGAAGGCGTGATCGCGGCGGCCAAAGAAGTGAAGCTTAAGGTTCCACTGGTGGTGCGCATGAGGGGCACCAACGAGGAGCTGGGCAGAAAAGCGCTCAAGGATTCCGGTCTGCCCATCATTTCCGCCGACAACATGGCGGATGCCGCCCAAAAAATCGTCGCCGCGGTGAGCGGCAAGCGGGGCCGGCCGTCATGAGCATTCTGATCGACAGGAATACCCGGGTGATGACCCAGGGCATCACCGGCAAGACCGGCGCATTTCATACCCGGCTTTGCCGCGACTACGCCAATGGCAAGGCGTGTTTCGTCGCCGGCGTGAATCCCAGCAAAGCGGGTGAGAATTTCGAAGGCATCCCCATTTATGGAACTGTGCGGGACGCGAAGGAGCAAACCGGGGCGACCGTGTCGGTGATCTACGTGCCGCCGCCCTTCGCCGCCGGCGCCATCGACGAGGCTGTCGATGCCGACCTTGACCTGGTCATCTGCATCACGGAGGGCGTGCCGGTGCGCGATATGATCACCACACGCAATCGCATGCGGGGTAAAAAGACCCTGCTCGTCGGGCCCAATTGTCCCGGCGTCATCACGCCGGATGAAATCAAGATCGGCATCATGCCGGGCCACATTCATAAAAAGGGCCGCATCGGCGTGGTCTCGAGGTCCGGTACCCTGACCTACGAGGCGGTGGGCCAATTGATGGACTTAGGGCTTGGCCAGTCGACCTGCGTTGGAATCGGCGGCGATCCGGTCAACGGCTTGAAGCACGTGGATGTCATGCGCCTGTTCAATGATGATCCGGAAACCGATGCGGTCATCATGGTGGGCGAGATCGGGGGCGACGATGAGGAGACTTGCGCGCGGTGGGTCAAGGCTTACATGAAGAAACCCGTGGTGGGTTTCATCGCCGGCGTTACCGCGCCGCCGGGTAAGCGCATGGGTCACGCCGGTGCCATCATTTCCGGCGGCAAGGGCACGGCCAACGAGAAGCTGGCCGTCATGGAGGAGTGCGGCATCAAGGTAACGCGCAATCCGGCTGAAATGGCGACGCTGCTCAAGTCGGTGTTGTAGCGTGACCTTATGGGCGCGGTTTCGCACAGGTGATCGCGCCGGATTTGGGATTCTCGAGAATGACCACATTCTCGAGCACGAAGGCCATATGTTCGACGCGCCGCGAGCCACGGGCCGCAGGCTTGCACCCGATTCGTTTACGCTGTTGAGCCCGTGTGCCCCGGGCAAGATCGTGGCGCTGTGGAACAACTTTCACGCACTCGCTGCCAAGATCGGCAAGCCGGCGCCGACGCATCCGTTGTTTTTCATCAAATCGGCGACATCCGTCATCGGTCCGCATGAAGCCATCACGCGGCCGCCCGGCTATGCGGGTAAGATCGTGTTCGAGGGCGAATTGGGGATTGTGATCGGCAGGCAGGCCAAGGACGTGCCGCCGGGCATGGCCGGCGATTACATCTTTGGCTACACCTGCGTGAACGACGTGACCGCGATCGACCTGCTGTTTGAGAACGGCGATTTTCCGCAATGGACCCGCTCGAAGAGTTTCGACACCTTCGGGTGCTTAGGTCCGGTCATTGCAACGGGTTTCAAGATCGCGGAGGTAAACCTGATTACGCGGCTTGATGGAGTCGAGCGGCAGAACTATCCGCTCTCGGACATGATCTTCTCGCCGCATGAGTTGGTCAGCCGAATTTCGCACGATGTTTCCCTGCTTCCCGGCGACGTCATCGCCTGCGGGACCTCTCTGGGCGTGGGTTCAATCAAGGATGGAGTGACCGTCGAAGTCAGCATCGATGGGATCGGTTCTCTCCTCAACACCCTTGCGCCCGCCATCCGCTAAGGAATTTCTGCGCCGGATGTTCGATGCGGCCATCGCATCGGCCCAGCCCGCTGTCTGTATCCCGCCGCATCTTCCAAAGTCCCCCCGCGGCAGGCTGATTGTCGTGGGAGCCGGAAAGGCTTCCGCCGCCATGGCCCGGGTGGTGGAGGATAATTGGCAGGGACCCTTGTCGGGGCTGGTGGTGACGCGTTACGGCTATGCCGTGCCTTGCAAACGCATTGAAATCGCCGAGGCCGCGCATCCTGTCCCCGACGCGGCGGGGATGCGCGCCGCGCAGCGAATCCTCGAGCTGGTCGGCAATTTGCATGAAGACGATTTGGTGCTGTGCCTGATCTCAGGCGGCGGATCGGCGCTGATGCCGCTGCCGGCAGAAGCATTGACGCTGGACATGAAGCAGCAGGTGAGCCGATCGCTGCTGGCATCCGGCGCCACGATTTCTGAGATGAATTGCGTACGGCGCCATCTTTCCGCCATCAAGGGCGGACGCCTCGGCGCCGCCTGTTTTCCGGCGCAGGTGCTGACGCTGCTGATCTCCGATGTGCCGGGGGACCGGCCGGTCGACATCGCGTCCGGGCCCACGGTGCCCGATCCCACGACTTCGGCCGATGCACTGAGCATCGTGCGCCGTTATGGCATCGAACCGCCGCGCGAGGTGCTCGAGCACCTGGAGAGCGGCCACAGCGAATCCGTCAAGCCGGGCGATCCAAGGCTTAGGTGTGCCAAGGTGCGCACCATCGCCACGCCGCAGATGGCGCTCGAGGCGGCCGCGGGCGTGGCGCGCGCCGCAGGAATGCCGGCGCACATCCTGAGCGATGCCATCGAGGGGGAGGCGCGCGACGTCGGCAAGGTATTGGCGGCTGTGGCGCTGCAGGTTGCCGAACGCGATCAACCCGTCAGCGCACCGTGCATCTTGCTGTCCGGAGGCGAAACCACGGTCACGGTACGCGGCAGCGGCCGGGGAGGACGCAACGTCGAGTTCTTGTTGTCCCTCGCGATTGCGCTCGAGGGGCACGGTCGCATCCATGCGCTGGCCGGCGATACCGACGGTGTCGATGGCCAGGAAGAAATCGCGGGTGCCTACATGAGCCCCGACTCGCTGGCGCGCGCGCGGGCGTTGGGGTTGAAGCCGCGCGACATGCTCGCCGACAATGATGCGCATCGATTCTTCACGGCGCTCGGCGATTCGGTGATCACCGGACCCACGCTGACCAATGTCAACGATTTCCGCGCCATTCTCATTGAAGGGGAATAGGTGCTCGCAGAGGGCGACGGAGTGCAGTTCACGCGAAGCGGGCAATACAATCGGGCCTGTCTGGAACTGGAAAGATTGCATTAGCGGCGCAGTCAAGTGGTACGCTTTGCTGCGTATGGAAACGCCGCTGACACCTCTGGAATTCGCGCGCCGCGCACGCAAACTGCATGGCCGGCGGGAGGCCGTGGTCGACGGCGATGTTCGCCTCACCTATGCCCAATTCGGCAGGCGCTGTGACCGTTGGAGCGCCGCGCTCGCGAAGCTGGGCGTCGGTAAAGGCGACCGGGTTGCGACAATTGCACCCAACACGCATCAGCATCTCGAGCAATTCTACGCCATACCGCAACTTGGGGCGGTCATCGTGCCGATCAATTACCGGCTATCGGCCGAGGATTTCATCTACGTGGCGACTCACAGCGGCGCGAAAGTGCTGTGCGTGCACGCCGACTACTTGAACATGGTCGAGAGTGTTCGGGCCCGGATGCCCGACGTGCAGCATTTCGTCGCACTCGAGGGCGATAAAGCCGGATGGCTTGGATACGAATCATTGATTGAACACGGCAATGATTCTTTTGAGTTTCCGGATATCATCGAGACGGACCTGCTGTCGATCAATTACACGAGCGGCACGACCTCACGCCCCAAAGGCGTCATGATCACGCATCGCAATGCGTGGATGAATTCGGTGGGGACACTGGCGCATTGGCCGATGACACCCGCCGATCGGTATTTGTGGACGCTGCCGATGTTCCATGCCAACGGCTGGACCTTCGTGTGGACGGTGACCGCGGCCGGTGCAACGCATGTGTGCCTGCGTGCCGTTGATGCATCGGCTGTCTACGAGCAAGTGCGGCGCGAACGCGTGACGCATCTTTGCGCCGCGCCCACCGTCCTCATTGGCATCGCGAATGGTCCAGAAGAGAGCCGCAGGCAGTTGCCCCGGGGTGTACGCGTGATTACCGCCGGGGCGCCTCCGGCCGCCGCAACCATCGAACGTCTGGAGACTGAACTCGGCTGGGACGTGTGGCACGTATATGGCCTCACCGAGACGGCGCCTTTCATCAGCATTTGTGAGCCACTGCCTGAGCACGCCGCGCTTTCCAGCGCCGAGCGTGCGATCGTGAAGGCGCGCCAAGGCGTTGAATTGATGACCTCCGGCGAGCTGCGTGTGGTGGATGGCGACATGCAGGACGTTGCGCAAGACGGTGCGACCATGGGCGAAATCGTCGCCCGGGGAAATGTGGTGATGCGCGGCTACTACAATGATCCTCAGGCGACCGCGGCGGCGTTCGCCGGCGGCTGGTTTCATTCGGGTGACGGGGCGGTCGTGCACCCTGATGGCTACATCGAGATCAGGGATCGCTTCAAGGACGTCATCATCAGCGGCGGCGAGAACATCTCCTCGATCGAAGTCGAGGGCGCGTTATTGCGCCACCCGGCCGTGCTCGAGGTTGCGGTGGTCGGCATGCCGCATGAGAAGTGGGGCGAGTCGCCCCATGCATTCGTCATCCTGCGCGCCGGCGAGTCTGCGACGCAGGCTGAGCTGCATGATTTTGCCCGCGCTGCGCTGGCGCATTTCAAAGTTCCCAGCGCGTTTCACTTCGTGGATGAATTGCCGAAGACCGCGACCGGAAAGATTCAAAAATTCGTGCTGCGGGGTAGGCGCGCTGCGATAATGCACCAATGACTGAGTTTGAATCTTGACGACAGCGCACTTCACGGACGCCGAACGAAGGATAACGATAATCGGCGTCATGATCGTGTTTCTGCTCTCGGCCTTGGACCAGACCATCGTGTCCACGGCGATGCCGGTGATCATCAGCCAATTGCATGGTCTCGAGCTCTATTCGTGGGTGACCACCGCATACCTCTTGTCCTCGACGGTCATGGTGCCGGTGTGGGGCAAGTTGGGCGATCTGTATGGGCGAAAGCCCATCTTGCTCGCCGGCATCGGGCTATTCCTGTTCGGTTCATGGCTGTCGGGACTCGCGGGCGAATTCGGCACGCTGCCGCTGCTCGGCGGCGGCATGGTCCAGCTGGTGGTGTTCCGCGCGATTCAGGGGTTGGGCGGCGGCGCGTTATTCACCACGGCGTTCGCCATCATCGCTGATCTGTTCCCGCCGCGAGAGCGCGGTAAATTTGCCGGACTGTTCGGCGGCGTATTTGGCCTTGCCAGCGCGGTCGGTCCGTTGCTGGGCGGCTATTTTACCGATCATGGAACCGTGTCCATCGCCGGCCACGTCGTCGAGGGTTGGCGATGGGTGTTCTATCTGAATCTGCCGGTGGGGTTGGTGGCGCTGTTCATGGTCATCGCCAAGATGCCGAAGCTTTCTCATGCCGCCAAGGGAAGCATCGACTACTTGGGTGCCGTGCTGATCGCGGCCGCCTGCGTGCCGCTGCTGCTCGCGCTGACATTCGGCGGCCAAAAGTATGCCTGGGACTCCCCGGCCGTTCTTGGGCTACTGGCCATGTTCGTCATTTGCACGATTCTGTTCGTGATTGTGGAAAAGAGGGTGAAGGACCCGATCATTCACATGGAGTTGTTCAGCAACAAGGTGTTCGCCTGGGCCAACACCGCGGGTTTCTTTTCATCGATGTCCTTCCTGAGTGTGGTGGCGTTTCTGCCCTTGTTCATGCAGCTGGGGCAGGGCGTGCAGGCGACCACCAGCGGGCTGTCGACACTGCCTTTGATGTTGGGGTTGATCGTCGCTGCGACGGTAAGCGGGCGGCTGGTCACCCGCACCGGCCGGTACAAGCCTTTCATGCTGTTCGGCATGGCGGTGCTGCTCATTGCGACATTCATGATGAGCCAGATGACCTACCACACGACACGGCTCGATCTCGGCTGGCGAATGGCAGTTCTTGGTATCGGACTCGGCCCGCTGCAGAGCTTGTATGGCGTCGCAATCCAGAATGCCGTGCCGATGAATCGAATCGGCGTGGTAACCAGCGCCAATCAGTTTTTTCGCCAGATCGGCTCCACCGTGGGCGTCGCGATATTCGGGACGCTGCTGACCAACAACCTCAATTCCAAGCTCACGGTTTGGGCCGCTTCCTCGGGCCTGCCGTCCATGAACCTGTCGAAGCTGCGCAGCCTGTCGGTCGACGCGCAAATTCACTCAGGCGTTATGAATCTGCCCGAAGCCATCCGCGTTCTGATTGCGGACTCCGTGACGCACGTGTTCCTCTTGAGCATCATCGTCGTGATCATCGCGCTGACCGCCACTCTGATGATTCCGGAACTACCGATGCGTGAGAGACCCAAAATTCCGCCCAAGGACGCCGTACCGGCCGATGCGCATGTGTAGAAATCGCCAGGCTCCCGAACCCGAGAACGCCGGCAGAGGTCGGCCCCTGCCGGCGTGAGACTTACTTAGGATCTGTCATGAACCGATCTTATTGGCGGTCGCCATTGCCGTGATCGCCATGATCACCCTGGTCAAAGTCAAAGAGATCGAACAAGTCACCGATGGCGGGCATATTCCGCGGCACGTAGACATTGTCGCCATCCTGCTTAGGATTGGGCAGGTTATCGCGGCTGCGCCCGCTGAGCGTGCCTGTTAGCCTCCAATTGCGCTCGACGAATTTCACGAAGGAGGAATGCTCGTTGTAGGCGTGGCTGATATGGCCTCCCTTGGAGAAGGGCGACACGGCGATCATCGGAATGCGCGGTCCGGTGCCGAAGAAATCAACCGGCTGGATGAAGCCGGAGTCGTAGTAACCGCCGCCCTCGTCCACCGTGACGAAAATCGCGGTTTCAGCCCATTGCTCCGGATTGCTCTGCGCGATCTCGATGATGTTTTTCGCGAAGGCCTCGAACAGCGTCCATTTCGAGGAGGCGGGGTGGCCGTCCATGGTGCCGTCGGGCTTCACGTACGAAACCGCCGGAAGCGTCCCGTTCGTGAGATCGGCGAATAAATCGGTAATGTCCCGCATGTGATCGGCGACCATGGCGGGGTAGCTCGCCTCGTATTCAAAGGGATTGCAGATGTTGCAGTAGCTGCCCTTCAATGGGCTGGCCGTGCCATCGGCATTGAAGCCGCCGCCATAATACTTCCAGGGAATATTGTTCGCGGTCAGGATATCGCCGATGCTCCGCTGCGTCGTCGGCGGAACGACCAGCCCGCTCTGAACCAAGCCTTTGGGCGTGAAGGCCGGGTTTACGTTAACCGCCTGAAAATATTCTCCGGGACCGCAGTTGGTTTGCACGGCATACGGCAGCGCCTTCAGGTAGTTCGTTATCGCGCCGATCCCTGGCTGGTTTTCGTCGGAGCAATTGAACCACTGCGCGCGGTGGGTATACAGATTGAGGGTGCCGGGCTGTGGGTCTGGATTGTAAATATTGGCCGCGGCCGGCGTCGCCGCATTGCCCTTGCCATCGCTGAAGAACACCTGGTCGGCGAAACCCAGCGGCTGGCTGTCAGGCCCCGTGCCGCCCAACACCGGTTGGTGATAGTTGTCGCTCATCGTGTACTGGTCGGCGAGGGACTTCAGCAGTGGAGCGTCGCCCTGCTGCATATTGAAAAAAGCCATCGTCTGGCCGGTATCGTGAGGCGTGCCGGCGGGTGGCGTGCTGTAGGTCGTGGTGACAGCCGATTGCAAATCTTGCAGACAACCCGTCGGGTTGCCTTTTGATACGTGCTCCTTGTCGATGGCACAATCTACTTGCTGCACCATCTGGAAATACTGATGGATCGTGTCGCCGGTGAAGGCGTCGTACGGCATCGTCGGTCCAGTCAACTGGAAGGGCCCCGGCGGCAAACCGTTGACATTTGTAATGCGCGTATCTGGACCCAGCGTAAAGCCAAGCCCGGTACCGCCGGTCCCGAATAGAAATTGATCCTGCGGCGGCAGACCCGGATTGCCGCCCGGAATGCTCAGTATGCCGACATAAGGAGACACCGCTCCAACGCCGGCGACATCGGGCGGCGGCAGCGTGCCATAAAGCATCTTGCTATTCAGATCCGCACTGCTGAAGAATTTCCCGCCGTTGGGTGCCGAGGTAATCTGGAACTGCTGCGCTTTGGAGAAATTCGGCCCCGGCGTACCGTCGGCGTTGATGATCCTCTCGGAGAGGAGATTGCGTACGCTCTCCTCCCTGCGCTTGGGCACGTAGGTTGCGAATAGATGATCGAAGCTGCGATTTTCTCCGACAATGATGATGACGTGTTTGATGGGTGTCGCGGTCCTGATTCTGTCGGCCGACGCGTCGGCGTCGGCGGCAGGCACCGCTGCGGCCAATCCGAAAGCCGATAGTAGAGTGGCGGATCCGGCGGTCACGATTTTCGTCCGCCAGTTTCCGGTAGTGTGTAACAGCATAGCTTCCTCCAAGATTAATAGGCGGGAGCGAGGCTATCGACTCGACGTGACACGAAACTTTCGCCACCTTGAATATTTTGTGACGGTTGGGCAATGTGCTCCGCAGGGTGGTGCAGGGAACGCTGAAACTTTTACAAACGGAGATTCGCCGTGAAACGCGTCGTGATCCTGATGCAGGAAAACAAAACCCCCGACTTCTACTTCCCCACGCTGGCGTCTTGGGGCGCGAATATCGAAAATCGTGGAAGTTTGCTCAAGACGGCGCCGTTGCCTGACCCGCAACACGATCGCAATGCCTGGGTTCACTACAAGATGGGCGACTACGCACGACCTTGCAGATCGATAACGACGCGCTCCTGCCTTCCTATAGTTGGCCTGCCAAACAGTTCAGGCCTCTAGGACAAAAACGTCCTGTTCTTTTTGCGGGTTTTGGCCGCCCTGCGCTTGCCGTATTTCAATTGCAGGGCATTGTTGCCGCCGATGATCAAATCGCTCCATATCTCCGCTGCTCGATGCGCGGCGATGCCGCTGCTGCGCAGCGCACGCGCCGACAATATCGGTGCATTGACCGTCATGATCGAGCATACCCGCGCCACGTCGCGGGGGAAGCCGTATACCTCCATGCATCGCTTCGTGAAATAGTCGATCATGACGCCGCGTTCGTCGCGGTCCTGGCGTTTTGCCAGGCCGGCAATCGAGCGATCGCTCGCCAGCAATCGCATGATCGGCCCGCGCTCATACAAATATTCCAACGAGCGTAGATTGGAGCGGTGGATGACCTCTTCGTACGCGGCATTCTTCGGCAAGTCATCCAGGCCGCGGCGGCGCAAAAAGCGATACTCGCGTTCGACCAGCGACTTGAACAAATTCGCAAGTTTCGGGAAGTACTTGTAGATGAGCGGCTTGCTGATGCGCGCTTCGACGGCGACCACCTCGAGCGTGCAGCTGGACAGCCCGCGGCTGATGATAAGTGCCACCGCGCTGTCCATGATTTGCTCCCGCCGCTTATCGGGTGACATGCGCTGAGCGCGCTTTTTTACGGGCATGGACGTTGAGTCTCCGCGGTCTGTATTTTCTTGTGCAGATAGTCTACGCCAGTCGGCGCAAGGATTATAATTGCGGCCCACCACCTATACGGACGATCCACTTGAGATACAGAAACCGATTGCTTGCGGGCGCGTGTGTGCTGACGATGAGCGGATGGTTGAACGCCGAAGCGGCCGAATTCGGTCCGACCAATCCATTCTACGCGCCGAGCACCCTGCCGTTTGGCGCGCCGCCGTTCGACCGGATCAAGGATGAGGATTATCAACCGGCAATTGAGGCCGGGATGGCACAGCAGCTCGCCGAGATCAACGCGATCGCGAATGACCCGATGCCCCCTACATTCGAAAACACGTTCGTGGCACTCGAGCGCAGCGGGCGGCTGTTGGCGAGGGTCTCGGCTGCATTCAACGGTGTCAGCGAAGCGAACACCAATCCTGTCCTGCAGAAGGCAAAGACCGCCCTGGCGCCGCAGCTTGCCGCGCATCAGGATGCGATCCGTTTGAATAAGAGGCTGTTTGAGCGAGTCGCGGCGATTTACAGGCGGCGCGCATCGCTCAAGCTCGATCCCGAGTCATTGCGGCTGGTCGGGCGAGAGTATGACCAGTTCGTTCACTCAGGCGCGAAGCTTTCCGATCACGACAAGGGGCAGCTGAAAAAACTCAACCAAGAGGCATCGTCGCTATCCGATGCTTTCTCCCAGAAACTGCTCGACGCGACCAAGGCGGGTGCGTACGTGACGGCGGATAAAACCGCCCTTGCAGGCCTTGGTGATGCGCAACTGGCCGCAGCCGCACAAGCGGCCAACAACCGCAACGCCACGGGCTACCTGGTCCCGTTGCAAAACACCACGCAACAACCGGTGCTCGCATCCTTGAGCAGCCGCGCCACCCGCGAAACCATATTCGGCAATTCCTGGAACCGCGCTGAGCGCGGTGACGCAAACGATACGCGGCAGATCATCGCGCGTTTGGCGCAGCTAAGAGCCCAGCGTGCCCGGCTGCTTGGATTTCCAAGCCACGCTGCGTGGAAGCTCGAAGACCAGATGGCCAAGACTCCCAAAGCAGCGCTGCAATTCATGGATGCGCTGGTACCCGTGGCGACCGCCAAGGCGGCCGGCGAGGGTAGGGCTATTCAGGAACTGATCGATGCGCAGCACGGATCGTTTGCGCTCGAGCCGTGGGATTGGGATTTCTATGGCGAACAAGTGCGCAAAGCGAAATATGATCTGAACGATGCAGAGATCAAACCGTTTTTCGAGATCGGCACGGTACTCGAAAACGGCGTTTTCTTCGCGGCAAATCAGCTGTATGGAATAACTTTCAAAGAAAGAAAGGACATTCCGGTGTACGAGGCCGATGTGCGCGTTTTTGAAGTCAGCGACGTCAATGGCAAGCCGTTGGCGCTTTTTTATTGCGACTACTTCAAGCGCGACAATAAGAACGGCGGTGCCTGGATGTCCGAATTTGTCGGCCAGTCCAAGCTCCTCGGCACCTTGCCGGTCATTTACAACGTCGCGAACCTGCCGAAACCAGCGCCGGGCGAACCCGCCCTCATCAGCTTCGACGATGTCACGACGATGTTTCACGAGTTCGGTCACGCGCTGCACGGCATGTTTGCCGACACGCAGTATCCGACTCTCTCGGGCACCTCGACGGCGCGCGATTTTGTCGAATTCCCGTCCCAGTTCAATGAACACTGGGCGCTCTATCCGGCCGTGTTCAATCACTACGCCAAGCACTATAAGACCGGCGCCGCGATGCCTGCGGAACTGGTGGACAAGATCAAGAAGGCGAAGAATTTTGCCGAAGGGTATGCGCTCACCGAGGTATTGGCGGCAGCCGAACTCGATATGCAGTGGCATGTGCTCAGCGCCGACGCTCCCGTGCAGAACCCGGACGAATTCGAAAAGCAGGCGCTGGCGAAAACGCATTTGGATCTGCATGCGCTGCCGCCGCGATACCGGTCCAGCTATTTCAGCCACATCTGGGACAGCGGGTATTCGGCCGGCTACTACGCCTATCTATGGACACAGATGCTGGATGATGATGCCTACCAGTGGTTCGATGATCATGGCGGCCTGACCCGCGCCAACGGCGATCGATTCCGCCGCATGATTCTATCGCGGGGCAATACTCAAGATCTTTCGGCCATGTACATGGCATGGCGCGGCAAGGCCCCGAGTATCGATGCCATGATGAAGTATCGAGGCCTCACCGCAACCCCTTGAGCGATGCGCAAGCGTCGGGCACCTCTCATTGCCCGATGCTTGCGAATCCCTTGCCTTGTGCAACCAATTGCTCGAGCAGCGGCGACACCTTGAGCCACGTGCCGCCTGTCTCGGCGCTGTATTTTTTGAGTCTTTCCAAGGCTGTTTTGAGTCCGACTTCGTTTTCGGCCCAAAACATCGGACCACCGCGATAGGCAGGAAAGCCGTATCCATACAGATACACGATGTCAATGTCGCTGGAGCGATACGCCACCCCTTCGCTCAATACCTCGCAACCCACATTCATCAGCGCCAGAAAGCAGCGTTCCACGATTTCCTCGTCCGTGAATTTGCGGCGTGCAATCCCATATTCCTTCGAAACCTTCTCGATGATGTCGGCTACCACGGCAGAAGGCCGAGGCGTTCGGTCGCCCGGCGCGTAGTCGTAGTACCCCGCCTGGGTCTTTTGACCCATTCGGCCCATTTCCACCAGAAGGTCGGCCGAGCGCGACACCCGTCCATCAAAGGTTTTAGGATCGCGATCCTTTCGCGACTTGTAACCGACATCGAGCCCCGCCAAATCGCCCATCTGCAATACGCCCATCGGCATGCCGAAATTGCGCAAGGCAGCGTCAACTTGTTCCGGCATGGCGCCTTCGAGCACCATCAACGATGCCTGATAGGCGTAGCCGCCCAGCATGCGATTGCCGATGAAGCCGTCTCGATTGCCGCACACCACGCCGACTTTATTGATGCGCTTGGCGATGTCGACGACCGTCAGCAGAACGTCCTGCGCGGTTTTCGCGCCGCGAACGATTTCCAGCAGCCGCATCACATTGGCAGGAGAGAAGAAATGCATGCCCACGACATCGCTTGGACGCGATGTCGACTCGGCGATTTCGTCGATGGAAAGGTAGGACGTGTTGGAGGCGAGAATCGCTCCCTTCTTGGCGACCTTGTCGAGCTTGCCGAATACCTCTTTCTTGATCGCCATGGTTTCGAACACGGCCTCGATGATCAGATCCGCGTGGGTCAGATCCGCGTAGGACAGTGTGGGCTTCAGGAGGCCCATGCGCTGCTGAACCTGTTCCAGCGTGAGCTTGCCCTTCGATGCCGTGTTTTCGTAGTTCTTGTGAATCACGCCGATACCGCGGTCGAGCGCTTCCTGAGTCATTTCGAGCAGCGTCACGGGAATACCGACACTCAAGAAATTCATGGCGATGCCGCCGCCCATGGTGCCCGCGCCGATGATTGCCACCGACTTGATGTCGCGCTTCGAAACGCTCTTGTCCAGATTCGGCACGTTGGACGCCCTGCGCTCGGCGAAAAAAACGTGCTGCAGCGCCTTGGACTGGCCATTCTGCGCACACTGAATGAACAGTTCTCGCTCGCGGGCCATGCCTTTCTCGAAGGGCAGCGTCGCGGCCGCTTCCAAGGCATCGACGATGCGTTGCGGCGCGAATAGATTTTTCCTTTCCTTGGCAATGCGCTTGCGGGCTTCGTCGAAAAATCCCGCGGCCAGTGCGCCCGCTTGGACATTGATATCTCGGACCTTGCGCAAAGGCGCCTGCCGGGCGGCAAGCTCTTTCGCATAGGCAATACTGCCTTCGAGCAAATCTCCCTCGATGATCTTGTCGATCACTCCCCCCTTGGCGGCCTGCGCGGCTGGGATCGGATCGCCGGATACAATCATGCCAAGCGCAGCTTCAACACCAATCAGCCGCGGCAAACGCTGCGTGCCGCCCGCACCGGGCAGCAACCCAAGTTTGACTTCCGGGAGTCCGATTTTGGCGCCGGCAATGGCCACACGATAGTGACAGGCGAGGGCGACCTCGAGGCCGCCTCCGAATGCCGTGCCATGAATGGCAGCGACAATGGGCTTGGGGGAATTCTCCACCGCCTTGATCGCATCGTGCAGGCCGGGCGATAACGGCGGCTTGCCGAACTCGGTGATGTCGGCACCGGCCATGAAAGTTCGACCCTCGCAAGCGAGAACTCCGATTTTGATCTCAGGGTCCTGCGCAAGCTTCGTTACGCCGTCCATGATCGCCGTGCGGACGCCTACGCTGATGGCGTTGACCGGCGGATTATTGATCCAGATGATTCCGACATCGCCACGCTTTTCGAATCGGCCTTGCATTTGTTACGTCTCCAAAGAAAGGGGCGAAGCTTACCAAAGCGGCCGCGTCGGGTGCACCTCGGTGTGCTACCGGCCGACTCGTCGTCCGCCATCGACCAGATGCACTTCACCGGTCGTCTTTGAGGCAATGGCGCCCAGGTAGTAAACGGTTTCGGCCACGTCCTCGGGAGTCACCAGCGTGTTCAGTGCCGATGTCGACTCGTAGTTGCGCAGCATGGCCGCGAAGCGCTCGGGTCCCAGGCCGTTCCTGAGCCAAGGTGAATCGACCATGCCGGGCGCGACCACATTTACCCTGATTTGCGGCCCCAATACCCTTGCCAGGACCAATGTCAGCGCATTCAGGGCGCCTTTGGATGCGATATAGGCAATGCTCGAACCGCCGCCCAGCAATGGGGCAATGGAGGATATGTTGACGACCGCGCTGGCTGAGTTGTCGCGCAACAGCTGCGCAAATGCGCGAGTCATTTGGAAGGGTCCAATCACATTGACCGCATAGATCCTTTGAAAGTCGGCAGCATCGAGTCCATCCAGATCCTTCAAGTCGACGAATTTCGTCGTGCCGGCGTTGTTCACCAGCGTATCGCAGCGTCCAAAGTGCTCCTTGACACGCTTCGCCACTTGCACGCATTGCGCATCATCGGATACGTCTGCCCGCTCGATGAGCACATCGGCACCGTGACTCTTGCAGATCGCCGCGACATTTTCGGCGGGCTTTGGATCCTTTGAATAGTTCACGCACACATCCCAGCCGCGCTGGGCAAACAAAATCGCGCTCGCGGCGCCGATGCCGGACGACGAACCTGTTACGACGCATACCTTTTTTGTCACGTTGAATCCTCGCGCTGCCATTTCTGCCGGTCTCAGCGCCGGGCGCAATCCTTGGCGACTCGGTCACAGAACGTCGGCGTCAATTGAGCATTGCTTCCGATTGCCGCTCGGGGTTTAGCCCAATTTTATCAGTACCAGGGATATCACTTCAGCCCGCCGCTGCCGGCGACCGAGTTCGCCGAGCTGGTGAGCAGCTGGCAGAAGGCGGAGAACCGACTCTCGGTTGACGACGCCTCACGTACACACAGCAAATTGGCAGCATATCGCTAAGTCCGTTGCGGGCATAATGAGTGCCCCGACCATGCTTTATCTGAGGCTGTCTTATGCGAAAGACCCAACTGGGCGCCGGATCGACGAAGCGGACCGCTGCTTACCGGCTGTCGATCCGTTCACTCATCATGGCAATCGCTGCCATCGGGCCGCTGGCAATATCAACCTGGACGCCGGCATCGGCGCAGGCGCAATCCGCCCCGGCGGCGCCGAAGCCGGTACAGGCCAGACCGCGATTCATGCCGCAGTTGACGCCCGAGCAGATCGCGGCATTGCCCAAGTGGACCGAGATGACCATGACTACGCGCGATGGCGTGAAGCTGGCGGCGAACGTCTTCCTGCCCACGGGCGGGGGACCTTTTCCGGTCGTGCTGTCGCGAACGCCCTACCTGAAGGACGCGCTCGGCGATTTAGCGGGCTATTCCGCCAAGAAATATACCGACGCGGGCTTGGCCTTTGTCATGCAGGATGTGCGCGGCAAGGGACATTCGGAAGGATTCTATGAGGCGTTCGTTCCGGATTTGGAAGACGGCTATGACACCGTTGAATGGGCGGCCAAACAGCCTTGGTCGAACGGCAGGGTGGGCATGGTCGGCGCTTCGGCGTTAGGGATAACCACCAATCTGGCCGCAATGGCTGCGCCGCCTCACCTGATCGCGGCCTACGTGATCGTTGCGCCCTATGATCAGCTGCTCAACGTATACCCCGGTGGCGTTCTCAAGGACGAAGACACGCTCGGCTGGCTGAAAGGCCAGGGCGAGACGCAGGCACAGCTGGATGCGGTCAGCGGCGGTGCCGTCAATTCTGCATTCTGGAACGAGCATGCAATGACCAGTCAGCGCAAGTTCATCCGCATCCCCATGTATAACCAAGGCGCCTGGTACGACATCTTCAACGATGGCAATGTCGAAAACTTTCGCTGGCTGCAGAACTTCGGCTCCAAGGGCGCGCGCGGCAATCAAAAGCTTTACATGGTGCCGGCGGGCCACGGCGGCTTGGGCGCCGAGAAGAGCGATGTCGAATACAACCAGCCGGGAGCGACCGTGCCGGCGACCGAGGAGATGCGTTGGTGGGAATACTGGCTGAAGGGCACCGACAACGGCATCATGAAGGAGCCGCCGGTTACTCTGTTCATGATGGCGGCGGGACGCAAGGGCCATCCTTCCGCCGCAAGTCATGTATTCAAGTCGCCCAATTGGCCGCCGGCCAATCATCCGACCGCCTACTATCTGAGCGGCGATATGCATCTGTCGACCAAATTGCCCACGGCGCCGGACGCGAAGATCAGCTACAAGTTCGACCCGGCGAATCCGGTCAA
>DASQPK010000192.1:0-32395 GCA_035643995.1 Steroidobacteraceae bacterium | reverse complement strand
TTGATGTTGATACCCGCAGCGTACTGTTAAGAACGCTGTCCGTAGAACACATAACGTCACAATTCACAGAATGACTAGTTCTGTGAAGGGAATGTAACGCTCGAATGCTCGAACCGATCAACATCACGGTGCCGGCAGCGGTGAGTGTCGGGCACTCGATTTTCCGTACTCGAGTGCGAATGCGGCCACACGGCCGCAGGTGGCCCTTCGGGGGCGCGTCTTCCGGAACCGTGATGTTGGCGATCCAGTTTGAAAGGACTAGGGGACGGGAAGCTTCAGGGGAACTGCTCTTTCGTTCCCCTGAAGCTTCCCGTCCCCCAGGCCATGCGACGCACCGGCCAATATCACGGTGCCAAGGCGCTAGGCATCGATGGCGCGCTTGAACGTCTCGGGCAGAAACAGCAGCCCCAAAACCAAAGTAATCCCCGCGACCACGATGGGATACCAAAGCCCATAGTAGATATTCCCGGTTGCCGCCACCATCGCAAATGCGGTGGTTGGAAGAAAGCCTCCGAACCATCCGTTGCCGATGTGATACGGCAGCGACATCGCGCTGTAGCGGATTCGGGCCGGAAACAATTCCACCAACAGCGCGGCAATCGGCCCATACACCATGGTCACGTACAGCACCAGGAGGAACAGGATGAGCACCACCATCGGCTTGTTGATGGCTGCGGGGTCCGCCTTCTCCGGGTAGCCCGCCGCCGATAAAGCGGCCTTCACTTGCTTCTGGAAAGCCGAGATGGCCGCTTTGCGGTCGGCGCCCGTCACAGCCTTCGGATCGGGCGCGGTAAAAGTGTTGCTGCCGCTGCGAATCTTCGCCACGGTTCCGGCGGGCGCGTCCTCGCGCTGATAGGACACGCTGGCCTTGGCCAGAAAACTCTTCGCAATGTCGCACGAAGTCGAATCGAAGGCATTTTTTCCGATGGGGTCGAACTGAAAGGAACACTCTTTCGGATCGGCAACCACGGTTACCGGAGCCGAGGACTGAGCCGCGTACAGCGCCGGATTGGCATAGCGGGTCAATGCCCCGAACAGCGGGAAGTAAGTGAGCATGGCCAGCAGACAACCCACCATGATGATGGGCTTTCTACCGATCTTGTCGGACAGCCAACCAAAGAAAACAAAGCCCGGAGTTGCCAGCACCAATGCAATAGCCACCATGACATTGGTCGTGGCCCCATCGACCTTGAGCGTTCGCTCGAGAAAGAATAAGGCGTAAAACTGCCCCGTGTACCACACCACCGCCTGCCCCATGACCGCGCCGAGCAAGCTGATGAGCACGATTTTCAAGTTCGGCCAGCGCCCGAACGCTTCGGTCAAGGGTGCCTTCGACGTGGTGCCCATATTCTTCATCTTCACGAATACGGGGCTCTCGGAAAGCTGCATGCGAATCCACAGGGAAACGCCGAGGAGAATGACGGAAATCAAGAACGGTATGCGCCATCCCCAAGCTTTGAAAGCATCCTCACCCAGATTGGTGCGGGTAACGATGACGACGATCAACGCGCCGAACAAACCCAGCGTTGCCGTGGTCTGAATGAAGCTGGTAAAGAATCCGCGCTTCCCCTGCGGCGAGTTTTCGGCAACGTAGGTTGCCGCACCGCCATACTCGCCTCCCAACGCCAGCCCCTGAAGCAGGCGCAATGCCAGCAGCAGGACCGGTGCGAGCACGCCGGCCGTCGCATAATTCGGCAGCAGTCCAACGGCGAAGGTCGAGCCGCCCATGATTCCCATGGTGATGAGGAATGTATGCTTGCGGCCCACCAGGTCGCCCAGCCGTCCGAACACCAACGCGCCGAATGGCCGCACCGCAAAGCCCGCCGCAAATGCCGCCAATGCAAAGATGAATCCGGTGACCTCGTTGACGCCGGAGAAAAATTGCGAGCTGATCACGCTGGCAAGCAGGCCGTACAAGTAGAAGTCATACCACTCGAATACCGTGCCTAACGATGATGCACCGATAACGAGCCATTGACTCTGTGTCGCTGCCGTTGATTTCGGCAATCCTGCATCTGCGGACGTGGTCGCCATTGTTTTCCCCTGCCTTTTTTAAAAACGTGCGTCGCAAACCAAACTTGTACGAAATGGATCTTTCTTACTGATGCTTGAGCGGCGCTGCGGTGACGATGGTTCGCAGTTCCGTCAATTTCGCCTTGATGGCCTGCGCATTCTCCGGCCCCATGCGAATCAACAGCTTTTGACCGGCGGGCCGTGCCTCCAGCGCCGGATCCGCAAAGGTATACATGACGTTGGGGCGCACCAGCTTGATCGGCCCCTTCGGATCAGGCGTTGCCAGCATGACGTCGATGACCTCGACGAGCCGATCATTGAAATACCCATTCGGATAGCCGAGGTTCTGATACGACTGCTGAAACAAGGGATAGAAGTGGATGTACACCGCACCCAACTGCTGCATGTCGAGCTTGCGTATCACCGCCACCAGCGGCTTGTAGCGTTCGAAATTCCGCTGATTGAGCGTGGCCCGCAATTCATCGCCGTCGGCGGCAAACGATCCCGCGGTGGCGTTTACGGGCCGCTTGTCGACGGCGACTTTTTGCCGCGGCAGATTATCGATGGTCACCACCATCCGGCGGATCACATCTTGCGGCACCAGATAGTCCTTCACGGCGTCCGCACCGCCAAGTTGAGCGAGTGCATCGCGCAGCGGCGAATCGCTGTTGGCCAGGTCAGGCAAGGGCCCCGAGGCCGCTGCATTCCCGGGAGCGTCCGGCAAGGGATGCGCGATCGCCGGTTCGCCGGCTGCGGGAGCCGTGCCGGCCGGAGCGGTGGGTGCCGCGGGCAGAGGCGTATTGCGGCTCTTTAGGTAGTACACGCCACCCGCCGCAAGCACAAAGATCAAGGCCGCCACGCCGATAATCGGTTTATTGATCATGCATTACCCTCGCCTCTACCCCGCATTGAGCATACGAAGTTGCAGCTCGTGCCGGCGATAGTCAATGATCAGGGTGTCGAGCAGCCCCAGCGTGTCCATGCCGATCAAAATCGCCGGCTCATTCGTCAGCCGCCACTGCTTGAATATATACAAATCGCCGAACGTCACGCCGGGATCACGAATGCTGATGGCGCCCAAACCTATGGCGGGCGTGTCCATCAGTTCACCCTTTTGAATGTCCTTGGTCGCACCAATGATCGAGTCGATCTTTATCCTGGGCGTAGCGCCCACGCGCGCCAGCGTCAGCGCGTCTTTCAGCGCCATGTTCGCGATCGTGACCTGCCCACCGGTGTCGATGATGGCCTTGCAGCGGACTTGGCCCACGAATGCGTCCACGACCACCAAGGTACCGCGCAACGAGTGGAACGGCACACTGATGAAACCAGGACCGGAGCGCTCATTCCTCGAATACGCGATATTGATCCGATCATGACGAAAATCGATGAAGATGCGCTTTCCCACCAGCCCCTCGGAACCCAGCACCCCTTCAGCACCGCCCAAGGCGTCCGGCACAATGGGTAGAATCGTCTGATCGACCGCCACGTCGCCCACGCTCAAGGTATCCACGCGTATGGTCGGCACGGTGGCAAATCCAGTGACGCCGCGCAGGATCACCGGCGGGGAGCGGTCCGTCGGAATGCCCAGCGCCAATGCGACCAGGGCAGTAATCGCGCTGTGGCTGGCACCCGTATCGAGCACCAAGCGGAAGGGTCCGCGTCCATTGATCATTACCGGCGCCCAAATGCGCCCGATTTGGTCTCGGCGCGTCGGCGACACGTAGCGCGGTTCGCGGGCCTCCACCATGATTTCGGTCAACTCGTCGATGGGATCGACAATCGGCGTCGTCGGCGGCGACACTTCAGGAGCGGTCGCACCCGTCCATCCCGGCCAGGCCGCCAGCGCGCCGGCGACCAGCGATGCACCGAACCAGCGCATGCGTTGATTCGATGGCGAGAAAAATGTCCGTATTATGTCTTTCAAGTGCCCGCCTCAACGTTTCAACGTCGTTATGTTGTCGTCGAATCGCCTGCCCCGAAGAACTGCCGTACTCTGCTGTGTGCAGCATAGCACCGCGCTTCCTGCGCACCAAAATACTTGGGGCCGCGCCTTAAAATAGGCTCGCAGGCGGGCAAGAAGTGCAAGGCGTGCGGTCCACACAAGCGGATGCCTGTGCGATCATAGCCGGACAGGGGTAAGCGTGAACACGTATCAAAATTTAGCCGAGCTAAAAGCGCTGGTCGGTTCCTCCATCGGGACCAGCGACTGGCTCACCGTCGACCAGGCGCGCATCGACAAGTTCGCGGATGTGACGGGCGATGATCAATGGATTCATGTGGATCCTAAGCGCGCCGCCGCCGGCATGTTCGGCAGCACCGTCGCACATGGTTTCTTGACGTTGAGTTTGCTGCCTTACTTCATCCGCAGTTCGCACAAGGTCGGCGGCGCGCGGATGTCGGTCAACTATGGCCTCAATCGCGTACGCTTCCCGGCACCGGTTCCTGTCAACAGCCGGCTGCGAGCGCATTTCAAGCTGCTGTCTTTCGAGCCCATTGAAGGCGGCGTGCAGGTCATTACTGAAGTTACCGTCGAACGCGAGGGTCAGGCAAAGCCTGTGTGTGTGGCCGAGAGCGTCGGCAGACTCTACACCTGATTCCGCTGCGGCTCGGACAGCGCCCTGACATGCGCCGCCGCGCTGCGGCCGAGCGCGGATAAGTGGTAGCCGCCCTCGAGCATCGAAACCATGCGACCCTGCGAATGCCGAGCCGCCACCAGCTTGAGTTCGCGGGTCATCCACGCGTAGTCAGCTTCGATGAGCGCCATGCCCCCCAACAGATCTTCTTTGTGCGCGTCGAATCCGGCGGAAATGAAAATCATCTGCGGCTTGAAGCTCTCGAGTGCCGGCAGCCATTGCGTTTCCACGGCTTTCTTGACGGCGGCGCCGCCGCTGCCGGCGGCCATGGGCACATTGATCATGTTGGGCGCGGGATTCGACGTGCCGCTGTAGGGGTAGAAGGGATGCTGAAAGAAACTCGCCATCAGTACCCGCTTGTGCCAGTGGGTTGGGCTGAACATATCTTCGGTACCGTTGCCGTGGTGCACGTCGAAGTCGATGACCGCGACCCGCTCAAGTCCCTTTTTTTCCAACGCATAGGCGGCCGCAACGCCGATGTTGTTGAAGATGCAAAAGCCCATGGAGCGGACCTGGGTGGCATGATGGCCGCAGGGGCGAACTGCACAGAACGCATTGGATGATCGCCCCGCCATGACCTCATCCACCGCCAGCACCCCGGCACCCGCCGCGCGCCGCGCAGCGGCCAAGCTGAACGGATTCATCGCCGTGTCAGGATCCAGCTGTACATAGCCTTCACTGGGTGCGTTCTCGAATATCGCGTCCACATAACCTTCGCGGTGCACCCGCTTCAGATCCTCGGCGCTCGCCAGCGGAGCTTCGAGGCAGCGCAATTCACTGAGCAATCCCGACGAGCGCATCTCCTCGTTGACGGCCTTCAATCGATCCGGAGATTCCGGATGTCCCGCACCCATCTCGTGACGCAGGCAATCAGCATGAGTGATATAGGCCGTATGCATAGTCTTCGATCTTACCCCGTTAGCCCGGAAGCCCGCTCCTTGATGAGCGCCAACACCGCGTCGACCAGCGGGGTTTTCACCGCTGTGAGCCGGCCCAATTCCTGCACCGCCCCGACGAGCGCGTCAATTTCGAGGCTGCGCCCGCGCTCCAGGTCCTGCAGCATCGACATCTTATGGTCGGTGGCCGACGCGGCGCCGGCAAGCCTTCGATCCATCATCTCGGTCGGAATATGCACGCCGAGCGCTTCGTTGACCGCCTGCGTCTCCAGCATCATGGTCTTGCACAATGCCCGCAACTCCGGATTGCCGATCATGCGCCCCAGGGTGGCACCGGTCAGCGCGCTGATGGGATTGAAGCAAACATTGCCCCACAGCTTCAACCAAATGTTCCAGCGGATATTGTCGCGCACGGGCGCGTCGAATCCCGCCGCGGTCAACACCCGGCTCAATTCCTCCACGCGGCTCGTTCGGCTGCCATCGGGTTCGCCGATGATGAAGCGATTGAACTGGTGGTGCGCGATGACTCCCGGCGCGATCACTTCGCATGCAGGCTCGACCACACAGCCGATCGCGCGCTGCGGCCCGATGCTGCTCCATTGGCGCCCGCCGGGATCGACCGTCTCCAGGTTCTGTCCCTCGAAGCGGCCGCCGCTTTTGTAGAAGTACCACCAGGGAATGCCGTTCATCGCGGTCAACACCGCGGTGTCCTGTTTGAACAGCGGGGCGAAGGACTCGGCGCACTCGAAAGCTTGATGCGCTTTGAGTGCGCAGATCACCATGTCCTGGGGACCAAAGGCGCGAGGGTCCGAATCGGCGGGCACCCTCGCCACTTTCACGCGGCCTTGGATCTGCAGCGTCAATCCCCGCTCTTGAATGGCCTTGAGGTGAGCGCCGCGTGCAATCACGCACACGTCCTGGCCTGACAGCGCCAGCTCCACTGCGAGGTATCCACCGATCGCGCCGGCGCCGTAAATGCAAAACTTCATGCCGAAGAGCTTAGTTCGCGGCTCCCGACAAATGCCACTCGATCGTTCGCGAACACTGCCGCGTGAATGGCCTCGCCGATTTCGTGCTGTGAACAAGGTTTCGCCAGTCTCGCGATCCCCAAGCTCACAGGATCGACCGGCAGCTCCGCGTAACCGGTCGCCAATATGATGGGCAAACCGGGAAATTTCTCTTGAATATATCCGGCAAGCTGCAGGCCGGTCATGCTCGGCATGACATGATCGGTCAACACAACGTCGACCTTGAGACCGGAACCCAGCAAGTCAAGCGCCTCGGCCCCGGAGTGTGCCTCGACCGGCGTGTGGCCCAAATCCGAGATCATTGCGGCGGTGCCGGTCATGACGAGCGAATCGTCATCGACGATGAGCACCTTGCAAGGCGTGGTCACGGGCCGGCTCTGGGCCGGCAACTCCGTCGAGCGCACGAGCGTGGCGGGCGCGCAATTGGCCCTGGGCAACCACAGCTCAACGATGGTTCCCGCGTTCGGCTCGCTGCGTATGCGCAGCAGGCCGCCCGATTGCGCCGCCAGGCCGTGCACCATCGACAAGCCCAGGCCGGTTCCTTTGCCCGGACCCTTCGTTGTAAAGAACGGCTCGGTCGCCTTGGCCAGGGTGGATTCGTCCATGCCTATCCCGGTGTCGACGATGGTGATTCGCACATAGTCCCCGGGCGCCAAGGAGCCGTCCACCGCTTCACCGACAGGCTTGGCGCCGCCGTTGGCTGTGCGAGGTGAGTTTGAGGGTACCGGCGCTCTCAAGGTCTCGGCCTGCGCCGTGATCTTGACGCTGCCGCCGTCCGCCATCGCGTCGCGGGCATTCAAGGCCACATTGAGCAGTGCCAATTCGAGTTGATTGGCATCCACCAATACCGGCGGCAGATCACCCGGGAATTCGCTGTTGAAGGCGATTGCATGTCCCACCGCGCGCCTCAACAGCTCTTCCATGCCGCGCACCAGCAGCCCGAGGTCGACGGCCTGGGGCTTGAGCTGCTGGCGCCGTGAAAAAGCCAGCAGGCGCTGCGTCAGCGCCTTGCCGCGATCGGCGCCTTGAATGGCGTTTTGCAGCAACCGCCGCGTCTGCGGATCCTCCGGCAGCCGCTTCTCCAATAGCGTCAGGCTTCCGAGCACCGCCATGAGCAAATTATTGAAATCATGCGCCACGCCGCCCGTCAGACGGCCGATGGTGTCCATTTTCTGCGCCTCGAACAGCTGCGCCAGCGCGAGTTCGCGTTCGCGCGTGCGCTCCTCGATGCGCAGCTCGAGTTCCTCGTTGAATTTTCGCAATTCAGCGGTGCGCTCCTCGACGCGCCGTTCCAGGTCGGCGTTGAACTGTTCGAGCTGCCGGGTTTTCCGGTACAGCTCCACGAAGACCTTGACCTTGGCCCGCAACAATTCAGGGACCACCGGCACGGGCACATAGTCCACGCCGCCCGCCTTGTAGCCGCGCAATTGATCGATGTGCGCCATCATCACCGCGGAGACGAAGATGATCGCCGTGCTTTGGAAGCGCGGGTGCTCGCGGATCATGGTGGCGAGTTCGAATCCATCCAGGTCCGGCATGCACACATCGATGAGTATGAGCGCCACTTCGTTTTTCAGCAGGCACTCGAACGCTTCGCGCGCAGAACTTGCCTTCAGGAGATTTTCGCCGATCTCAGCGAGCACGACCTCGTGGCTCAGCAGTTTCGCCTGCTGATCGTCGACCAAGAGAATATTCACCTTGTCGGAGCCGTTCATGTTTTTTCCGCCCACTAGCGATGCAGCCACATCCGCAATGCAGACATCAATTGCTGGATGTTAACCGGTTTCGCCAGATAGTCGGAAGCTCCCGCATCCAGGCACTTCTCTCGATCACCCTTCATGGCCTTCGCCGTCAACGCGAGAATCGGCAGGCGGCGATGGGCGGGATCGGCGCGAATCGCCTGCATGGTTTCATAGCCATCCATGCCGGGCATCATGATATCCATCAGCACGATGGCGACATCGGGCCGTGCACCCAACACCGCGATGGCCTCGCTGCCGGTGGTCGCGGTGAGCACTTCCATGCCGCGCCGCTCGAGCACACTGCTCAAGGCAAAAATGTTCCGTGCATCATCGTCCACCAACAGCACGGTGCGCCGCATCAGGTCTTCGTCGGAACTGTGCAGGCGCTCCAGCATGCGCTGCTTAGGCAGGGGCAGATCGCCTACAACGCGATGCAAGAACAGCGCGGTCTCATCCAACAGCCGTTCCGGCGATTCCACCCCCTTCACCACCACACTGCGCGCCATGGTATGCAGTTTGGCCTCTTCATCCGGCGAGATCTCACGGCCGGTGAACACCACCACCGGGATATCGCACAGCGATGCATCGTCGCGAATCCGCTCCAGCACCTCGAACCCGGTCATGTCCGGCAGCTTCAGGTCGAGCACGACGCAATCGATCGAACCGTCACGCATTTGCAGCAGCGCGCTTTCCCCCGTGTCCGCCGCCATAATCTCAATGTCATCCGAGGCCAGCAACTCCGCGACGCTGCTGCGCTCCGCCGCGTCATCCTCGACCAGCAACAAGCGCTTGCGCCGCGATTTGGCGTAATCCTTGATGCGCGCAAAAGCGCTCTCCAAGCCTTCCGTGGTCGTCGGCTTTTGCACGAACGAGAACGCCCCTCGCGCCAGCCCGTGATGGCGATCCTCATCCAATGTGACGATCTGCACCGGGATATGCCGCGTCGTGGGATCTTGCTTGAGCTGGCTCAGCACCGTCCAGCCGAGCATGTCCGGCAAGAAAATATCCAGAGAAATGGCGCTCGGATGATGCGCACGAGCCAGCGCGAGTGCATCCGCGCCGCGATGCGCGACCAATACCTTGAATCCCTCATCTTTCGCCAGATCGACCATGATGCGCGAATAATGCGGATCGTCCTCGACGATGAGCACCACGCTGTCGTGCGGCGCGAGATTGTGCCGGTCATCGATGATCGGTTCGGCCGGCAGCTCGGCGAGGCGCATCTGGGCCATGGCGCCGCTGTCGGCGCCCGGCGCGCTTGCGCCGGCTGCGCCCGCCCTGGCAGAGGCGCCGCCGAGATAAGTGAGCGGCAGATACAGCGTAAAAGAACTGCCCGATCCGGGCGTTGAGCGCAATTGAATTTCGCCGCCCAGCAGATTGGCAAGCTCGCGGCTGATCGCCAATCCTAAGCCGGTGCCGCCGTATTTGCGGCTGGTGCTTGCATCGGCCTGCTGAAACGCCTCGAAGATGATGCGTTGCTTCTCGGGCGGGATGCCGATGCCCGTGTCCGACACCTCGAAGGACACCACCGACGGTGCATGCTTCAATATCGCATGATCGGCGTTCCAGCCGCTCACCGCCCGCGACACCGTGAGTTTCACGCCGCCCTCGGCGGTGAACTTGAAGGCATTGGACAACAGGTTCTTCAGCACTTGCTGCAGGCGCTTCGAGTCGGTAATGATGCTGCGATCCAAATCGGGCGAGATCGCGATCTCGAACTGCAGCTTGCGATTTTCCGCCTCGTGGCGGAACGGCCGGCCGATCATATCCAGCAGGTTGCTGAAATAAACCTCTTCCGCGTCCACCGATACGGTGCCCGATTCGATCTTCGACAAATCGAGAATGTCGCTGATCAGGTTCAAAAGATCGGTTCCGGCGCCATGGATGGTGCGGGCGAACTCGACCTGTTTATGGCTCAAGTTGCCTTCCGGATTTTCCGTGAGCTGTTGGCCCAGAATCAGAATACTGTTGAGCGGCGTGCGCAATTCGTGCGACATGTTCGCCAGGAATTCCGACTTGTACTTGGAGGTCAGCGCCAACTCGGTGGCCTTCTCTTCCACGGCGCGCCGCGCCTGCTCGATTTCCTGATTCTTCGCCTCCACTTCTACGTTGCGGTCGGCGAGCTGCTGCGCCTTTTGTTCCAGCTGCTCGTTGGTCTGCTGCAATTCGCGCTGCTGAGTCTGCAGCTCGGTGGCGAGCTGCTGCGATTGCTTGAGCAGTCCCTCAGTCTGCATGGTCGCTTCAATCGAATTCAGCACGATGCCGATCGATGTCGTGAGCTGCTCCAGAAACGACTTCTGCAGATCGGTGAACGCCGCCAGCGAAGCAAGTTCGATGACCGCTTTGACCTGCCCCTCGAAGGATATCGGCAGTACCATGGCATTGCGCGGGGGCGCCCGGAACAGGCCGGAACTGATGGGCACCACATTGCCCGGCATATCGGCGATGAACATGCACCGCGCGTCGCGCGCGCATTGCCCGATGAGCCCTTCGCCGAGTTCCAGATGCGCCGAGTAGCCGTTGGACACCTCGTCCGCATACGCGGAAAGGAGTTTCAGAGCGACGCTCGCGCCATCCGTTTGCGCTTGATAGATCACGCCGCGCTGTGCGCCGACCAGGGGCGCCAACTCGGTCAGCAGCATGCTGCCCACCGTCGTCAAGTCGCGCTGACCCTGCAGCATGTTGGTGAATCGCGCCAGGTTGGTCTTGAGCCAATCTTGTTCCGTATTGCGATCGGTGGTCAGGCGCAGATTACCGATCATCGTGTTGATGTTGTCTTTGAGTTCAGCCACCTCGCCCCGTGCTTCGACTTGCACCGAACGCGTCAAGTCACCCTTGGTCACGGCAGTGGCCACCTCGGCGATGGCACGCACCTGTGTGGTGAGATTGGCGGCCAGCAAATTCACGTTGCCGGTCAGGTCTTTCCAGGTCCCGGCGGCGCCCGGCACGTTGGCTTGGCCGCCCAACCGGCCCTCGACGCCGACCTCGCGCGCAACCGTCGTGACCTGGTCGGCGAAAGTCGCCAGCGTGTCCGTCATATTGTTGATGGTTTCGGCCAGCGCCGCGACTTCGCCCTTGGAGGCGACCGTGAGGTTTTGCTTCAAGTCGCCGTCGGCGACCGCGGTCACGACCTTGACGATGCCGCGCACCTGCTCGGTCAGATTCGCCGCCATGACATTCACGGTATCGGTCAGGTCCTTCCACGTGCCGGCGACGCCGGGCACCTGCGCTTGACCGCCGAGGCGCCCTTCGGTGCCGACCTCGCGGGCTACGCGCGTCACTTCGCCGGCGAAGCCGTTCAATTGATCCACCATGGTATTGATGGTGTTTTTCAGCTCGAGAATTTCGCCCTTCACGTCGACGGTGATCTTGCGGGATAAATCGCCGCGCGCCACTGCCGTGGTCACTTCAGCGATGTTTCTGACCTGCGTCGTCAGGTTCGCCGCCAGCAAATTGACGTTGTCGGTCAGATCCTTCCAGGTGCCGGCAACCCCGGGCACGACAGCCTGGCCGCCCAAGCGGCCGTCGGTACCCACTTCACGCGCGACGCGCGTCACCTCGCCGGCAAAGGAACGCAACTGATCCACCATGGTGTTGAGCGTTTCCTTCAACAACAAGATTTCGCCGCGCACGTCGACCGTGATCTTGCGCGACAAGTCGCCGGTGGCGATGGCAGTCGCAACTTCCGCGATATTGCGCACCTGTGCGGTCAAATTGCCCGCCATCGAGTTGACGTTGTCGGTGAGATCCTTCCAGGTGCCGGCAACCCCGGGCACCTGCGCCTGCCCGCCCAGCTTGCCCTCGGTGCCCACCTCGCGCGCCACGCGCGTCACCTCGCCGGCGAAGCCGTTGAGCTGATCGACCATGGTGTTGATGGTGTTTTTCAGCTCGAGAATTTCGCCCTTCACGTCCACGGTGATCTTGCGCGACAGGTCGCCGCGCGCCACCGCGGTGGTGACTTCAGCGATGTTGCGCACCTGACCGGTCAGATTCGACGCCATGGAATTGACGTTCTCGGTCAGATCTTTCCACGTGCCGGCGACTCCCGGCACGTTCGCCTGGCCGCCCAGCTTGCCTTCGGTGCCCACCTCGCGCGCCACGCGCGTCACTTCCGAGGCGAAGCGATTCAGCTGATCAACCATGGTGTTGAGCGTTTCCTTCAGCTGCAGGATCTCGCCCCTCACATGGACGGTGATCTTGCGCGACAGGTCGCCGTTTGCGATCGCAGTCGAGACTTCGGCGATGTTGCGCACCTGCGCCGTGAGATTTCCGGCCATGGAATTGACCGAGTCGGTCAAGTCCTTCCAGGTGCCCGCAACGCCCGGCACCTGTGCCTGACCGCCGAGGCGCCCTTCGGTGCCGACCTCGCGCGCCACGCGCGTCACCTCGCCGGCGAAGGAGCGCAGCTGATCGACCATGGTGTTCAAGGTTTCCTTGAGCAGCAAAATCTCGCCCGATACCGTGACGGTGATTTTCTTCGACAAGTCGCCTTGCGCCACCGCGGTCGCGACTTCGGCAATGTTGCGCACCTGGCCGGTGAGGTTCGAGGCCATGGAATTGACCGAATCGGTAAGATCCTTCCAGGTGCCGGCCACGCCCTTCAGTTGCGCTTGCCCGCCCAGCTTGCCTTCGGTGCCGACCTCACGCGCCACGCGCGTCACTTCGCCGGCGAATGCATTCAATTGATCCACCATCGTGTTGATGGTGTCCTTCAGTTCGAGAATCTCACCCTTGACGTCCACCGTGATTTTCTTCGATAAGTCGCCGTTGGCCACCGCGGTGGTCACTTCGGCGATATTGCGAACCTGGCCGGTCAGATTCGAGGCCATGGAGTTGACGTTCTCGGTCAGATCTTTCCAGGTGCCGGCAACGCCGCGCACATTGGCCTGGCCGCCCAAGCGGCCCTCGGTACCCACTTCGCGCGCCACGCGTGTAACCTCGGACGCAAACGCATTGAGCTGATCCACCATCGTGTTGATGGTTTCCTTCAGCTCCAGGATCTCGCCCGACACGGTGACGGTGATCTTCTTCGCGAGATTGCCGCTGGCAATCGCGGTCGACACCTCCGCGATATTGCGAACCTGCGCCGTCAGATTCGACGCCATGGAATTGACGTTGTCGGTCAGGTCTTTCCAGGTGCCGGCAACGCCTGGAACCTGCGCCTGTCCGCCCAAACGTCCCTCGGTGCCCACTTCGCGCGCCACGCGCGTCACTTCTCCTGCAAAGGCATTGAGCTGGTCAACCATGGTGTTCATGGTCTGCTTGAGTTCGAGGATTTCGCCCGAGACATCGACCGTGATCTTGCGCGACAAATCGCCGCGCGCCACGGCAGTCGTCACCTGCGCAATGTTTCGCACCTGCGCGGTGAGGTTGCCGCACATGGCGTTGACCGAGTCGGTCAGATCCTTCCAGGTGCCGGCCACGCCCGGCACCAATGCCTGACCGCCGAGCTTGCCCTCGGTGCCGACTTCTCGTGCCACACGTGTCACTTCGGAGGCGAAGGAGCGCAGCTGGTCCACCATGGTGTTGATGGCCTCTTTGAGCTGCAGAATCTCGCCGCGCACATCGACGGTGATCTTCTTCGACAAGTCGCCGTTGGCCACCGCAATCGTGACATCGGCGATATTGCGCACTTGCGCCGTCAGATTCGACGCCATCGAGTTCACGCTTTCGGTCAGGTCCTTCCAAACTCCCGTCACCTCGCGCACCTGCGCTTGGCCGCCAAGCTTGCCGTCGGTGCCGACTTCGCGCGCGACGCGCGTCACTTCGGACGTGAATACGCTGAGCTGCTTGATCATCGTGTTGACGATGCTCGCGGAGCGCAGGAACTCGCCCTTCAACGGCCGGCCGCCGACATCCAGCGGCACGGTCTGCAACAGATCGCCGCGCGCGACCGCGCTGACCGTGCGTGTGACGGCCGTCGTCGGCCACAACAAGTCATCGATCAACGCATTGACGGAACCTTCCATGTCAGCCCACGCGCCGTCCGACAAACCGAATCGAACGCGGGTGCGCGTTTTGCCTTGGTGACCGACCACCTCGCCCACGTGTTCCAGTTGTTGTGCGATGCGTTGATTCGCGGCCACGATGGTATTGAACGCATCGCAGATCTTGCCCGCGACACCGACTTGGTGCCCGGGCAGGCGCACCGAGAAATCGCCCGCCAGCATCGCGTGCAATGCATCAAGCAATTCGGGTTGATTGAGATCGGGCGTGCCTTGTGCATGGCCGTTCGCGGAAGCGCTATGAATATGGCCGTTGCCGGCCGATCTCTTGGCCCTGCCGTTGCGAGCCTTGGCTTCCGCGCGAGCTGCGGGCGTGCTGTTGCGAGCCTTGCGGCTACGCCCGGCGACGGGCGAATTTTCAGCCATGTTCGGTCTCCGGGCCGCACTTAAGACTGCCGCGAGGCAGCGTTGTTTTCATCCCATTAGCCAACAACTTAAGAATAGTATCGCGGGTCCCTGTCTCAGCCGCTGTAGCCCGGCTCTCTTCGGCATGCCCATCGCTCGAAAGCTTGGCAAAGGCGCCGCTGAAAGTCCAACGTTCACGTCGACTACTGCTTGGAATCTTTTGTGTAGGACGAGTCCTACACAAACGGCAGCGAGAAGGTCGCGGGATTAGGATCCGCGTCGCACCATTTTGTCGCCGGCGGCTACAGGCATAACCGCCGGCGCGACGCTTTTACTTATTGGTTTCGAATCGATTAATGATCGAGCGCCAGCCAGATGGCTTTGGGTTGGGTGAAGTTCTCGATGGCCGCGTCCCCATGCTCCCGGCCCAAACCAGACTCACCCGAACCGCCCCAGGGCAAGCGCACGTCGGTGTACCCGTAAGTGTTGATCCACACGGTACCGGCCTTCAAACCCGCCGCGACGCGATGCACGCGCCCGATATCCGCGCTCCACACACCGGCCGCCAAGCTGTACGCCGTGCCATTGGCAATTCGCAGCGCATCCTGCTCATCGTCAAAGGGAATGACGGACAGCACCGGCCCGAAGATTTCTTCTTGCGAAATTCGCATGTCATGCTCGACGTTCGCAAACACGGTGGGCTGCACGAAATAACCCTCCCGCCCAACCCGCGCCCCGCCCGTCACCACCGATGCGCCTTCCGCCTTGCCGATGTCGATGTAGTCCAACACGGTCTTCATCTGCCCGGCGGAGATGACCGGTCCCATCGTGGTTTTTGGATCGGTGGGATCGCCGACGCGGATGGCACGCGCTCGCTCTGCCAATCGCTGCACGACATCGTCATACACTGAGCGTTCCACCAGCACCCGCGAGCCCGCAGAACAGACCTGGCCGGCATTGAAGAAGATTCCCGACGCCGCCGCGCGCACCGCGCGATCCAAATTCGCATCCGCAAAAATCAGGTTGGCGGATTTTCCGCCGAGTTCCAAAGTGACCTTTTTGAAGTTGCCGGCCGCGCCTTGCATGATGCCGCGGCCCACCTTCGGTGAACCGGTGAACGTCACTTTATCGACCCCGGGATGATGCACCAGCGCCTCGCCGACGACGCTGCCCTTGCCGCAAACGACATTGAGTACGCCCGGCGGCAGACCGGCCTCGAGGAACAGCTCCGCGACGCGCAACATCGACAGCGGTGTCAGTTCGGCCGGCTTGACCACCACGGTGCAACCGCAGGCCAGCGCAGGTGCGATTTTCCACATGCCGATCATGAGCGGAAAATTCCAAGGCACGATGGCGGCGACCACGCCCACCGGCTCTCGCACGGTGTAGGTCAGTGCATCCGGGCGCGCCGGAATGACCTGTCCTGTGATCTTGTCGCACCAGCCCGCGTAGTAGCGCACCGTGTCGATGACCGCAGCCATGTCCTGGCGCCGAACCGCCGCGAGCGGCTTGCCGGCATCCAGACTCTCAATCTCAACGAGCTCCTCTTGGTGTTGCTCCAACAAGGCTGCGGCTCGCTGCAGTATGCGGCCCCGTTCGGCTGCGCGCAGCGCGCCCCAGACTTTCAGCGCAGCTCTGGCCGCGCTGACGGCCTTGTCGACGTCTGCCTTGCCGCCCTGCGCGACTTCGGCGATGGGCTGTTCGGTGGCCGGATCAAGATCGATGCTGTACTCGCCGCTCGAAGGCGCGACCTGCTTGCCATCGATGAATAAATCGTAGTGTTTGAGATCAACTTTCTGGTCCACGGTACCTCCTTATCAAGGCTGCGTCACACGTGGCGGAGCCTTTCACTGAAATGGCGATTCAGTGTGGAATCAAGAGAGATTGCGGTCTAATCGTTTGAACTGATCAGCTGATAGCTGCGGCCAATGATCAGCAAACACTATGCCAGCGCGAGGTCGAATCGCCGTTGCAGCTCGAGGCCGCGCGCAATCTCCCACACCGCGGCGGTGATGGGCGCAAGCGCGGGTTGATTGCGGGCGATCAAGCCGATGGCGCGCGTGAGATAAGGCAACAGCGGCCGCGCCTGCACTTTGGCCATATCGAAAAAGTTCAGCAGGCTGTGCGGCACGATGGTGAAGAGGCCTGCTTCGCTGACATGAGCGTACATCGAAAAAATGGAATCGGTCTCGAGTATCACGTCCGCTGTCGCGCCTGCGCGCCGAAAGGCCGCGTCGATCACTTGGCGGTTTCGCATCTTGCCCGTCAGCAGACACAAGGGCAGCCGTCCTGCCTGCTCCCAGGTGAGGGTCGGTTCGAGGGCCACCTTGCGGGCGGCCAGGAGAACGTAACGTTCATCGAATAGATGCAGCGATTCAAATCCATCGATGGTCTTCTCATCCAGATAAGTCAGGCCCAGATCGAGTTCGAATCGGTCCAGCTGGCCGGCGATGGATGCGCTGCTCAACGATGAAACGGCGTAGCGAATGTTTGGGTAGGCTGCACGGCACGGCGCCGTGATGAACGCCGCGACAGTCATGGTCGTCGGTATGGCGCCGACACGCAGCGTGCCGGCCATGCTGGATTTCGCGATCGACGCATCCTCGCGCATATGCGACAGCGAGGCGAGAGTCTGCTGCGCCCACGCGAGGACGCGTTCGCCCTCCGCTGTCAAGCCCATGAAGCGCCGTCCACGCTGGACGATCATGATGCCGAGTTCCTTCTCCAGGCTGCGAATCGCCGAGGACAAGGCGGGCTGCGATACATGGCACACTTCAGCCGCCTTGGCGAAATGCTTCTCGCGGGCGAGAGTCACCAAGTAATCGAGTTGCCGGATGAACATAGGAACATCTTGCCGCAAATCAGAGGAATCTTGCCCAAATTATGCGAAAGTTTTAAGTTAGCCGGCCTTTTCGACTTGATGAACGCGGAGAAACTGCATGCCATTGCCTCGTGAAATGACCGTCGTTGAAATCGCCGCGCCGGGCGGGCCGGAACAATTGAAGACAGCAGTGCGGCCGATTCCGCAACCCGGCGAAGGCGAGGTGCTGGTGCGTGTCGAGGCCGCCGGCGTCAACAGGCCCGACGTGATGCAGCGCCAAGGCCGCTACCCCCCGCCGCCCGGAGCATCGGACCTACCCGGCATGGAGATTGCCGGAGAGATCGTCGCGTTGGGTCCGAAAGTTTCAGGCCTGTCGGTCGGCGATAGAATTACTTCGCTGCTGCCGGGAGGCGGCTATGCAGCTTATGCGATCGCCGCGGCGCCCCTGTGCATGCCCATACCCGAAGGCTTGAAGATGGTGGAAGCGGCCGCCATACCGGAGACTTACCTGACGGTGTGGACCAATCTATTCGAACGCGGCGGCTGCAAGTCAGGAGACATCGTTCTCATTCATGGCGGCACCAGTGGGATTGGGACCACCGCCATTCAACTGGCGAAGGCCTGGGGCGCGCGCGTTTATGCCACGGCGGGATCGGAGAAAAAGGCGCGCGCCTGTGAGGCTCTGGGCGCCGTACGTGGCATCGACTACAAGACGGAGGATTTCGTCGAAGTCATGCGCGCGGAGACCAAAGGCCACGGAGTCGACATCACGCTCGACATGGTTGCGGGCAGCTACGTGCAGCGCAACCTGGATATCGCCGCCGTGGAAGGCCGGGTCGTGACCATCTCCCTGCTCGGCGGCTCGCGCGCCGAAATCAATATGGGCATGATCTTGACGAAACGACTGACGCTGACGGGTTCGACATTGAGGTCTCGCACGGTCGCACAGAAAGCAGCGGTTGCCGATGCCGTTCGCAAAAACGTGTGGCCGCTGCTGGCCGCAGGAAAAGTCCGCCCGGTCATCTTCGCGACGTTTCCGCTGGCCGAAGCGAGCGAAGCGCATCGGCTGATGGAGACTTCCAATCACATCGGCAAGATCGTGCTCACGATTTGATGGCGCGCGTTTGTCGTCAGGTACCGAGAATGGTGCCGAGGCAAAGCCCGGAATCGGCGCAGAACTGCGGCGCCGGCAGCTTCTTGCCGCCGTCGTAGCGCAGCTTGAACACTTCGATCTGGCCACCCTGGGCCGAGATGCTCAAGGATTGCTCGCCGATGGACGTGATCGCGCCGATCCTGCCCTTGACCTGTGAAAATGTGCGCGCGGAATGCTTGCGCGCGTCATACAACTGCAGCCGCTTTTGATTGAACAGGGTCCATGCGCCCGGCGCCGGATCACAGCCACGAATCAAGTTGTAGGTCTGATCGACATGGGTGTGCCAATTGATCCGCGCTTCCGGATCGCGGCACCAGCCTTCGTAGCTCGCGCAAGACTCGTCCTGAGTGATGGCCTGCGCGCGTCCGCTCACGACCAAGTCTGCGGCCTCGATCAATGCAGCGACGCCCATCGGAAACAGCCGGCCGAAGTACACCTTGCCGACAGTCTCATCAGGGCCGATCGGCGTTTCTTTCTGCAAAATGACCGGACCTTCGTCCAGGCCGTCGACGGGCCGAAATATGCTCAAGCCCGTGCGCGTGTCGCCCAAGATGATGGGCCAGTTGATGGAACTGGGGCCCCGATAACGCGGCAGCAATGAGGGATGAAACTGAATCGTCCCGTGGCGCGGGAGCGTGGCGAAGTCCTGCGGCACAAACTGCAACACAAAGGCCAGGATGGCGATGTCGACGTTCAAGGATCTCAGCGCCTGGCGTGCCTCCTCGACTCTTAAGGATGGCAGTGCGAAGACCGGGACACCGGCCTGCTCTGCCGCTTCCCTCAATGCGTCGGCCGCCTCGCCGGGCTTCTCAGGCGCGCAAAAGACGCCTGCAACGGTGTCCCCTCGCTTCAAAAACGCATCCAGAGCGGCTTTGCCGAAGTCCTTTTGACCCACAATGGCGATGCGCATGATTTACTCCTGATATCTCATATATCATCAGCGGACTAGGGGTACAATCGGTTGCGAAGGACCGTATTCGGCCGTCTACTAAGGCAAGGATACCCGGTATTTTGGCTTACATCGATCTGAAGTGCCGGGCGGCGCCAGATCGCAGCATGATCGACACACAATTACAGGAGATTCCCGTGTCTGGTCGAAATTTTCTGTTTGTCCCGGGCCCCACCAATGTTCCAGATCGAGTGTTGCGAGCCATGTCCGTGGCTTCGGAAGATCACAGATCTCCGGACTTCCCTGCGCTCACCCGCACCTGCATCGATGGCCTGAAGCCGATATTCAAGACCACGACAGGACATCCCATCCTGTTTCCATCCTCCGGCACGGGGTGCTGGGAGGCAGCCCTCACCAACTGCCTCGACCCGGGCGCGAAGGTGCTCATTGCACGCTTCGGCCAATTCAGTCACCTGTGGGCGGACATGTGCGCACGGCTTGGCTTCGAAGTCGAATTGCTGGAAACACCCTGGGGAGAAGGCGCGCCGGTTGATCGATATTTATCGGCGCTGGAATCCGACCGGCAGCACAAGATCAAGGCCGTGCTCGTGTGTCAGAACGAGACCGCCACCGGTGTGACCAGCGATGTCGCCGCAATTCGCCGCGCCATGGACAGTGTCAAACATCCCGCGCTGCTGCTCGTCGATGCGGTGAGCGCCCTGGCGAGCATCGATTTTCAAATGGATGAATGGGGCGTCGATGTTTGCATCAGCGGCTCGCAGAAGGGCCTGATGTTGCCGGCGGGACTGGGCGTGACTTGCATCAGCCAAAAAGCGCTGGAGACTTCCAAGCGTGCCACGTCGCGACGCTGCTATTTCGATTATGGCGATATGGTCTCGGCCAACGCTTCAGGCTATTTCCCCTATACTCCGTCGTTTCAAATGATGAGTGCGCTGCGCGAAGCCTTGAAGATGCTTGCCGAGGAAGGCTTGGAAAATGTATTCCGCCGGCACAGCTACCTGGCGGGCGGCACACGTGCCGCCGTCCTGCAAGGATGGAAGCTGAATGTCTGCGCGACCGCGCCCAAGTGGTATTCGGATACCGTCACCGCCGTCATGGTGCCGGCCGGCATCGATGCGGCCGCCGTCATCGCGCGCGCCTACAAGCGCTACAACTTGTCGCTCGGCGCGGGACTTTCAAAAGTGGCCGGCAAGCTGTTCCGCATCGGCCACTTGGGCGATCTCAATGAGCTCATGCTGCTCGGCGCGATCGCCGGATCCGAGATGGCCATGCTCGATGCGGGGATCAACGTTGAGCCCGGCAGCGGCGTGGCCGCGGCCCAATCCTATTGGCGAAAACATTGACCAAGCGCGTGGTGTTTCTCGATCGCGCCTCGCTCAAGGCAAAGGTACGCAGCTTCGCCTTTCCCGCCACCTACATCGAGCACCAAAAAACCGACGTCGGCGACATCGTGCCGCGCCTGGCCGGCGCTGAGGTTGCGATCATCAACAAAGTACCGATGCGCGCGGACACCTTGCGGCAGCTGCCGCAACTTAAAATGATTGCGGTGGCGGCAACCGGTTACGACGTGGTGGATGTCCCTTATTGCAAGGAACACGGCATCGCCGTCGCCAACATTCGCAACTATGCGGTGCACACGGTGCCGGAGCACGCGTTCGCGATGATCCTGGCGCTGCGGCGCAATTTGCTGGCCTATCGGCAAGATGTCGAAGCGGGCGTGTGGAACCGATCGGAACAATTCTGCTTTTTCACCCACGACATCGGCGATTTGCACGGCGCAACGCTCGGCATCATCGGCGAGGGCGCGATCGGACAAGGCACCGCTGCCATAGGGCGTGCCTTCGGCATGCGCGTGCTGTTTGCCGATCATCCTCCCCCAAAGATGGAAGGCGTCGCCTTTACGCCGCACGATCAGGTGCTGGCGGAGTCCGACGTCATCTCCCTGCATTGCCCGCTGCTGCCGGCGACGCGCAACTTGATCAACATCAAGGCGTTGCGCAAGATGAAGCGCAATGCACTGCTCATCAATACGGCGCGCGGCGGACTGGTCGACGAAGCTGCGTTGATTCAGGCCCTCGATGAAGGCTTGATCGCCGGCGCCGGCTTCGACGTGCTGACCGTCGAGCCGCCCAAGGACGGCAACCCCCTGCTCGACCTGCGCCGCCCGAATTTCATCCTGACACCGCATGTGGCGTGGGCTTCCGACGGCGCCATGCAATTTCTCGCCGACCAGCTCATCGACAACATTGACGCCTGGGCGTCGGGCAGGCCGCAGCATCTCGTGACATGATAGCGGCCTTAAAAATCTTGATCGGCGAAGATGAAAAAGCTGCTTTACCAATTCGACACGGACACCCTGCCCTCGGTTTTTGACAACGTCGTGGGCTATGACGGCGGTGCCGATCACGTTTCGGCCTATGGCGGCGTGAATGCCGAAAATGTCGGCGCCTTGGTGGAAGGCGCCATTTTCACGCGCTCGCCCAAGGACAAGAAAAATACCGCCCTGTTCGTGGGCGGCTCCAACATGCTTCAAGGCGAAGCGGTCTTGAGCGCGATTCGCGCGAAGTTCTTCGCGAAATTTCGCGTCTCGATCATGTTCGACTGCAACGGCTCGAACACCACGGCCGCGGCGGCGGTTGCGTGGCTGGCCCACGGGCGCGCCCTCAGCGGCAAGCGTGCCGTCGTGCTCGCAGGATCCGGCCCCGTGGGTCAGCGTGCTGCCGTTTTGCTCACTCGCGAAGGCGCCAATGTAGCCATTACCGGCCGCAAGCTCACCGGCGTTCAATCTGCCCGCGATACGATCAGAGCCCGCTTTGGAATCGATGTCGAGGCCATTGAGGCCCCGACCAACGCCGATCGAGCGGCCGCCATTCAAGGCGCGCACATCGTGCTCGCGACCGGCGCCTCCGGCATAACGCTGTTGGACGCGAAGCAGTGGCAAGAGAATCCCTCGTTGGAACTGATTGCCGACGCCAATGCCTCGCCCCCCGCCGGCATCGAAGGCGTGGGCTTGAGCGATCGCGCCGCGAGCAGTCACGGCAAGATTCTATTTGGGGCGTTGGGCTTCGGCGCGCTGAAGCTGGCCGTGCACCGCGCCTGCATCGCGCGCCTGTTCGAGCAAAACGACCTGGTGCTGGATGCCGAAGAGATCTACGGCATCGCCAAGGGGATGGTGGGAGCATGATCACGCAGCGTCCTCTCGGAACATTTCTGGACGAACTGGCCAGCGGCGCACCGACGCCGGGGGGCGGCAGCGCCGCGGCGATCATGGGCGCCATGGGCGCGGCGCTCATCTCCATGGTGTGCAATGTCACCATCGGCAAGAAGGGTTACGAAGCCGTTGAAGCGGAAATGAAATCGGTGCGCGACGAATCGGAAAAATTGCGGTTGCGTCTGACCGCGCTGGTCGCTGAGGATGTCGCCGCTTTCGACGCACTCATGGCAGCCTACCGGCTGCCGAAGAGCAGCGAAGAAGATAAATCGCGCCGCGCCGCCGCGATTCAATCGAGTTTGCTCGCCGCGACCGAGACCCCGCTTGCGTGCGCACGTGCCTGCGCAGAGGTTGTCGCGCTGTCCGGGCGCGCCGGCGAGAAAGGCTATGCCGGTGTCATCAGCGATGCCGGCGTGGGCGTGATGGCGGCCAACACTGCGTTGCGCAGCGCCGCGCTCAACGTCTACATCAATGCGCCGTCGCTGAAGGACCGCGCCTTTGCGGATGCTGCCACGGCCGAATTGGAGCAGCTACTCGACAGATGCGCCCGCGAAAGCGAATTGGTGTTTGAGCTGGTGCGCAGCCGGCTCGGTTAACCCATGGTGGCCTTTCGGTCGCCGTAAACCTTCCAGCGCCCGAATTCGTCTCGGCTGCCCTGATTTTCAACGCCGCCCCTCCGCAATTGACATCCTTTTAGTAAGTTGGTACCTTTGTATTACAAGGTAGCTTTATACAAATGTCGGCTGATCAAAAATTCAATCCGATTCGCAAAGGCCTGCTGGAATTCCTCATCTTGCAGATCATCTCGGCCGACAAGGTGTATGTGGCCGACATGATGAAGCGCTTGCAGGAAACGGACTTCGCCACGCAAGAAGGCACGCTGTATCCCCTGCTGAGCAAAATGCGCCGCGAAGAGTTCGTCGACTATGAATGGCAGGAGTCCGACTCCGGGCCGCCGCGCAAGTATTACAAGCTGACCGCCAAGGGAAAATCGCAATTGGCGGAGTTCAAGGACTATTGGGCTTACCTCAACACAACAATCAACCAACTAGGTCGCTGAGCCATGAACACGGTCATCATCATCAATCTCAACGGAAATGCCTTCCATCTCGAAGAGCCGGGTTTTCAAAGCCTGCAGGCTTATTTGGAGCGGGCACAGGCACAGCTCAAGGACAATCCCGACAAAACCGAGATCATGGCCGACTTGGAGCAGGCGATTGCGGACAAGTGCGCGCACTTTCTGCGGCCGCACAAGAACGTGCTGACCGCGGCAGAAATCGACGGCGTGTTGAAGGAAATGGGGCCGGTGCAAACGGACGGCGACGCGCCCAGCGGCGCGACCGCCAGTGAGCAGCCGCAGGCGGGAACCAAGAGCACCGCCGGATCTGCGCCCAAGAGGCTGTATCAGATTCGGAATGGCGCCATGCTGAGCGGCGTCTGCACGGGCATCGCGGCGTACTTCAACATCGACGTGACCATAGTGCGAATCCTGTTTGTGGTGTTGACGGTGCTCACGGGCGGCCTCTGGGTACTGGTCTACATAGGCATGATGTTGGTGGTGCCGTTTGCGAACACCGGTGAAGAACACGCTGCGGCAGCGGGTGCGCCCTTCAACGCGCAGGAAGTGATCGATCAGGCGAAGAAGCACTACGCCGAATTCAAGGACAGCAAGGAGTGGCGCCGCCACTGGCGCCAGCAGCGTCGCGAATGGCGCCGCAGATGGCACGAGGGCGCGTATTGGTGGGGGCACAACCTGCAGCGCAATGTGCACCAGTTCAGCACCGGCGCCGGCGCCGGCGCCGGCTACGGCGGCCATTTGGGGGCGGCCCTGCTGATCCCTTTTCTTGCCGTCTTCAATGCCCTGCTTTTTTGTCTGTTGATCGCCGCGATCGTCTCGCTCGCCACGACCGGAGCAATTTTCGGCTGGGTGGTAGGCGCCATCCCCCTGTGGGCATCCATCCTGATCCTGCTGCTTCTATATAGCGCCATCTCGCGGCCGCTGTGCCATGCACGACGTGCGATTTCCTTCAACGCCGGCGGTCACAACTATCTGTGGTTCGCGGCGTGGTACGAAATCCTCTCGATGGGCGCATTCATCCTGGTTTGTTGGTTCGCCTACACCCACGTGCCGCAGGTGCACGACTTCTTTCAGCACTTCGCGCAAAACTGGTCGACGATTTGGAACAACTTCATTGAATCCTTCCGGCACACGAGCGCCCACAAACCGACGGACTCCTGGCTCGACGCCAAGGTTTCAGGCGCCGCCGCCGCCGCATCGACCAGCGCTTTCCTGGCATTGCGGAGGTAGTGATATTCTGCGGTGATTCGATTCTATTGCGATAACTATCGATCTCATGGGCGAGGGCCTGCCCAAGGATCTGAGGGATGGAATTGCTCGCGCCGCGAGGAGCAGCGTTAAAAAGGCGAGATCAAACAACAGCAGCTCGCCGCCGCCATGGCTGCCCCCATGACTGGGGGGACTCACGGAATTGAAGTCGAACAGGTCGAACAAGTCGCCGATGGCCGGCATGTTACGCGGCACATAGACGTTGACGTCATCTTGGATGGGGTTGGGCAGATTGTCGCGGCTGCGGCCGCTGAGCGTGCCGCTGAGCAGCCAATTGCGCTCGACAAACTTCACAAAAGAGGAATGTTCGTTGTAGACGTGGCTGACATGACCGCCCATCGAGTACGGCGACACGGCGATCATCGGAACACGCGGCCCCGTGCCGAAGAAATCGACCGGCTGGATGAACCCCGAGTCATAGAAGCCCCCGCTTTCATCCACCGTGACGAAAATTGCGGTCCGGGCCCACTGCTGTTGGTTGCTTTGCGCGAGATTGACGATGTTTTGCACGAAGGCCTCGAACAGACCAATTTTCGATGTGAGCGGATGGCCATCCATCGTGGCATCCGGCTTCACGTAGGACACGGCAGGCAGGGTGCCATTCGCCAGGTCCGCGAACAAATCGGTCACGTCGCGCATGTGGTCAGCCACCAAGGCCGGATAGCTCGCCTCGAATTCAAACGGGTTGCAGCCGCTGCAATAAGTCCCGCTCAAAGGGGCGGTCGTCCCATCGACGTTGAACCCGCCGCCGTAGTACTTCCACGGGATGTCGTGCGCTGTGAGCACATCGCCGATGCTCCGTTGCATCGTCGGCGGAACGCCCCCCCGCGCCGCCCCCTTGGGCGCGAATGCCGGGAAGACATTGATTGCCGGCCAATACTGTCCCGCACCGCACTGGGTCTGCAGCGCATAGGGCAGCGCGCTGAGATAGTCGGCAATGGCGCGGATGCCGGGCTGAGTCGTGTCGGCGCAATTGAACCACGCCGCAACATTGGTATACAGATTGAGCGTGCCGGTTTGCGGGTCGGGGTTGTAGATAGCGGCCGGCGCAGGAGTCGCCGGATTGCCGTTTCCATCACTGAAGAACAACTGGTCGGCAAAGCCGAGGGGCATCATGTTCGGCCCAGTTCCACCCATCACCGGCTGATGATAGTTGTCGCTCATCGTGTACTGGTCGGCGAGCAGCTTGAGCAGCGGCGCATCGCCCTGTTGCATGTTGAAGAATGCCATGGTCTGTCCCGTCTCGTGCGGGGTCCCGCCGGGCGGCGTGTTGTAAGTGGTGGCAATCGCTGATTGCAGGTCGTGCAGACAGCCCGTCGGATTTGCCGCTGACACATGTTCGTCATCGATGGCGCAGTCTGCTTGCTGCACCATCTGGAAGAATTGATGGACTGTGTCGCCGGTGAAGGCGTCAAACGGCATCGTCGGGCCGGTCATTTGGAACGGCCCGGGCGGCAGCGCATTGACATTCGTGATGCGCGTGTCGGGACCAAGGGTGAAGCTCAACCCACTGCCGCCGGTGCCGAAGAGAAATTGATCTTGCGGCGGCAAATCCGGATCACCGCCCGGTATGTTCAAGATGGCAGCGTAAGGAGAAACTGCGCCGACACCATTCACATCGGGGGCCGGCAGGATGGTGTACGGCGTTTTGTCCTTCAGATCCGCGCTGCCGAAGAATTTCCCGCCATTCGGCGCGGTGCTGATCTTGAACTGATGCGCCTGGGCGAAATTGGAGCCGGGAGTGCCGTCGGCGTTGACGATCTTCTCGGACAAAAGATTCAGGACGGTCTCGCCGCTGACTTTCGGCACGTAGGTCGCGAACAAATGATCAAAGCTGCGATTCTCGCCGACGATGATGATGACGTGCTTGATCGGAGTCGCGGTCGCGATGGCCTCGACTGCAGTCGCGGGGGCCGCTTCAGCAGCGACCGCCAAAGTTGAGCCGGGAAGGGGCAATGCCAACCCACTTGCAAAGACCGCGAATTCAGTCCATCGCACGGCTTTGTTGCAAATGGACATGCGATCCATCATCGCACTGGGACGGCGCTGAACTATTGCCACTGCGCCGCTTCGATCTGCTTCTGCCGGTAAACAGGCCGCACGATCAACAACAATGAGATGGCGGCCAATGCGGCGCAGAACACCACGACCAACAGGCTGTAGCGGATTTTTACCGGGTCGTGAAAGACATGATCATTCAGGAACGGCACCAAGGTTGGTCCAACACCCAGCCCCAGTGCGTTGACGACGAACAGGTAAACGGCCGACACCTGCGCGCGATATTGATTCGGCGTGACCTGATTGATCGCCATCGGGCCGACGCCGTTATACGCGTTGAACGTAAGCCCGGCCACGAATAGGGCGACCCAGATCATCGGCACAGAAGGCATGAATGCCGGCAGACTGGCGAAGACTGCGATCCCGCACGCCGAGATCAGGGCCACGATAATCGGTGCGTCCCGCTTACCCTGCCGCGTCAGGCGGTCGCATAAGATCCCGGCCAGGAGCATGCCGGTCGAATTCATCAGAATCGTGGAGACACCCAGTACTTTGCCGACTTGGCCGGCCGTAACGCCGTAGGCGCGGACCAAGGCGGTCGGCAGCCAGGCCGCTACGCAGTAACCGCACATGGAGAGTAATGCCAGCGCGACGAAATACAGCCCATAGAATTTTCGATTCTGCCATACGTAGCTGAGCACTTCGCGCAGCGGCGGCCTCAAGGGTGCGGCTGCCGGCTCAGCTGCCGATTGCTTTCGCAGAAGTCCGCGGCGCACGGGTTCGCGAAACGTCAGGAGCAAGAGCGGCAGGAGGATGCCCGGCGCGCCGGTTACGATAAACACCATTTGCCAGGCGCGTACTTCGCCGAATAGCGGCAGCGTGTAAGTTGCGCCTGCATGGGAAACGGCAGCAACGACGATGCCTCCCACCAAAAATGCGGTACCCGAACCGATCGTAATACCGATGTTGTACACGCCAAATGCCTTGCCCAGCTTGGAGAGCGGAAAGCTGTCAGTGATGACGGAATACGCGGCAGGCGATAAGGCCGCCTCGCCGAAGCCGACGCCGACGCGCGCCACGAAAAGCTGGGTGGCAGTGCGCGCCAATCCGCATAAGGTCGCCATAACGGACCAGATGAACACGCCGCCGGCAATGATTGCGCGCCGGCTGTAGCGGTCCGACAGGCGCGCAATCGGCAGTCCCAGAAAGGTATACAACAATGCGAATGCCAGTCCCTGCAGCATGCCGATCTGCGTGTCGCTGATATGCAGGTCGCGCTTCATCGGCTCGACCAGCAATGAAATCGTGGTGCGGTCGATGAAGGAGAATATGTACATCAGCATCAGTACCGCCACGCTGTACCACGCGGCAAATGATGATGGGTAAGACGAATCGCTGTTGCCGGTCTTGGTGGTATTGAATTGCGCTGCCATTTGGCCCCCCCCGGGCCCTGTTCCCTGTGGCTTACGAGGTTGCAGGCTCTCGCTGCGCATCGGCCATCGCGATACCCCGATGTTCCGGACCCCATGTCACCAGCAATGAAATGACGATGACCACGGTGCCCACCACGCTCGCCATGGCGAGACCGTAGTTATTGCCGTGCCCTTCGGCAATCATGACCTGGATGGGCAGATTGTATGAGGCCACCAGATTGCCGAGCTGATAGACGAAGCCGGGAAACGTGGCGCGAATCTCCGGCGGAGACAGCTCGTTCAAGTGCACCGGGATGATGCCCCAGGCGCCTTGAACCGAAACCTGCATGAGGAACGCGCCGATAGCGAGCACCACGGGAGTGGTTCCAAACGCCCAGAAGGGAATGATGGGCAAGGCGAGCAATGCGGCGATCGTAATGGCGCGGCGCCTGCCGATACGTTCCGACAGCCAGCCAAATCCAATGCCGCCGCAAATCGCGCCAATGTTGGCGATCGCCGTCATGAGCGACAAGGTTTTGGTGTCGAAGCCATGTTGAATCTTCAGGAACAGATTTGGGTAGGCGTCCTGCGAGCCATGGCTGAAGAAATTAAACGCAGTCATCAGAATGACCGCATACAGCGCGAGCTTCCACTCGCGTGCCAGAACGCCGAGCAGATTATGCGATTCCTTCTTGACCCGCTGCTCCATCCAGGCGGGCGATTCATCGACGCCCATGCGAATGAAGAACACCAGGATCGCGGGAGCTATCCCCAACAAGAACATGTACCGCCACCCCAATGAATCGTACAAGAAATAGGAGGCGATCGAGGCGACGAAATAGCCGCTGGGATAGCCTGCCTGCAACAGGCCCGACACCACGCCGCGCGCGCGCACCGGTATGGTTTCGAATGTCAGGGCCGATCCGATGCCCCACTCCCCGCCCATGGCAATGCCAAAGAGAAAACGCAGGATCAAAAAGGTGGTGAGCGAAGGCGCAAAGCCGGAGGCTGCTTCCAGCACCGAAAAGGCCAGAATGTTCACCATGAGGACGGGCTTGCGGCCGAATCGATCGGCGAGGCGCCCGAAAGCAAACGCGCCAATAGGGCGCGCTGCCAGGGTCAAAAACACCGCGTAAGATACGTCTTTCACATTCACGTGGAACGTCGTTGCGACATCCTTGAACATGAACACCATCAGAAAAAAATCGAAGGCGTCCAGTGTCCAGCCGAGATAAGCGGCCACCACGACATTCTTCTGGCTTCGGGTCCATTTCATGGTCGTTTCCCCTCTTTCGCCCGATCGTAGCGGTCGCCGCCGCAATTGTCGACATGGGAGCCGGCCCTGCTTCCATTCCGAGGCTGTTCAGCCGAAACTAATCCTTGCAGAAGAACTCTTCGGGGGCAGGCATGCTGAACAGACCCTTGCACGAATATCCGATGCGCGAGCTCAATCGCCCGCAACCCTGCGTCGATGTGCGAACTGCTGCCGACGGTATCGTGTATGTGAGTTGTGGCCTGAAGTACGAGCCGGGCTTGCCCTCGCTCATCGACTATCTTGCTCGCGCCGCGGAGCTGCGCCCGAATACCACCTTCTTGGCCGAGCGCGATGCCTCCAAACAGTGGCGCAGATTGACCTACGCACAGGCCTCACGTGATACCGCCGCGGTTGCGACCTGGCTGATTCGCGAAGGTTTGAGCCCGCAAAGCGCGCCGGTCATGATCCTGTCGGAGAACTCCATTGAGCATGCACTGCTGATGCTCGGTGCGATGCGGGCGGGCGTCGCGGTGGTTCCGGTGTCGCCCACTTACTCGTTCGGCAATGACCTTTCCCGATTGAGATATGCCGTGGAATTGACGGAGCCGGCATTGGTATACGCCGGCGATGCAGTTCGCTATGCCGCCGCACTTGAATCTGTCAAAGCCCCGGGGCGGCGAACGCTTGCCGGTGAACAGTTCTCCGAACTCCTGCGCGACGTCGATGAGGCGGCGGTTGCGGCACGCCGCTCGTTGATCGGCGACGACACGATCGCCAAGATTCTGCTCACCTCCGGATCAACCGGCCGCCCCAAAGGCGTCATCAATACGCACGGCAATATTGCCGGCTCGGTCCAGATGATTCGCTTGGTCAGCGAACCCTTCAACCCCGACCGAACCCATACGATCGTCGATTGGCTCCCGTGGCATCACGCGTTTGGCGGCAACTCACAGTTCAACGGCGTGCTCGCGCAGGCCGGCACGCTTTACATCGATACCGGGCGCCCCGTGCCCGGCTTATTCGATGCCACCATTGAAAACTTGAGGGAAGTCTCGCCGACCAGTTTTGGCTGCGTGCCGGCGGCATTTGGAATGCTCGCGGGGGCGCTGGAACGCGATGCGGATCTGCGGCAAAAGTTCTTCAAGAATATGCGCGCGCTCGGATACGGCGGTGCATTGCTGCCGCAGCCCATCTGGGAACGCATGCAACGCGTGTCCGTCCAGGAGATCGGCGAGCAGCTGCCGTTCGGAACTGGATGGGGCATGACGGAGACGACCGCGACCGGTGTCGCGGTGTACTGGAACACGGTGCGCACCGGCCTGCTTGGACTACCGCAGCCCGGCGTGACGCTGAAACTGGTGCCCACCGGCGATCGGATGGAATTGCGGATCAAAGGTCCGCACATCATGAGCGGCTACTACAAGGCTGACGCGCTGAATGCCGCGGCATTTGATGAAGAGGGCTACTTTAGAACCGGCGACGCGGTTCGCTGGGTTGACCCGCAACGGCCCATCGAAGGACTCGAGTTCGCCGGGCGTACCGCCGAGGATTTCAAGTTGCTGTCCGGAACGTGGGTCCAGGCAAGCCTTGTGCGCCGAGACCTGGTTGAGGCATTGCAGCCCTATGTGAGCGACGCGGTGATATGCGCTCCCGATCATTCCTGGCTTGGGGCGCTCATCTGGCTGGCCGTCGCCGATGACGAGCGCTCACGCGCCGGCCTTGCTGAAAAGCTGGCGGCGTTCAATCACGCTCGTCAAGGCAGCGCCGACACGATCGCGCGGCTGCTGATTCTGAAGGAGCCGCCATCGCCCGAAGCCGGCGAGATCACCGACAAGCGCTCCATCAATCAGCGTCTGGTGATGCAGCGGCGCGCGGCTGAAGTGGAACTGCTGTACGCGCATCGCATCGACGCTCGCATCATCGAGCCGGCCGGCGCGAGCCGGCAATCCCCCATCAAGGCGCAGGCTTGAGGACCGGCAGAATCATCGCCGAGGGATGGCGCTTGTCGAAGTAGATGGTATTGGTTGCCGCCCGCGGCGCGGTGCCGGTCGCGACGCCGAAAGGTTCGCCCGTATTCGGATTGATTTCGAACTTGGTGGCGTTCGACGACGTGACCGTCACTTGAATCTTGTGGCCCTTTTCAAATGTGAACGCAGTGTTCCACAGGTCGATGTGCAGCTCTTCAGGCCTGCCCGGGGTCATCAGGGCCACATCGTCGGGATCCCGGCCATGCCGGTAGCGCGTGCGAATGGGATTGTCGAGGATGATTTGTTCGTATCCGTCAGGATAGACATCGACGAGCTTCACCATGAAATCCGTGTCGAGCCCATCGGTCGCCGCCCACAGCGTCATGTCGACGTGGCCGGCGATCGCGACATCTTGGTTGAGAACCGGCGTCTCGAAGCGTAGATAGTCCTGCCGCCGGCCAATCGGCCGCTGATCAAGCGGACCGGCGGTCTGCAGCAGATTCGAGCCCCCGTAGGTTTTGACCGGATTCGCCGGGTCGAACTTGTAGCTGATCTTCGCGTCCGGCGCCGTGGGCAATTTGGTCGACAGATGCATATCGCCGCTCAGATAGTAGGCGGTCGGATGATTGGCCGGCGGCCAATTGGGCGACTTGAATACA
>DASQPK010000191.1:0-2156 GCA_035643995.1 Steroidobacteraceae bacterium | reverse complement strand
TCGGGACGAATCCCGACGCATGAACCTGAACGATGACGTCGTTTATCGCCGCCTGCGGCTCGGGCCGCTTCACCAGCTTCATCCCGGCGGTTCCCGCCGCCTGGTCCGTTACGACGATTGCCTTCATGATCATTTTCTCTTCGGTCATTTGTCTCTTTGGGCTCGGGAGTGTGACGCTCCGGCTATCGACAAAATGTCATCCATTGTGGAACTCCTTTTCTCGGTGTCTGCAAATCTGCGCTGTCTGCTTTGACCGGGTTCCCACCAGGCCTGATGGATCGGGATCGCCCCGGTCGCCGGGTGTTGGCGGATAGATGCATTGCGCCTGCTCGTAAAAACAGTCCCAAGATTGCCGATTTTGGCTGTACCATTGCGCGATGGCTGTCCTCCCGATCCAACTCGATCGTGCCAGAAGGACTCCGCTGGCTACCCAGATTTATTCGGCGATCCGAGACGGCATCGAAAACGGACGGCTCGCCTCGGGTGCGCGGTTGCCCTCTTGGCAGGATCTGGCCGCTCAACTCGGCGTCTCCCGCGGCACCGTGCGTGTGGCTTACGAGCGTCTCGTCGCGGAGCAATTCGTGATTGGTCTCGGGCCGGCAGGAACACGTGTGGCCGAGCGGCAGTCCCGATCCTCAATACCTGATTGGTCGCCGGAATCCCCGCTTCTGCCGGACCTCTTCTACGAATTTGGAAACGCGCCGCTGGCATTTCAGATGGGCGTGCCCGCTCAAGACGCCTTCCCGTTCAAGCTGTGGTCACGCATCGTGACTCGTGAGACCCGGCGGGTTGCGGCGGCGCCGGTGACGTATCCGGATCCGCGTGGCGATCCGGAACTGCGAAAGGAGGTCGCGGCTTACTTGGGGCTGGCCCGCGGCCTTCAGTGCAATCCCTCTCAGGTGCTCATAACAGGTGGATTCTCCGGTGCGCTCGGTTTGGCGATCCGAGGGTTGCAGCTTGGAAGGATGGGAGCTTGGATCGAGGATCCAGGCTTTCCGCTCACTCGCACCGCACTCGGCCTGGCTGGCATGGCCGTGACAGCTGTCCCGGTCGATGCGGAAGGACTGGATGTTGCCGCTGGTGTCCGGACCGCCGCTGCAGCGAAATTGGCAGTTGTGACACCAGGCCAGCAGGCGCCGCTCGGGATGACGATGTCTCAGGCGCGGCGGCTTGCACTGCTCGACTGGGCTCGGTGCAACGACACCTGGATCATCGAGGACGATTACCTGAGCGAACTGCAGCTGAAGGGACGGGCGGCTCCGGCTCTGGCATCGCTCGATCATGGAGGACGGGTGCTGCACATCGGCAGTTTCAGCAAAACGATCAGCCCGGCCTTGCGCCTGGGTTTCATCGTTGTGCCGCCGGAACTCGGTCGTCGGTTCGCTGATCTCGCTGCTTCCCTGGCGCCGGCGCCGGCTGCAGGCGTGCAGCGCGCTGTGGCGGAATTCATGCGGGAGGGTCACTATCTTCGCCATCTGCGCCGCATGAAGCGGCTTTACGCCGCCCGACGGGAGGCTCTGCTTCGTTGCCTGGGAAAAATGGCGCCAGACTCGATCAAGGTGCAGGCGACTGCCGGTCTTGCCGTGGTGATCTTGCTTCCCAAGTCCGCGTCAGACGTGGACATCGCTTCGCGTGCGCTGGAGTTCGGGCTCGCGCCGCGTCCGATGTCGGCGTGGTACACGCAACCTCCCCGGCAGCAGGGACTGCTGCTCTGCGTGACCAACCTCAATGAACGGCGGCTGCCGGCGGACTGTCGTCGGCTACTGGAGTTGGCGCGATAGCACTCATGGCAGCAAGGCAGCTACGCATTGTCGGTCCGTTTCGATGCTGCCCTCGGCGCGAGTGTGCGCGCAACACGCGAGGCCCAATTACCGGTAGCTAGGACCGTTGGTTTCCACGTGCTGAAACGAAAAACAGCTTATACCCCAACGAGGATTGACTGACACTCTCTCCGCCAAACGGCATTGATTTTATGTGTGAATCTAGCCATTCTGCTTGGCAGTCCTACCCCCAGTCCTACCTTGAGTTGATAGCATTGGCGACGCGTACAGGGCCTTCAGCTTTGATCGGCTTTAACTCTGTCGAGGCAGAAACCCGGCGCGGTGCAAGGCTGAACACCGGGCGACTCTAAACAATGATGGCTTTGCGCACCAGAC
>DASQPK010000190.1:0-58293 GCA_035643995.1 Steroidobacteraceae bacterium | reverse complement strand
GGCGTGGCGCAAATGCTGTTCTTCGAATCCGATGAAGTCTGCGAGACTTCGTACAAGGATCGCGGCGGCAAGTACCAAGGGCAGCGCGGAGTTACTCTGCCGAAGACTTGAGTTGGGGGCGGGGCTCGATCGCGACCAAGTGATCGACGCTTTTGATACGCATTGAGATCTCGACTTTGCCGTCGCGGCTGCGCTCTGCTTGGACCGGCACGAATCCCAACGACGGGGCAAACCACATCCGCAGAATGCGATTGTTGCCGGTGCGCTGACTGGTGACGATGACGGTGTCGATTTCTCCGATCGCCGTGCGGATCTTCGCGCTGCCTTCCTGCGTGTAGATGAATTCCTTCAGTTGGTCCTTGTCGATGATTTGGAAGGTCTTGGGCAAATTGCCGTGCTTCAGGTCGAGCATCACCTCGACTTGAATGGACATGACATCTTGAGTCCCTTCTTTGAGCTTCAAGTCGACCGGTTTGGTTTCCGACAGGCCTGTGGCGCGCATGTCTTGCCAGTCGAAATTGAGCTCTACCGACGATGAGCCTTCCTTGCCATGGTATTTGTCCGGGCGGACATGATCGCCGGTCATGGTCAACCAGCTCTTTTGAACGAGACCGTCGTGGTACGCCACGCGAAAAATCCCGCGGGCGGTAATGGTCCAGGTGTACAGGTATTGGCCGGGCCCGACACCCTGCGTCAGTTGAATATCGCTGGTGCCGACACTGATGCCTTTCCACTCGGCTTGATAATGCGCGATGAAGGGCGCGATCCCCGCGTCATCGGCCGCCCGAGCGGCGCCGGCGGCCACGCTATTGGTTGGCGCGGTGACGGCGGATGCGGCGATGGTGAGCAGTAGCGCGGCGGTCGGTGCGTTCATTGCGATTTCTCCCGCTCGATGTCGGCAAGTTGCACCGGCTCGCTCAAGATTCGGCCATCCAAGAACGCCTTGCCTGATTCGTAGCGCAATCGACCCTGGCAGAACCAATCGACGGCCAGCGGATAGATGACATGCTCCCGTGCCAGGACGCGCAGGCGTAGCGTCGCCTCCGTGTCGCCGGGTTCGACGGGTACTCGGGCCTGAATGACGCGCGGGCCGCCGTCGAGTTGCTCCGTGACGAAATGTACCGTAACGCCGTGCTCGGCCTCGCGCGCTTCGATCGCACGCCGATGCGTATGCAGCCCCGGATACTTGGGCAGCAATGAGGGATGAATGTTCAAAATCTTTCCCGCAAATCGCTCCACGAACGGTGCGGATAGGATCCGCATGAATCCTGCGAGCGCGATCAGCGACGGTGAGTACTCATCGATTGCAGCAGCCAGACCCTGGTCGTACTCGGCGCGCTCCGTGGCCTTGGCCGGCGTCAAGGCGCGCGCTGCAATACGGAAGTGCCGGGCAACCTCGAGCCCCCCGGCATCGGGCCGGTCGGAAATCACCGCCGCGACGGCGTAGGCCGCATCAGCCGCCTGGCTGTGCTCGATGAGCGCGCGCATATTGCTGCCGCTTCCCGAGATGAGGATGACGATCGGCTGCCGCGGCGTGCTACTCAAGCGATGACGACGCCCCGGGTACCGTTGCGGATTTCGCCGATTACCAGCGCCTCCTGGCCTGCATCCCGCAGCACGCCGATGGCCCGCTGCGCATCGTTCGCCGATACATGCACCGTCATGCCGATTCCGCAATTGAACACGCGATACATTTCTGCGTCCGCGATCTCTCCTTGCTGCTGTAGCCAGTCGAATACCGGTTCGCGGCGCCAGGAACGGCGCTCGAGAATTGCTTCCAAGCCGTCGGGCAGCACGCGCGGAATGTTGTCGACCAGGCCGCCGCCGGTGATGTGCGACAGGCCATGCAATGCAACCTCGCCCATCAGCTTCAGCAGGGGCTTGACGTAAATCCGAGTGGGCGCCATGAGTCGATCGATCAGGCGGGCGCCTTGAAGATCGGCCTGAATGTCAGCATCCGCGAGTTGCAGAATTTTGCGAATCAAGGAGAAGCCGTTGGAATGGGGCCCGGAGGAGGGCAGCCCCAACACCACGTCGCCGGCGCGCGTTTTCGTGCCGTCGATGATGGCTTCCTTCTCGACCACGCCGACGCAGAAGCCCGCCAGATCGTAGTCAGCGCCGTGATACATGCCGGGCATCTCGGCGGTTTCTCCGCCAACCAAAGCGCATCCAGCCAGGACACACCCCTCGACGATGCCGGCGATGACGCGCTCGGCGACATCGACGTCGAGTTTGCCGCTGGCAAAATAATCCAAAAAGAACAGCGGTTCGGCGCCTTGCACGACCACGTCATTGGCGCACATGGCAACCAAATCGATGCCCACGCCGTCGTGGCGGTGCGTGTCGATCGCCAGGCGCAGCTTGGTGCCGACCCCGTCGGTTCCCGATACCAGTACCGGCTTGCGATACCGGTCCAAGGGCACTTCGACCAGAGCGCCAAAGCCGCCGATGCCGCCCAGCACTTCCGGACGCATCGAGCGCTTTACCCGCGGTTTGATTCGCTCGACAAGTTCGTCGCCGGCGTCGATATCGACCCCGGCGTCGCGATAGGTTACCGGCGCTCGCTCAATCATCTAACGGATCCTTCATGTAGGACTTGGGCCAACGCGGTTGGCTGTCGAAGCTGTGGTATTTTACAACACCATGGCACAGTACTTACGGCGCTTTTCGAAGCGATATTTGCGGTCCGCCACCCTATTGTGGGCGTGCGTTGCCGGACTTTGCTTCGGCGAAGCGGCTTTTTCGCTCACGCGTGCGGAAATGTATCAGGCCACGGCGGCCGTTGCCGACCGATCCGAAGCGGCCCAGACCGCGGCTTTCCAGAACGCGATGCGGACGGTCTTGATTCGCGTCACCGGCCGCCGCTCGGCGGATGAGGATCCGGCCTTGAGTCCCTTGCTCACCAATGCGCGGCGCTATGTGCAGCAGTACCGTGCCGCTCCGGACAGTCAGTTGTGGGTGGCATTTGACGGGCCCGCCATCGAGCGTTGGCTCACGCAAAACGGCCAGCCCCTGTGGGGCCACGAGCGCCCGACGACCTTGGTGCTATTGGCGGTGCAAACGGGGGCGCAAAGCGGGAGCGTGATTGCAACGGAAGACAGTTCCGAGTTGAAGGCCGCGATCGACGCCGCGGCGGTCGCGCGCGGGCTGCCGCTGGTTTGGCCGAGCGGCGCGGAGCTGCAGAAATATCATATCGACTTCGCCACCGTGAATAATGGCGCACCCTCCGCTTTCGCGGACATTGGCCGGCGCATGGGCAGCGATGGAATATTGGTTGGACGCGCCGGCGGTGCCGGGGCGAACGCCAATATTCGTTGGACCCATTTGTTTCAAGATCGCAGCAGCGAATACTCCGGTACGTTGGAGGGCGTGAATCGCGCCGCTGATTTATATGCGGGCCTGTTCGCCGCCAGCGGCAGTCTCGCGCCCGTGGACATCGAGGTGATCGGCGTCAGTGATCTTCGCGACTATGCGGGTCTCGAGAATTATCTCGAATCGCTGACCTTTATCTCGCATGTGAGCGTGGAATCCTTGACGGGAGACACCGTCAGATTCCGTTTGGCGACCCGCGGCGGAGGCGATTCGCTGCAGCGTGCTCTATCGTTGAATGGGCGTTTGCAGCCGGTTGCCGCCGGCGAGACTGGGATTCAGCGCTTCCAACTGCGTCATTAGTTTCGCAGCCTGCTCCTAGGTCCGTGCGTCACATACCGAACATCATCAGCGCGATCAGAATTCTATTGGTCGTGCCGATTGCCATGGCCCTTAGCGATGAACGGCTGGCGCTGGCGTTCTTGCTGTTCGGCGCTGCCGCGGTGTCGGACGCCGTCGATGGTTATCTCGCCAGACGATTCGGCTGGCAGAGCGAACTTGGGGGCATACTGGATCCCATCGCGGACAAGCTGTTGCTCGCGACGGCTTTTGTCACGTTGAGTTTTCTCAAGCTCGTGCCGCTGTGGCTCATGGCGGCGGCAGTGGGGCGTGATGTGATCATCGTGTTCGGGGCCGCCGCTTACCGCATCTTCATCGGCCGCTTGACGGCGCATCCCTCCCTCATCAGCAAGATCAATACGCTGTGTCAGGGCGCATTTATCGTGGCGGTCTTGAGCCGGGCTAAATTTTCGCTGCCGCCGGAGTGGCTGGTGACCTGGCTCGGCGCGCTGGTGTTGGCCACGGTGGCCGTGAGCGGGCTCGATTACGTGCTGGTTTACGGTAAGCGGGCAGCGGCAGCATGAAGCAACTCGCGCTGGGCGTGCGGCTTCGCGCCGATGCGGTGTTCGAGAGTTTCGCGCCGGGCCAGAACTCGGAGGTCTTGACGGCGTTGCGCTCGGCGAATGCCACGCCCGTGTGGGTTTGGGGCGCGCACGGCTGCGGCAAAACCCACTTGCTGCAGGCGGTCTGCGCGGCCGCGGGCGACACCGCCGCTTATTTTCCGTTGGACAGATCGCTTGCGTTGCCGCCCGATGCACTTGCGGGTTTCGAGCGCAGTCACGTGCTATGCATCGATGATGTCGACGGCATCGCGGGCGATCAGGCCTGGGAGCAAGCGCTGTTTGGGCTCTTCAATGAAGCCGCTGAATTGCGCACTCGCTTGATATTCGCAGCCGCGGTGGCACCGCGCCAGCCAGCTTGGGTGCTGGAAGACTGGCGTTCCAGGGCCGCCTCGTGCGTCGTGTACCAGCTTCGGGAACTCGATGATCAAGGCCGCATCGAGGCGTTGCGCCTGCGCGCGGCGCAGCGCGGGTTGCAACTCCCGTACGAAACGTCGGAGTACTTGCTGAAGCGCATGCCGCGCGACCTGCCTACGCTATTTCAGATCCTCGATGCGCTCGATGAGGCCTCGATGGTCGAACAGCGCCGGCTCACCATTCCCTTTATTCGCGATGAACTCGAGAAGCACGCAAGAACAAAATCATAGCGCAGAACCAGGCGAACACCAGCAGCAGGCTGATCGCGGCCACCCAGCGCGCCTGCGGATTCACCAACAGTTCGGTGACGGCAAAGGCCAGGTACGGGATGGCAAATAGAGTTGCCCAGGCGTAGGTGTAGCGGCTGCCGCGCAGCAAGCCTCGCAGCGGCGCCAGCAGCGGCAAAACAGCAATGACGCAAATCGGCCAGGGATAGCCGACGAGTATCCACGCCAACAGGCTCAAGGTCAGCGCGAGCCAGAGCCAAATGGTCAGCGAGGAAGCCGATTCAGCGCTCATGCGCGCGTTGCGAGTTGAGCGGCGAGCGCCGCGACGCGCGTTCCCAATGCGCGCGCCAAGGCGCTCTCGTGCTCGGAGAGTTCGCCGTGTTGAGTGAGAGCGGCCACGTGGCTTGCGCCGTAGGGCGTCCCGCCGCTGCGCGTGTCCGTCAGGCCCGCCTCTGTGTATGGCAGGCCCACCAAGTACATGCCGTGGTGAAGCAGCGGCACCATCATCGACAGCAGCGTCGACTCCTGGCCGCCATGAAGTGTTTGGGTCGAGGTAAAAACGCCGGCGGGCTTGCCCACCAGTGCGCCGGATATCCAAAGTGCGCTGGTACCGTCCAAGAAAAACTTGACAGGCGCCGCCATATTTCCAAAGCGGGTGGGGCTGCCGAGAATCAATCCGCAGCATTCGATGAGATCTTCATGCGTGGCGTAGGGCGGCCCCTCGTCCGGCACCGGCGGCTCGAGCCTTTGCGTGGTGGCGGTGACGGGCGCCACGGTGCGCAAGCGTGCCTGCATCTTAGGGACCGCTTCGACGCCGCGGCAAATTTGCCGTGCTAGAGCGGCGGTGCTCCCTTGGCGCGAATAATACAGAACCAGTACTTCGTTCATCGATGCTCTTCCGTGGAATCACGCAGGATTGCGTGCGCGTGCTGCGCCGGCGCAACGCATTAAGTCATGCCGAGCGGACATTGTATAACGGCAACTTGTTTGACGGCTTTGGCGGCTATTGCTAGTGTCGCTGCATTCTATGTCGCGGTTCATTCTTGTCCTGGTCGGTGTCGCCTGTCTGCTCGGCTGCAGAACTGCGCCGCCAGTACAGGAAATGAGCGACGCTCGCCAGGCGATTGTCGCCGCTGCGGCGGCGGGTGCAACCCGCGGCAGTTCCCCCGAATTCGATGCGGCGCAGGCAGCCATTGCAAGAGCGGAGGCGCACTTGCAGGCACAGGAGTACGGCCGGGCTCGACTGGCGGCGCTGCAAGCCAAACACCATGCAGCCGTGGCGCTCGCCAACGCCCAGCACGCTGAAGCGCCGGCCGCCGTTCCTCACTAGCGGCAATTTCGATGGATGAGGTGATCCGGCGCTTTCTGGTGATGGGAAAGGTCCAGGGCGTCTATTTTCGTCACAGCGCGCGCCTCGAGGCCAAACGATTAGGGGTGCGCGGCCTGGCTCGAAACCTGCCTGATGGGTCGGTCGAAGTGCTGGCGCAAGGCAGTCAATCCTCGGTGGACGCACTGCGTCAGTGGCTGCATCGCGGGCCTGCCCACGCGCGCGTCGAGACGGTCCGTGAGTTCGACGCGGCCGAGCACGACCGAAGGGAAATACCCGCAGAATTCGAGGTTTTCTAGAACCGCCAGGCGCGCTCCCAGCGCTGCATGACAAGGGCGGGATACTTGTTTCGGCCCACACTGCCGTTATAGCGTGCGAGCGCGAGGGACCAATTGCGATGCTCCACGCGCAGGTAGTAGCGCAGGATCTCGCACCCCATGCGTATGTTCGGCGCGACCTTGACCAGCTGATTCTGTACACCCAACTGTCGCGGCCAAAACGGCATCACTTGCATGAGGCCCACGGCGCCCGCCGGCGAGACTGCCCAGCGGTCAAAACGGCTCTCCACCTCCATCAGCGCCAACACCAAGTCCGGAGGGATTTGCAGCGTCGGATCTCGCTTTGCCTCGCAATACACATGATTCAAGATCTCAATCCGCGCTTCGTGTGTCGGCACGAACTGCGCGAGGCGCGGTTCCATGGACTTGTACCAAACTTCGGATTCGTACTTATCGGTGAAGCAATCCGAACTGCCGATGATTTTTTGCAGCAGCTGCCTCAATTCCGGGTCGCGCTGCTGATCGGCGCGCACAGGCCTGCTCAAGGCCAATGAGGCGATCAGCGCGACCAGCACCGCCAGGGCATAGCGCATAGGGAAATTTTAGCCATTTAACTTATGTCGAATATAGCCTACCGGATCGGCTGCCGGAATTTCCGTCGATTCGGTCTCGCGCCGGTGGCGATACTCGAGATTTCCGGCGGCCAACGTGCGCTCTCCGATCACGATGCGGTGAGGAATTCCCAAAAGCTCCGAATCGGCGAATTTGACGCCGGGCCGGGCGTCGCGATCATCGAACAGGACATCGATGCCTGCGGCGTTGAAGTCCCGGTACAGCGCGTCCGCCGTCTCCTGAACCCGCGCTGACTTTTGATAATTGATGGGCACCAATACCACTTGGAAAGGCGCAAGCGCCTCCGGCCATATGATCCCGTTGGCATCGTGATTCTGTTCGATGGCCGCTGCGACCACCCGAGTGACACCGATGCCGTAGCAGCCCATGAACATCGTCAGGGCCTTGCCCTGTTCGTCCAGCACATTGGCGTTCATGGCGGCGCTGTAGAGCTGCCCGAGCTGAAATATCTGTCCCACCTCGATGCCGCGGGCGATGTTCAGGGTGCCGCGTCCGCTCGGGCTGGGATCGCCGGCTTGAGCATTGCGGATGTCGACAGAGTGCGGATCGGCGAGGTCGCGGCCCCAATTCACACCGCGATAGTGCATGTCCCTTTCGTTCGCGCCGCAGACGAAATCGGCCAGGTGAGCCGCGGCATGGTCGACATAGACCTTGCCCTTGAACCCTAAGGGCCCGATGAAGCCCGGTTCCGCGCCGCTTGCCGCGCGGATGCGTTCGGCGCCGGCCATTCTCAACGGACGCGCAACGCCGTCCAGTTTCTGGGATTTCACGGCATTGAGTTCGTGATCGCCGCGAATGACCAGAGCGACGACATCGCCGGCGCTGCCGTCCACCAACAGGGTCTTGACGCATTGCGCGGAATTCACGCCAAGCAGCGCGCTGACCTCCGCAATGGTGCGGGCATTCGGCGTGGACACCTTGGTCAGCGGCTGCGCCGCCGCCGCGCGGGGCGTGGCGGGCAGCAATGTGGCTGCGGTTTCCAGATTGGCCGCGTAGTCGTCACTGTCGGAGAAAGCGATGGCGTCCTCGCCGGAATCGGCCAAGACCTGAAATTCCTGCGAGGTGTCGCCGCCGATGCTGCCGCCATCGGCTTGCACGGCCCTGAATTTGAGTCCCATTCGGGTAAAGATGCGCGTGTACGCGTCGTACATGAGCCGATAGCCTTCGGCCAGGCTCGCCGCGTCCGTGTGAAATGAATACGCATCTTTCATGATGAACTCACGCGCGCGCATGACGCCGAACCGCGGGCGAATCTCATCGCGGAATTTGGATTGAATTTGATAGAAATTGACCGGCAGCTGCTTGTAGCTGCGCAGTTCGCGCCGCGCGATGTCCGTGATGACTTCCTCATGGGTCGGTCCATAGACGAAATCGCGATCGTGGCGATCCTTCAGGCGCAGCAGCTCCGGGCCGTACTTGGTCCAGCGCCCTGACTCCACCCACAATTCGGCAGGCTGGATGGTGGGCATGCACAACTCCAAAGCACCGGCGCGATTCATTTCTTCGCGCACGATCTGCTCCACTTTCTTCAAGGTCCGAAGCCCCATGGGCAACCAAATGTATAAGCCCGCCGCCAGGCGCCGGATGAGCCCGGCGCGCAGCATCAGTTGATGGCTTACGACCTCGGCATCGCCAGGCACCTCTTTGAGGGTCGAAATAGGGTATTGGGATAAGCGCATAGCCGCATATCTTACATGAGCCCCCCTGGTATTATGGTCGCCAATGAGCGACGTCGACGACTCTCCAGCTAGGCCGCGCGGAGTTTACTGGCTCCCCAATCTCCTCACGACCGGCGCGCTTTTCGCCGGTTTTTACGCCATTGTGGCGGCGATCGACTTGAGGTTCGAATACGCCGGCATCGCGGTATTCGTGGCGGGCGTGTTCGATATGTTTGACGGGCGCGTGGCGCGCTGGACCAATACCGCCAGTGCGTTCGGCAAGGAATACGACAGCCTCTCGGACATGGTGTCCTTCGGCGTGGCTCCAGCCATCGTCACGTATCAATGGGGCGTAGCGCGCATTGCCGAGTACGGACCGCTCTGGCGACGGGTCGGCTGGCTGGTGTGTTTTTTCTACGCGGCCGCAGCGGCATTGCGTTTGGCACGCTTCAACGCTCGCGCGGCCACGCAGGACAAGCATTACTTCGAGGGCCTGCCCAGTCCTTCCGCCGCTGCCATCGTTGCTGCCTTGGTATGGCTCGCCAGTGATCAAATCAACATCGGCTTGCCGGGATTGATTTTAGCGTTCCTGGTGACTGCAACCGCCGGTGCGCTCATGATCAGCCGCTTCGCCTTCAACAGCTTCAAGTACGTCAACCCGGGCGGACGAGTGCGATTCACGTACATCGTGTTCGTGCCGTTGGCCTTCGTGCTCATCTTTCTGCACCCGGCCATCACGTTGCTGATCATTTTCGGCCTCTACGCGCTTTCCGCCCCTTCTGTTTGGGCCTACCGCAAACTGCGGCGGCGAAGCCGTCCGGTTGCCCCGACACATGAATAGCGAGTTGCGCCGGGAATACCTTGCCGCTCTGGGATTGAAATCCTGGACGTTGCGGGCCGCGGCAGCGCCCGGATCGTCGCCGGCGACGCAAGCCTTTGCCGCTGCGTCGGAAGCGGTCGCCACCGCGTCGCAACGTGTCGCTGCGCCGCCAACCGCTGCGCCGCCAACCGCTGCGCCGCCAACCGTTGCGCCGCCAACCGTTGCGCCGCCTAGCGCTGCGCCGGCAGCCCGCGAGGCCGGCGTGGATTGGCCCGAGCTGCGCGCGCGCGTGGCCGCCTGCACTCGCTGCGGCTTGAGCGCGACGCGCACGCAGACGGTATTTGGCGTGGGTAACCTGCACGCTGAGTGGCTCATCGTCGGCGAGGCGCCCGGAGCCGACGAGGATCGCAAGGGCGAGCCTTTTGTAGGACGGGCCGGGCAGCTCCTGAACTCCATGCTGCGTGCGGTGGGACTGGCGCGCGAGCAGGTATACATTGCCAACGTTTTGAAATGCCGGCCTCCCGGCAATCGTGACCCGAGCCCGGCCGAAGCCACCGAGTGTCTACCCTATCTGGAACGGCAGATCGCGCTGCTGAAGCCGAAGATCATGTTGGCCGTTGGGCGAATCGCCGCGCAGAACTTGCTTCACACCGGCAAAACGCTGGGCAGTTTGCGCCAGCAGGTGCATCGATTCGGCGCCTCTTCCGTGCCTTTGATCGTCACCTATCACCCGGGATATCTCCTGCGCACGCCGGCCGACAAGCGCAAGACCTGGGAAGATTTGAAATTCGCACGCGAGGTGTGCTCCCGTGTCTAGCGTCAAGCTGGACGTCGAGTTCGCGAGGGTCGATATCAGGCCCATGAACGAACTCGACATCCCGGTCATCGCCGCCATCGAAAAGTCTGCCTATCAATTCCCGTGGAGCGAAGGGATTTTCCGCGACTGTCTGCGGGTCGGTTATGTATGCCGCGTCATCGATGTGGCCGGTGACTTGGGCGGCTACGGCATCATGTCGCTGGGAGCGGGCGAGGCGCACATTTTGAATGTGTGCATTCGGGATGAGTATCGCTCGCGCGGCTTTGCCCGCAAGGTATTGTTGTTCCTGCTCGAGCGAGCGCGTTCGGCCGGCATGAGCGAGGCGTTTCTGGAAGTCAGACCCTCAAATGTCGCGGCGGCGCGCCTGTATCATTCCCTGGGCTTTGAGCAAGTGGGCATCCGGCGCGGATACTACCAAGCGACGGGCGGCCGCGAGGATGCCGCGGTGCTGCGCCGTCTGCTGGCGCCGAACACGAAATAATATCCATACATAAATGTTAGTAAAATCAAATACTAGCGACGTTTAACTAATCTAATTAAACATATCGAAGTTTCCTCTACAATGCCGTCGCGCCGATGACGGCACAATTAGAGGAATTTTCTTAAATCATGCCGAGTGGCTCACTGGCCGAGGAAATCAGCAGAAGAAGAACTTTTGCCATCATCTCCCACCCCGACGCGGGCAAGACCACGCTCACCGAGAAGCTGCTGCTGTTCGGCGGCGCCATTCAGATGGCCGGCACCGTGAAAGGACGCAAGGCCACGCGTCATGCCACTTCCGACTGGATGCGGCTGGAACAGCAACGCGGCATCTCCGTCACGTCCTCGGTGATGCAATTTCCGTTCGATGATTGCATCGTTAATTTATTGGATACGCCCGGTCACGAGGACTTCTCGGAGGACACGTATCGAACGCTGACTGCCGTGGACTCGGCTTTGATGGTCATCGACTGCGCCAAGGGTGTCGAGGAGCGCACCATCAAGCTCATGGACGTATGCCGGCTGCGCGACACACCCATCATGACCTTCGTGAACAAGTTGGACCGCGACGGCCGGGCGCCGATCGAATTGCTGGATGAAATCGAGAGCGTCCTGAAGATCCAATGCGCCCCGATCACCTGGCCCATCGGTATGGGACGCGACCTGCTCGGCGTCTATCATTTGATCGAAGACACGATTTATGTGTACGTGCCCGTGGAGAAAGGGCGTGTCGGCACCCATGAAACCATCGTCGGCATCGCGAGCGATGAGGCGCGGGAGTTTCTCGGCGACAATTACGAAAAATTCCTCGAGGAAGTTGAGCTGGTGCGCGGCGCGAGTCCGCAATTCGATTTGCAGCGCTACCTGGCGGCCAAACAGACCCCGGTTTTCTTCGGCTCGGCGGTCAATAATTTCGGCGTTCGGGAACTGCTCTCATCTTTTGTCGTGCACTCCCCGGCGCCGCAGCCACGCCCGACTCTGCAGCGCTCCGTCAATGCGGATGAACCCAAGCTCACCGGCTTTGTGTTCAAGATCCAGGCCAATATGGACCCCGGGCACCGCGATAGAATCGCCTTCATGCGCCTTTGTTCCGGTCGCTATGCGCGCGGCATGCGATTGCATCATGTGCGGCTCGACAAGGACGTTCGCATCGCGGATGCGCTGACTTTTCTGGCCGCCGATCGCAGCCAGGCCGAGGAGGCGTACGCGGGCGACATCATCGGCCTGCACAATCACGGCACGATCAACATCGGCGATACGTTCAGCGAGGGTGAAACCCTCACCTTTACGGGCGTTCCGAACTTCGCGCCGGAAATATTCAGGCGCGCCGTGCTCAAGGATCCGCTGCGCATGAAGGCCTTGCAAAAGGGTCTGTCGCAGCTGTGCGAGGAAGGCGCGACCCAGCTGTTCAAGCCGCTGCGCAACAATGACTTGATTCTCGGCGCCATCGGCCAGCTGCAATTCGAGGTCGTGGCATTTCGCCTGCAAGACGAATACAGCGTGCAATGCGTGTTCGAACCGATCAACGTGGCCGTGGCGCGTTGGGTGAGCACCCAGGATGAGAAACGACTGGCGGAATTTCGGACCAAGGCACACGACAACCTCGCGATCGATCACGCCGGAGAGCTGGTGTATCTCGCGCCGACCCGCGTGAATCTTGGGCTCACCGAAGAGCGCTGGCCGGATATCAAATTCTTGAAGACACGCGAAAATCTGGCCGCCTAAGCGACGTAACTAGGGCGCCGGTCTCGGGCGGGCTTTGGGCCGAAAGGCGCGCACCCCCGCCTGGAACTGACCCAACGTAATTCGCGCGGATGGCTGTGAATAGCGCAGCGACGAATAGTGACGGCACAGCGCCGTGACCGTGGCCGCGAGATCCGGGCGCTGCCTCGCGACTCGCAGCGCGTAGTCCTCGGCACCTTCGTACATTCTTCGCGGCAATCCCGCGGCGGCGAGTCTTGCGCAGAGGCGCGCGTACGTGCGGGCGGCGATATCCTTTGACTGCGGAGCCAGCTCGCGGCGAACCTGCCAGGTCAGCCAGCCCAGTACCAGCGCCATGCCTACCGCCAAGAGCATCACGAGTTTTTGGCCGTCCGGTTCCTGGATGTGGAGCATCTCGAGCAATTTGCGCTGTGAGTCCTGATCGAAATCCAAGATGCGCTCGCGCCAGATTTCGCGCAGCAAGTCGAGCCGCAGCCGCGTACCGGCGAACCAGGCGGTCCTGCTTTGCCAACGGCTGACCAACGGGTCATCGGCATTCGCGGTATCCGCGAGGCCGCGCTCCACGCGTTCAGGAGCGATCGCAGCGGTCGGGTCGATGCGCCTCCAGCCTCCATCGATCCAAATTTCGGTCCATGCATGGGCGTCGCTTTGCCTGAAGATCCAATAATCTCCGTACGGATTGAGCGTTCCGCCCTGGTATCCCGTAACCACGCGGGCGGGAATGCCGGCGGCGCGCATCAGCGCGGCGAAGGCTGAGGCGTAGTGGCCGCAGAATCCGCGCTTGGTATTGAACAGGAAGTCGTCCACGGAATTGTCGGACAGCTTGGGCGGCGTCAGGGTGTAAAAGAATGCCTGCTGCCGAAACATACCGAGCACCGCGTCGGCCAATTCCATATCGTCGGCGTGTGCACCGCGCAGCTCCTGCGCCAGCTGCTGCGTGCGTGGATTTCGACCCTGCGGCTGCTGCAAATTGCGCCATCGCTCGTTCCTGGTCAGGGGTTGCCAGGATTGGATGCGCGTGTAAGACGTACCGGTCACATCGACCGGCCGCGATAGCGGATCGGGCTGCGTCAAGGTGTAGTCATGGGTGAGCACGGCAGCGGGCAGATTCCACGTGGCAGGCCAATCGAGCATGAAAATCCAGCGATGCTGATGCGGCTCCATCATCACCGTGTAGCGATACGCGGTCTCGAGCGGCTGCATGGGCGGCGCGCCTACGGAAAAACCGGAGGTCGCGCGCTTCCACGTGTGGCCGTCGAAACTGTCCAGTACCGGACCTCGCCAGTAGCGCTCCGGGGCGGGCGGCGCCGCCGAAGCAAACCGCACACGGAACGCGACTTCATCCGACAACGCCAATCGGGTGATGTCTCCGGGACTCATCGTGTCGCTCAGTCCCGAGGCAGCGGTTTGCGAATCGTTGGGGATCTGCCATAGCGGCCCCGCGAATCGGGGGAACAGCAGCCAGAAAACCAAGGCCAGAGGCAGTGCCTGCGCCAACACGCGTCCGCCGTAGCGCAGGGAGCGGCGCCAACCGGGCGCCGGACCGCTGCTGGTTACTCGCAGTAGGGTCGCGGTGGTGAGCCAGCAGACGCCGATCAGATAGGCCAGCAGCCAGAAGGAGTCGCCTTCCAATAGCGCGGCGAGGCTCACAAAGTAAATGATCAGCGTGATGATGTAGATGTCGCGCCGGGTCTTCGTCTCCAATAGTTTCAGTCCCGCGGCAATGCTGAGCAGTGCGGTGCCGGCAACCAAGCCGTTGAAGGTGTGGAAGCGCACAAACAACAGCGGGATGGCCAGAGCTGCGATGATGAAGAGCACCTTGCGCGGAGGCGCGCCGCCGCCGCTGCGCGCCAACCCCAAGCGAATGAGGCCGCAGGCAACGACGATTGCGGGTACCCAGAACGGCAGCGTCGTGACATGCGCCAGCAACGCCAGGCCTAAACAACCGCAAATGCCCAGAAGCTGCTCGTAGGAGACGCGCTCGGTGATCATTGGGAGCCTGCCCCGCCGGCCTCGCCAACGCCGAAGGCCGCGAGCGCTCTTAGGCACGCGAATCGATGCGCCGCGCCGCCGGACGGTGCGATTTCCTTGCCGGGAAGGCGCAGCCCGTAGGGCCTTTGCGCGGAATCGCTCTCCAGCACCCAGAGGCAGAGCTGCGATAGACGCGCCTCCAGACCCATGCCATCGAGCGCGGACCACTCCAGCCACTCAGGCTGCGCCGCCAAACTCGAATAACTGCGCACCGCAGCCTCGCCGCCGCGCGCCAGCACCTTCCAAGCCATGTGTTTCAACGGCACGCCGGGCTCGTAGGCGCGCAAGCCGGAGAAGTCCTCATCGCCGCGGGCCTCCGAGTGCGTGCCCGTGCCCTTGGCGCCCGCCGAGGGCAAAGTTCGCGTGCCGGCGGGTGCCGGCGCCACGTAAATGGTGATCGGCCCCTGCACGTAGGTCCAGGAGTAGAACCAGCCAAAGGGATAGCGCGTGCGCAGCTCGAACTGATCGACGCGTGCCACGCCGCGCTGCGCCACGGTGGCGATCACCTCGATGGATTCGCTTTCCCCGGCCGGTACGCTGCCCATGGCGGCGGCCTTCAAGCAGCGCACCTCGATGTCGCGGCGATCGACGTTGGAAGCATTGCGCAGCTCGAATTCGAACATGGCTTCACGCCCGGCGAACGCATCGACCTCCGTGGTCACGTCCACGGACAGGCGCAGCAAGTTGCGATTGCAGTGATGCATGGTCACGAGCGCCATGCTGGCCATCAAAAACGCGAACGCCAGCGCGAGGTTGCTGTTGTAGTTGAGGCCTGCGATCAACATCGCGGCGAGAATCGCCGCCAGCATGACGCCGAAGCGCGTTGGAAGAATATAAATGCGCCGCCGACTGATGCTGATCGGCAAGCTGTCGCGGCCGTGGCGGCGGATGACCCGAGCCCGCAATTTATTGATCGCTGCCTGGCGCAGGGTGCTCAAGGAATTTGAGTCCTTCTGATTTAAGGGACCGGCACGGCCTCGAGCAGCCGGCTCACCGCCACCGCGTCGCTGCTGCGCTGACGGACGCGGTGTTCCACGACGGCCGGAAATATCGCTTGCACATGTTCAGGTATGACCGCGCTGCGTCCGCAAATCAAGGCCCAGGCGCGCGCGGCACGCAATAAGCCGATGGCCGCTCGCGGCGACAGACCGGCGTTCAATCCCGGCGCGCGCCGCGTATGCGCCACCAGCGCCTGAACGTAATCGAGCAGCGCGGGCGCGACATGAATTTCGAGAACGCTTTCCTGCAGCTGCCGAAGGCTGTCGGCCGTGGTGATGGTCTGCAAGGTTTTCACCAGATCGCGCCGATCGACGCCGCTCAATAATTCACGTTCTGCGGCGGCGGCCGGATATCCCAGGTGCACGCGCATCAAGAATCGATCCAATTGCGATTCAGGAAGCGGAAAAGTACCCACTTGATCCTGAGGATTTTGGGTGGCGATGACGAAGAACGGCTCAGGCAACGGCATCGACTGGCCGTCGAGGGTCACTTGGTGCTCTTCCATCGCTTCCAGCAACGCGCTCTGCGCCTTCGGCGAGGCGCGATTGATTTCATCGGCGAGCACGAGTTGCGCAAAGATCGGCCCGCGCTGGAAGCGGAACTTGCCGGTCTCGCGGTCGAAAATCGAGACTCCGAGCACGTCGGCGGGCAGAAGGTCGCTGGTGAACTGCACCCGCTGGAAAGACAATCCCAAGGTCTTGGCGATGCCATGCGCCAGGGTGGTTTTGCCCACGCCGGGGATATCCTCGATCAAGAGATGTCCGCGCGCCAATAGGCACGCCAGGCACAGACGGATCTGCGCATCCTTGCCGAGGATCACCCGGTTGAGTTGGGCAAGAATCGCTTCGATCTGCGAGTGCAGCGCGTTCATTGGTTCTTGAGCTTGGTCACCCGTGCAGTTTGGGCTGATAACTGACCGATTTCCGTGCGCAATTCCTCAAGCCGCTGCTGGTCCTTGGCCACGATGTCGGCCGGGGCGTTCTGGGCGAATTGGCTGTTGCCCAACTTGGCCTCCAATTTGCTCGAGTCGATCTGCGCTTTGCGCAAGCGTTTTGCGAGGCGCTCGAGTTCCGCGGTGGGATCGATCAGGCCTTTCATCGGCACCAAGATTTCCAAATTCCCCAGCAATGCGACCGCAGCAATGGGCGCAGCTTCGCCCGCTGCCAGCACCCGCGGCGACTCGACGCCGGCGAGTCGCATCAGGTAATGCAGATTGCGCTTCAGATACTCCAGATCCCGCGCATGCGCATTTTGCAGCAGCACTTCCAGCTTGCGGCTCGGCGCGATATCCATCTCGCCTTTGATCTGGCGCACGCCGAGAACGAAGTCCATGACCCAGCGCATTTCCGGTTCTGCCTGCGCGTCGGTGGGCACCGCTGCCGCCGTCGGGAATTCCGCGAGCATGATGGTCTCGCCCCGGGCCCCGGCGCTGACGCGTGCCCGTTGCCATATCTCCTCGGAGATAAAAGGGGCGAGAGGATGCAGGGCGCGCAGCAATGTTTCGAGCGTTTGCACCAATGTCAGGCGCGTGCCGCGTTTCGCCGCCGGTGACGCTGACTCGGATTGCAGGACCGCTTTGGACAGTTCCACGTACCAATCGCAGAATTCATGCCAGGTAAATTCGTACAGCGCATTGGCCACATTGTCGAGCCGATAATCGGCGAACCCGGCTTCGATGCGCGTCAGCATCCCCGCGAGCCGCGAGCGGATCCACCGGTCTGCCAGACTGAATTCGGCTCCCTGCGATTTCAGATCCTGATCCTCGACGTTCATCAGCACGTAGCGCGCGGCATTCCAGAGCTTGTTGCAGAAGTTTCGATACTCCTCGACTCTTGCCATGTCGAAGCGCAGGTCGCGGCTTTGCGTGGCGAGCCGCGCCAGGCACAGGCGCAGTGCATCGGTGCCGTAAGCCGCGATACCTTGGGGAAACTGCTTGCGCGTCGCTTTTTCGATGGCCGATTTCATTTGCGGCTGCATGAGGCCCGTCGTGCGCTTTTCGAGCAAGGCATCCAGCGAAATGCCGTCGACAATGTCCAGAGGGTCGATGACATTGCCCTTGGACTTGGACATCTTCTGGCCGTCTTGATCGAGAATCAGCCCATGGATGTACACGGCGCGAAACGGCACCTCACCGGTGAACTTGAGGCCCATCATGATCATGCGGGCCACCCAGAAGAAGATGATGTCGAAGCCCGTCACCAACACGGCGGTCGGATAGTAGGTTTGCAAGGCCTGGGTCTTTTCCGGCCATCCTTGCGTCGAGAACGGCCAGAGCGCCGAGGAGAACCAGGTATCGAGCACGTCGTCGTCCTGGCGCAGCGGCGTGGCAGGTTCGATCCCGTGCGCGCTGCGCGCCTCCGCCTCGCTGTGCGCGACATACCAGCGGCCGTCCGGGTCGTACCAGGCTGGAATTCGGTGACCCCACCACAGTTGCCGGCTGATGCACCAATCCCGGATTTTGTGCATCCATTCGTAGTAAACGCCGCTCCAGGTGTCGGGCACGAAGCGCACTTCACCTGATTCAACCGCGCGAATGGCGGGCGCCGCCAACGGCTTGATGTCGACGAACCACTGATCCGTCAGCAGCGGCTCGAGAATGGCGTTGCTGCGATCGCCGCGCGGCACGGTGAGTTTGTGCGGCTCGATGCGCTCAATCAGCCCCATCGCGTCCAGATCGGCGATGATTTTTTCCCGGGCGACAAATCGATCGAGGCCGCGGTAAGCGCGGGGGACACTGTCATTCAGCGTTGCGTCCAGCGTCATGATGGTGATCAGGGGAAGTCCGTGGCGCTGGCCGACATCGTAGTCATTGAAGTCGTGGGCCGGGGTGATTTTGACGCAGCCGCTGCCAAAGGCCGGGTCCACGTAGGCATCAGCGATGATGGGCAATTCCCGATCCGCGAGGGGCAATCGAACCTTGCGGCCGATCAAATGCCGATATCGCTCATCGTCCGGATGCACGGCGACCGCGGCGTCGCCCAGCATGGTCTCGGGGCGTGTGGTGGCGACGACCAGATATCCCGGGCCTTCGCTTATGGGATAGCGCAAATGCCAGAGGCTGCCCGATTCCTCGTCTGCGACGACTTCCAGATCGGAGAGGGCGGTCTTGAGCACCGGATCCCAATTCACCAGGCGCTTGCCGCGATAGATCAGGCCTTCCTCGTAGAGCCGCACGAACACTTCGGTAACCGTCTGTGAGAGGGCGGGGTCCAAGGTGAACATGTCGCGCTGCCAGTCGACCGACGCGCCGAGGCGGCGCATTTGTTTCGCGATCATGCCGCCGGAAGTCTCCTTCCACTGCCAAACACGCTCGACGAAGGCTTCGCGTCCCAAATCCACACGGCTTTGGCCGGCGGCATTCAGCTGGCGCTCAACCACCATCTGGGTCGCAATGCCCGCATGATCCGTGCCCGGCTGCCACAGCGTATTGAACCCTCGCATGCGATGAAAGCGGATGAGCGCATCCATGATGGTGTCTTGAAACGCATGTCCCATATGCAGGGTGCCGGTGACATTCGGCGGGGGTATGACGATCGAATAGGCCGGCCCCTTACCGCTCGGCGCGAAATATCCGCCGGCCTCCCAGCGCGCGTAGATGCGCGATTCGATATCGGCGGGTGAGTAGGCCTTATCCATGATACGAGATCTCAAACATCCGCAGCTTCGTCGATCTGGTGCGTCTCCAGCGTGAGCTTCAGATCGCGATAGGCCTTGAAGCGCTCGCGGCCCAAGCGCCGGCGCTCCTCGTCAGCGTCGATGATCTCAGCGATGCGCGCGTAGCGCTCGAGCTGCACAGGAAGCCTTTGGGCCAAATTGACGAGCAAATCCGCCGCTTGCAGGGCAGCCGGCTCGACAGTCAGGTGAACCGGCGTCGCGGGGTCCACCGACTGTTCATCCAGGCAAATCCGATGCGGTATGAAGGACTGCTCGTTGAAAGTCCAAAGCAATTCGTCCAATGCCTTCGCATCGGCCAGCGTGTCGTTGACAATGACGATTTTCAAATCCTTGAGATAGGCTTTTTCAGTCAGGCGGCAGGCAAAGGCCCAACGCTGTTTGGCGGCCGCACTTTTCAGGATATAAAAATCCACGCGCTCCGTCATGATGCCTTGGTGCGATGGACCAGGAAATCGACCAGCATGGGAACAGGCCGGCCGGTGCTGCCCTTTTGCGCGCCGCTCAGCCACGCCGTCCCGGCCACATCCAAGTGGGCCCAGGCCATATCTTTGGCAAATTTGCCGAGGAAGGACGCGGCCGTGCAGGCGCCGCCCTCACGTCCGCCGACGTTGGCGATATCCGCGAAGTTGCTTTTGAGCTGATCGACGTATTCCTCGCCGATCGGCAAGCGCCAAGCGCGATCGTCCGCGCGAATGCCGGCGGACTCCAACTCCTGCGCCAACTCAGGCGTGTTGCTCATCAGGCCGCTGACATGATTGCCCAGAGCGATAATGCAGGCACCCGTCAAGGTGGCGACATCGATCACAGCCGCCGGCTTGTAGCGCCGGCTGTAAGTGATGGCATCGCACAAAACCAGCCGGCCTTCGGCGTCGGTGTTGAGAATTTCCACCGTCTGGCCCGACATGGTGGTCACGATGTCGGCCGGTTTGACGGCGCTGCCGCTTGGCATGTTTTCGCAGGCTGCGACGATCGCCACGACGTTGATCGGCAGCTTCAATTCTGCGATCGCGCGCACCGTGCCCAAGACGGCGGCGCCGCCGCTCATGTCGAACTTCATTTCATCCATGGCGGGTGGATCCTTGAGCGAGATTCCGCCCGAATCAAAGGTAATGCCCTTGCCCACGAGACAGACGGGCGCCACGTCCTTTTTGGCGCCCCGATATTCACACACGATGAGACGCGGCGGCTCCTCGGAACCTTGCGTGACCGCGAGGAAGGCGCCCATCTTGAGCGCCTTGATGCCGCTTTCATCCAGCACCTTGGTTTTAATGCTCGAGAACTCTTTGGCCAGTTGCAGAGCGCGGTTTCCCATGTACGTCGGCGTGCAGACGTTGGGCGGCAGGTTGGCAAGATCGCGTGCGAAGCCAAGACCACTGCCGATGGCAGCCCCGATGCGCAACCCTTGAGCCGCCGCTTTTGCCGCGCGAGCATCGGCCGCCGCGACGTTGATGGCCGCCAGGCGCCGCGCTTTCGGCTTCGGCGAGGTTTTGAGATCCGGGACTTTGTACGCCTGCGATGTGAATACTTCGGCAACAATGCGCGCGCGGTACGCCATGTCGAGCTCCGCGACCGGCTCCATGGCAAGGTACACAGCCGCGTCGCTCGCGCCCGTCTTGGTCAGCGCCTGTGCGGCGGACTGCAAGGCCTTGCGGTATTGTTTGCGTCCGAATCCTGCGCGGGTCCCCAGACCAATGAGCAACAGACGCGAGGCGGCCGATCCTGAGGGCAGCGGCAGCATCAACGTATCACCGAGCTTGGCGGTGAAGTCGCCGCTGCCCTGCAGATTGGTGATCAATCCTTGCATCTGCTTGTCGACTTGCCGGGCTGCGACGCCAAGATCTCCGTTCTCATAGACGCCGACCACCGCGCAGCCCGCCTGGGCGCGTGCTTTTGCATCAATAATTGCCATGAATTCCATGTCTCGAAACTCCGTTTTATCCAAAGTCGTAGGTGCAAGGGTTTGCGCAAATAGTTTACTAGATTATTAGGAAGGCTCTAAGCTGACAGCATGAAATGGACAGTGCAAAGATATGTGTTGCGCGAAGTCGTGCAGACATGGTTGGCCGTGACCGGTGTCCTGGTCGCCGTCCTGGTGTCGAATCAGCTCTCCCGGGTGCTCGGCCAAGCGGCCGACAACCAATACGGCAGGGGTGTGGTGTTCGACTTGATCGCGCTCGGCACGGTCATGTATCTATCGGTCATTGTCCCGGTCGGGTTGTTGCTGGCCATAGTGTTGACCTTGGGCCGCATGTACCACGATAGTGAGATGGCCGCGCTGCAGGCCTGCGGCTTTGGGCCTTCGCGGCTGCTGGCGCCGTTGTTCGGCTTCGCCGCGGTCATTGCCGTAGGTCTGGGCTGGCTCGCGTTTGTGCAGGTTCCGCGGGCCGATGGCCAGGTGCAGTTGCTGCGCCAATCCGCGATCAAAGAAGCGCAATTCGGCCAACTCGATGCCGGCAGATTTCGCGCTTTCAGCGGGGGTGATGCGGTGTTTTACGCGGAACGCGTCGATCAAGAGGGTGTGCTGCACAATGTGTTCGTGCAACGCGAATCAGCGGGACGAATCGAGGTCGCGTTGGCAGAGACCGCGACCTACTCGAAAGCAAGCTCGGACAGCATGCACTTGGTGACCCTATTCAATGGCCGGCGTTACGAGGGTGTTCCGGGTAAGGACGATTTTCGCGTGATTGAATTCCGCGAGCATGGCATTCCCATCGCGACGCCGCAGGATATTCGCAGCTCCTTGGATCCGGATACCAAGCCGACTCGCCTGCTGTGGGGGTCGAGCGATCCTTCGGACATCGCGCAATTGCAATTCAGGACATCTACACCCCTTATGGCGCTGGTGCTCACCTTGGTGGCTGTGCCCTTGAGCAAACTGCGCCCCCGGCAGGGCCGTTATGCCCGATTGGCATTCGCCATTGTGGTGTACTTCGTCTATTCGAATTTGTTGTCGGCGTCGAAGATTTGGGTGGAGAAGGGCGACCTGCCGCCGGCGATCGGTGTGTGGTGGGTGCATGCCGCGGCACTGGCCTTGGGGCTCTATCTGGTGATGCGCGATGCGAGGAAGGCATGAACATTCTCGATCGATATCTGTATCGTGCGGTGCTGCTCTACACGTTGATGGCCATGGCCGTGCTGCTGGTCTTGGGAGCACTGGTGACATTCATCAGCCAGCAAGGGGACATCGGCATCGGCAGCTACGGTGCGGCTGATGCCTTTTTGTTCACGCTGCTCAATATCCCGCAACAAGCGTTCGAGCTGCTGCCGATTGGGGCATTGATCGGTGCGCTGATGGGGCTCGGGCACCTTGCCTCGGGCAGCGAATTGGTGGTGACCAGGGCATCCGGCGTATCGGTTTGGCGCATCGCGTGGCCCGTGGGTCTCGCCGGTCTCACCCTCGCCCTGATCATGTTCGGCATCGGCGAGTATGCGGCGCCCTCGATGGGGCAGTTTGCGAAGCGCGAAAAGACCACCAGCAAACTGGCGGATGTCAGTTTCGCCGGCTCCAGCAGCGCGTGGGTCAAGGACGGCAACCGAATCCTGCGCGTGCAAACGGGCGAGGTAGACCGGGCATTCGGCGGGGTGTCGGTATTCGAACTGGATGGGCCGACGCGCCTGCGCTCGATCCAGCGAGCCGCCAGGATATCGGTGGCAGATCCGGGCCGATGGAGCCTGCACAACGTCGCGACCTCGCGGTTCGAGAGGGACAAGGTCGAGGCCGACACGGTCGGCGAGCTGACGATGCAAACAACCGTGGGTCCGGAGTTTTTGGGGTTGGCAGCTACCGATCCGCAATTGTTGACGCTGCAAGGACTCGCTTCCTATATCGATCACCTGCGGCGTAACAATCTCGAAACCGCATCGTACGAAATCGGCTACTGGTCGCGGATAGCGAGGCTCTTTGCAGTGATCGTGGTGACGTTGCTGGCGCTGCCCTTTGTATTCGGTCCTTTACGCACGACCGGCGCCGGGACCCGCACGGTGATCGGCGTACTGCTGGGCGTGGTGTTTTTCCTCATCACGCGCACGGTCGAGAACGGCGGCCAGCTCTACAATCTCAATCCGGCGCTGGTCGGCTGGCTGCCGACGGCGGTTATCGGGTTCTTGACGCTGGTTGCGATATCAAGAACGCGCTAGGTGTACGACTCGCGTCTTGGAGAGCCGATCATGCAGCGCCAGGTGATCGGGATCCAGGTACAGCCACAGCACGCCCAAGGCGGCGGGCGCCCAGGCAAGCGCACCGAAGAGCATGCGCATGGCTGCGGCACGGAGTCCCAGCGGCTTGCCTGAATCAGTCACCACTCGCAGTCGCCACGCGCGCATGCCCAAGGTTTGGCCGCTTCGCAGCCAATTGAGCAGGTAGTAGCCGGCAATCAGCACCACGAGACCTGCGCGGTAAAGATATACCCACGCGCCCGCCGTGGCCGGCACCACTGCCGCGCCGTGGGTGAAGAAAAGCGCACCGCCGGTGAATATCATCAGCAATGCTGCCAAAAGCAGAGCGTCGTACAGCAGTGCCGCCAGCCGGCGCCCGAATCCGGCGGGCGTGCCGCTGATCACGGCTTCGGCGCGGGTGCGGGCTTCTTGGCGCTGGGCGGTGGTGGTTTCGGCACCAGCAACAGCTCCAAGGGTCTGAAAATACCATCGTAGCGATAGCTCGCCATCTCGAAGGCGCGGCCGTTGGCCTTCGCGCTCAATGCTGCATCTTTCGGTGCGGCCACCTTGATCCATCGTTTGTCGCCAACGACAGCGCCGGTAAAGGTGATGACGCCGCCATCGGCCAGCGTGACGGTCACGGTGGAGGGCTTGCTGAAATCAATGTCGCCGGCCGGGACCGCATCCTCGACGTTTAGGTTGCTGAAGTGGGCGGGCGAGGGCGCCAAGGTTTGCGAATCCGCCGCCTGCCGTCCGCTCGGCACGCCCTCCAGCACGAATTTGTCCGCGGCCGGCGGGCCCGCGGGCGCCGGGTTTGCGGTCGGATTCGCCGCCGAAGCGGCGGTGCTCGGGCTGCCGGATTTGTTGTCGGTCGGCTTAGGCTGGCTCGCGGCCACGCGATGCACGGAATATGCCGCACCCGAGGCCGGTTTGCTCTCGATGCTTTGGATCTTGTCGGTCGGAATGTCGAGCAGCCGGGTATCGATCCAATACCGCGGTTCGGCTTCGACGGAAATCCCCGGCTCGACGATGTAGCTGGGTTTCTCGCCCGCACGCCTGACAAAGGTACCCTCGCCGGCGGATTTGCCGACAATCACGGCGAGTTTCCCATTCTGCGCGGTCAGCTCGATCTGCGTACCGGTGGCGCCCGGCTGGGAGGGATCCTCGACGCCAATGATGGCGTAGCTGTCAGGATTCGAAGTCTTCTCTTCGCGGATCTTGGCATCGCTCAATGCCAGCAATAATTTCTTCAGCTTGGGTAAGTCCGCCGGGTAGTCGGCGCGTTCGGCCACCGTCCATTGCCCGCCTTGCTGGTGAACCGTGACGGGAGCCGCGGCCCCCTTGCGCACCGTCAATGCGGACACGGTGTTCAATTCGCTCGCCAGCGCGGGTAAAAGGGCCAGGCCGTGCGGGTCGCGCGGCAAGTTGCGTTGGGTGCTCAAGTACAAGGCCCCGGATATTGCCAGCAGCGCCGCAATCATCACGGCGATGAATCGTTGCCGGTTCATGCCGGACCTGCCGCGGCGCTCGGCGAGACCGTTCGGCGACGGCGACGCAGCGACAAAATGACGACGCCGGCCACCGCGACGAGCAGCGGCGCGATCGCGATGTTGATCACCTTGAGGCGCGAGCCCAGGCGATTGATATCCACGTCCAAGCCGCGCTCGGTCTCGCGCAATTCCTTGCGGACGCGGGCCTTCTCGGCGGTAAAGCGCTTCAGCTCCGCCTCCTGTTCGGGTGACAGCATCAATGAGCTCTGATCGTTTCGCTTCGTCTGCAGCTCCGTCAATTTGCTTTCGGTTTGCTGCAATTCCGTTTGCAACTCCAGGGCTTTGGCGCGCAGGCGATCATCCGCCTGGCGTTTGAGCGCTTCGATGCGCTCGAAGGGCCGCGAGAAAGAGGCGCGGCCACGCACGCTGATCAATGCGCTGCTGCCGCTCAAATTGTCCAGTATGTTGGCGATCAGGTCGCCGTTGTTGGCGAAGGCCTGCGCAATGCGCTGACCGAGCAATTCGCGGGTTTGCACCCACAGATAATCCATCAACAGGTCCGTATCGGCGATCACAACGATGTTGGCCGGTGTGGTTGACTTCGCCAGGTGCGCGATCGGCGGACCGGGGGCTGGCTTCTGATCCCCGGGCGGGCCGTTGGGATACGCCGAATCCACAGGCCCTGTAATGCGCGCGGCGATGGTGTAGCGCACGCCCGTCGATTTGAACCCGTCCCGTAAGACTGCAGGATCGCTCAAGGCGTTGAAGCGCTGCGCGGGCAGGGGCTCTGCGGTGCTGGAACTTAGGAGCAAGGGCTCGAACGTGGTCTTGGCGCCGGGGTGCGCGGCGAGTGATCCGACGGTGGCGAGATTGATGGACTCGAGCGATGCCGTCACGACGTCCTTCGGGTCCATGTCGCCGTGACGCAATCCCAGGATGCCGATATGGCGAATGGGAGCGGTGGAGGTATTGGCGCGAACCTCCAGTCCACGGCCCAAATCGCCGATGACTTTGGTGGCGTCATAGTCGACGCCCCAGGTCGTCAGCAGCGGCTGCAGGTCCGAGGAGTGATTGGCCATCGCGGCGGCGAGCGGGTTGCGCGGATCCTGTCCGCTCAAGTCGGCGCCGGCATTCGGATCGACCAGCAGCAGCATTCTTCCGCCGCGCATGACGAATTGATCGATGGCGTACAACGTCTTCGGCGCCAGCTGTTTCGGATGAATCAACATCAGCACATCAACATCCTTGTCGATATGGTCGAGGTCCGCGGTGAGCGTGCGCACGGCGAACAGCTGCTGAAGCTGCGTGTAGATGGGCCACGGCTCGCCCATCTGCCCGGTCTGCGGATTGAATTGTCCCTGCACGCCGATCGAGCTCAACAAGCCGATCACCGGCTTTTTCGGCGTGCCCAATTCCTGGACGAGCTTCGCCACGTCGTACTCCAGGAATTCTTCGCGGTCCGCCGTGAACGTCGGGATCGCGGAGCGGCCATCGGTGGAGTTGGTGCCGGCCAGGCCAAAATACAGCGCCTCGCCGCCGGGGTGCAGAGATTGCAGGCCGAATTCCGCCGCGCGATCTTCATCGTCGGAGAAGGGCTGCGGATCGATCACCTGCAGATGAATCTTGCCGCCGGCCCGCGCGCTCACCTCTTCCAGAAATTCACGCACTCGAGCCGCATACGGCATCAGCAGCGGCGACTGCTTCGCGGCGGCGTCGCGCGAAAAATAAAAATACAAATTGACCGGTTCCTTCAAGTCCCCAAGCACCTGCTGCGTGCCCTTGCTCAAGGTGTATAGCTTGTTCTGCGTGAGATCCAGCCGCACGCCCCGCAGGCCCACGTTGGACAACATCACGACGGCCAGAAAAAGCACCGCCAGTGCAATCAGGCCGCCGACCCCAAAGCCCACTCTTCGCCATCGATTACCGTTCACCTATTCCGCCTTCTTCATGTCGAGTACCAAGGCCGTTGCGGCCAACCAGAAGCCGATGAGGGCGGCGAAATAACACAGATCGCGCAAGTCGATCACGCCCTTGGAGATGGCATCGAAGTGAGTGAAAAAACTCAAGGATGCGATGGCATCGACTATCGACTGCGGCAGCACGCCGCGCACGAAATCCAGCACCAGAGGAAAGCCCGCCAGCAGGAATACGAATCCGACCAAGGCGGCGGTGATGAACGCCACGACTTGATTGCGCGTCGCCGCCGAGAGGCACATGCCGATGGATAAAAATCCGCCTGCCATCAAAAAGCTGCCCACGTAGGCCGCGACAATGGCGCCGTTGTCCGGAGATCCCAGATAGTTGACCGTGATCCACACCGGAAAGGTGAGTGCGAGCGCAATTCCCGCGAAACACCAGGCGGCGAGAAATTTGCCCACCACCGCCTGCCACAGGGTGATCGGAAACGTCATGAGCAATTCGATGCTGCCGCTGTTGCGCTCCTCCGCCCAAAGCCGCATCGAGATCGCCGGGATCAGCACCAGGTACAGCCAGGGATGCCAGCGAAAAAATGACTGCAGGTCCGCCTGGTTGCGTTCCAAGAATCCGCCGACTTGAAACGTGAACACGGCGGCCAGCACCAAGAAGATGACGATGAAGACATACGCCAGGGGAGTGGCAAAATAGCTGCGCAATTCACGCCGGAACACCACGAGCACCTTGTTCATGCGCTGAGCTCCGCCGCGGGCGACTCGTCGATGCCCGGTGGCCGGGGTTCCGTCAATGTGCGGAACACTTCGTCGAGACGCCCGGATTCCAAGTGCAATTCCGGCACATCCCAGTTGTACTTGGCAATAATCGCGCCGACGGCGGACAGGGCGTTCGCGCCGGGCTTCGGTATCGCCGTAAGCCGGAGTTCTCGCGCATCCGACTCGATGGCAGCGACTTCCGGCAGCAACGCGATTTCACGGCGCGCCGCGGCCAGATCGTCCGCTTTTTCGAAGCGCAAGCTCACCGCGTGGTGGTAGCGCGAGCGAGACTCGAGCGCCGTCGGCGTCTCATCGGCCACGATGCGGCCGGCGGCGATGATGATGGCGCGCGTGCAAACCTCGTGCACCTCTTCCAATATATGCGTGGAAACGATCACCAACTTGTCCTTGCTCAGCTCATTGATGAGCCGGCGCACCTCATGCTTCTGGTTCGGATCGAGTCCGTCCGTGGGTTCATCCAGGATCAGAACCTGGGGATCGTGGATCAACGCCTGGGACAATCCCACGCGCCGGCGAAATCCCTTGGACAGCGTCTCGATCACTTGATCGATCACCGGCGCCAACCCCAATCGATCGATCACCACGGCCCGCCTTTGCCGGCGCCGCTCGCCGTTCAATCCGCGCACGTCGGAAACGAAGTCCAAAAACTCGTCAACGGTCATTTCGCCGTAGCTGGGCGCGCCCTCGGGCAAATATCCCATGCAGGATTTCGCCGCCACCGGCGCTTTTTCGATATCGTGCCCGCAAACCGAGACTTGCCCCGCGGAGGGCGCTATGAAACCCGCAATCATGCGCATGGTGGTGGACTTGCCCGCACCATTGGCGCCTAGGAAGCCGAGGACCTCGCCCGGCGCCACCGAGAATGTCAGGTCATTGACGGCCAGCTTGTCGCCGTACCGCTTGGATAAATTTTTCGTCGTAATCATGGGCGCCTTTGAGCGTAGATCATCGAAGGAGGTTCCCTAAATTTTATTGTTGGGCTGCGGAGCGATTGAAGCTCGGCAGCCAGGGCAGGCTAGGTGTTTCCGCCCTTCTTTTCAATGGCCGCTTTATTTTCCTTGAGTATACGTCTTACATCAGGCAGGGCGGGACGGTCCGCCATGCGGGCAATGAGCTCGGGCAGCTCAAACCATTTTCTGCCCCATTGTACCAAGCGAGCCGCGTCGGCGATCACCTGCTCCTTGGCAGCGTCCGGCGGACCCGCGCGCTCGGGCTGAGCGGCCGGCTTTTTCGGCGGCGGCCTGACGGGCACTTTTGGCGCCGGCTTGACCACGCCCGCGGGTCGGCGTTCGTTGCGCGCGACTTGGGTGTTACCGGTGGGCGGTGGTGCGCGCTTGGCGCCCAAGAACTTCGGCATTTCCCGGGTGGCGGTGGCAGTGACGGTGACGGCCGGTTGTTCGGAGGTGTCGTCCGCGCCACTCTCCGGCGCCTTCGAAGACAGGTCGCGCTCGTTTCGCGCCTCGGCCACCGGGATGTAGCGCTCGATGTGTTCGGATCCCACCAGGTTGGCCAGGAATGCCATGAGCTCCAGCGCGTCGGAAAACTGCGTATCACCCGACTTGGCGCGCTTCTCGACATGAGCCCGCAGTGCAACGGTCTTCTGCTTCGCCAAGTCGATAATCCAACGCGTCGGCCGTTGATGCTCCGACCAGGGCTGAATTTTCCAGTAGCTGTCGTCGTCCAGCGACGAATACTTGGTATGCAACTCGAGGCTCTCGAGCCATCTTCCCAATAGTTCCAGCAATCGTTGATCGGCGGGTGTTGCCATGTATTCAGCCCTTGAGGTGCACCCTAAACGAACCGTTGCCCGATGGCTAGCGCCAAGGGGAATATTCAGACAGGCTCCTGACGGTGACGGCGCCGCGTTAAACTGCCGCCATGTGTGGCATTGCCGGAATTGTCGGCCCGATGGCGAGTATGGAGATTGCGCAGAGCATGGCGCAACGACTGCTGCATCGAGGCCCCGACGGCGACGGCGTATGGAGTCAGCCGGGTGTTGCCCTGTCCCACCGCAGGTTGGCCATTCAGGATTTAACGGACGCCGGCAGCCAGCCGATGCTGTTTGGCTCGCAAGTTCTGACTTACAACGGCGAACTGTACAATCATGAGCGGCTGCGCGCCGCGTTGCCGGGACCTTGGGTCTCGAGCGGCGACACCGAAGTACTCTTGAGGCTTCTGGCGACCGAAGGCAGCGCCTGCCTGACCCGCTTGGTCGGCATGTTCGCTTTCGCGAGTTGGGACACGCAAGCCAAGCGGCTGTTGCTGGCCCGCGATCGGCTGGGAATCAAGCCGCTGTACTACCGCCTGTTGCCGGAGGGCATCGCCTTCGCATCGGAACTCAAAGCCCTGATGCTGCTGGGTACGCCCGAGATCGATCCCAGCGCGGTGCGCGACTTTCTATTTCACGGCTATGTTCCGGCACCGAAGACGATTTACCGAGGGATTTGCAAATTACCCGCGGCGCACACGCTCACCTGGCAGGCGGGCCGCGTGACCATCGAGCGCTATTGGAATCCCTCGAGTGCCATTGTCGAGCGCAGCGCGGATGATACGGTGCAGCAGCTCGATGCGTTGCTGGGTGAGGTGGTCCCACAACACACCGTGTCCGACGTGCCGGTCGGTGTTTTTTTGAGCGGCGGTATCGACTCGGCGCTCACGGCCTACTACTTGGACGCGCCGCGCACGTACACATTGGCGTTTGAGGCGGGCGCTCGCTCCGAAGCGGACGCGGCGCGACAGGTTGCCACGCACTTGAACACCGAGCATTTGGACATGATGGCACCGCAGTCGGATTTTGCCGGCGCGCTGGATCAGATGCCCGCGCTCTTCGATGAGCCATTCGGCGACAGCGCCGCGTGGTCGAACTATTTGATCGCACAATTTGCCCGCCGCGAAGTGACCGTCGCGTTGAGCGGCGAGGGCGGCGATGAGATCTTTTGCGGTTACCCGCGCTATTGGTCGAGAATCGGTGCGCGATCCAATCTCTTGAATAGATCGCTGGCCCGGTACCTGCCGCCGCTGTCGCGCCTGGCCTCGTCCATGCAGCGCCATGGCTACGTCGGACTTGCGGCCTATGCCGCTGCATTGGGCGGGATGACGGCTCAGCAGATCGACGCTCTGCTCGCGCCGTCCTGGAAGGAGCCTGAGTATGATTATCTCTGGTTCTACCGGCAGTTTTGGCGCGAGGACTTGAAGCCGCTGGCGCAGCTGCGGTGGCTGGATCTACACACGGATCTGGCCGAAGGCTTGTTGACCAAGGTGGATAGAACCAGTATGGCGCATTCTCTGGAGGTGCGGCCACCGTTGCTGGACCATCGCTTGGTCGAGTTCATGCTGAGTGTGGATCCTGAGCTGCTGGTCGATGAGCGGCGGCGGCGGGGCAAACTGCTGGTGCGCCGCTTGATGGAACCGCGCTTGCCGCCCGGTCATTTGAACAGGCCCAAGTCCGGTTTTGGGCTCCCGGTGCACCGCTGGCTGAGGCAGCACCCCAAACTACTTCACGACGCCGTGCATCGCCTCATGGCTCGGGGTGTGCTGCAACAGGCGGTGGGTCCCGAATTTAGACGAGCCTGGTACGTGCTGGTGCTGGACCGCTGGTTCACCGCCTTTGGTTGAGGCGCCACGAATTCTTTTTGTTCCCGTCTCCGGCGCATTCGGCATGGGCGAATACGCGCGCAGTTTGGCCATTGCACATGCCGCGCGGCGGCGATGGCCGGACGCAAATATCCATTTCATCTTGAGCCGGCAGGCCCGTTACGCCGCCGCGACGCCCTTTCCGGCCACCTTGCTGGACTCATCGCCCACATTTCACACCGCAGCCGTCACCGAGTCGATCCAAACATTCAGACCCCACGTCGTGATCTTCGACAACGCAGGCCGCACCGCTCAGTTGCGCGCAGCGCATCGAGCGGGCGCGCGCATCATTTTCATCAGTTCCCGTTCACGTCAAAGACGCAAGGCGTTTCGCTGGCGTTGGATGCGCCTGATCGATGAACACTGGATCGCCTATCCGCAATTCATCGCGGGGCGCCTCAATTTTCTCGAGCGATGCAAGCTCGATTGGCTGCGCAGGCCCGTCGTGCGCTATCTCGACGTGATTTTATCGCGCGCCGGCGCCGAAGGGGAATCGATCATGGCACGCGTGGGCTTGAGCCTCGAGACCTATGTACTCGTCGTGCCGGGCGGAGGGACCGGACATCCGGGTGCCGGCGATGCGGCGGCAGCGTTTCTCGCCGCAGCAAACAGCCTTGCCGGCGCCGGCACCCCGACCGTGTTCATCGGTCCAGCGGGTACGGCGCCCCGCTCGCGGCTGCATTGCTTCCATGCACTGCCGCAAGCCGATCTCGCTGAATTGATGAGTGGCGCGCGGCTCATCGTGACCAACGGCGGCTCAACGCTGCTGCAAGCGATAGCCTGCGGCCGCGCATGCATCGCCATCCCGATTGCACAGGATCAGCATCAGCGCATACAACGCTGCGTTGACGCCGATGTTGCGATCGCCGCCAGGCTCGACGCGGCCAACATCGTGCAAGCCGCGGACGCACTGTTAGGCGATGAGTCCGCGCGCGTCGCGCTGGCGCGGCGGGCAACCGGCCTCAAGTTAGCCGATGGCATTGAGGTCGCGTTGGACGCGCTGACCCGGCTGCTGAAAACGGTGTAAGGCGCCACATGTCCAATATTGTTTTGCTGGGATATGATCTTGACCAGCCGTCGTTTCGGCACCGCATGCGCAGCCTGGTGGCGCCCTTGCAAGGGGCCGGCCGGCAGGTACGCGTCGAGAAATTCCCGAGCGGGCGCTATGGTCTGCGGACCTGGGAGCGGCGCGAACTGTTTCGTTGGGCGCACGTCACCGTGCTGCATCAGATCAAACTCAGTTCGATCGAAGCGCGCCTGTTTGCCTCATACAGCCGGGGGCTCATATTCGATGTAGATGACGCGATCTATGTGCGCAAACCGCGGCGGCTCGGGGATGCACCGGATGAATCTCCCTGGCGCAAGCGGAAATTTGCTGCGACCTGCCGCTGGGCCGATGCGGTGGCCGCGGGCAACGATGTCCTGGCCGCCGTCGCGCGCGGCTCGGCCAAGCAAGTCGCCGTGCTGCCCACATCCATCGATACCGCGAGCTACATCCCCACGACCGCGGGACTCGCCGATCCTCCTACGATCGCGTGGATTGGCAGCCCGGAAAATCTCATTTATTTGGAGATGATCCGGCCTGCCTTGGCACGTTTGACCCTGCGGCACCGGGCTTTGAGGCTTCGCGTGATCTGTTCGGCGTTTCCCGATTGGAGCGATGTGACGGTGGAGCGAGTGCACTGGAGTTCCAACACCGAGGCGCAATCGTTGGCGGGCGCGCACATCGGCGTGATGCCCCTGACCGATGATGCCTGGTCGCGCGGCAAGTGCGCCTTCAAGTTGTTGCAGTACATGGCCGCGGCGCTTCCCTGCGTTGCCTCACCGGTGGGCGCCAACACGGAGGCGGTTATGGACGGGATCAATGGCTTTCACGCGAGGGGTGTCGATGAATGGGAGCGCAGTTTGGAACGTCTGATCGTGTCGCCTGACTTGCGTGCAAGCTTCGGCGCAACAGGACGCTCGCATGTGGAGGAGCGCTATTCGCTGCGCAGTTACCGCGCGAACTATCTGAAGCTTCTCGCCCGCTTCGCCCCATGATCTCGCCGCCGCCCCGTGAAGTCGGTATGCTTCGGGCATGCATGCCGTGCATACATACCAAATCCTCAACCATTACACATCTCGTGAAGAACTGGATCCTGGCTTCGGTGTCTTGGACAACTCGGGGAACGAGCGCCCCGACTGGTACGAATATTGGCCGATCCGAAAGTTCTTGCTCAATGAAAAGTTGGACGAGGGCGCTTTCTACGGTTTTCTGTCGCCTAAATTCAAGCTGAAAACCAATTTGAGCGCGGCCCAGGTCCGTGATTTCATCCAAGCTTCGGGGCCGGCCACCGAGGTTGCCCTGTTCAGCCCCAGCATTCACAACAGCGCCTTCTTTCTCAATGTGTTCGAGCACGGCAATGCGGAGCATCCGGGCCTGATGCAGGTCGCCAAGGATTTCTTTGCGCGGATCAAGCATCCGCAGCCGCTCGAGGATCTGGTTTCCGATTCGAGAAACACCGTGCACTCCAACTACTTCATTGCCAGACCGAGGTTTTGGAGAGCGTGGCTCGAGCTCACGGAGCAGTTATTTGCAATTGCAGAAATGCCTGAAGACCCGTTGGGCATCCAGTTGCGCACGCCGACGCAGTATCGCGGCCGCCGTGAAGTGCAGATGAAAATATTCTTGATGGAACGCGTGGCCACGTGGATCCTGATAACGGACAGCAGTTTTGCAGCCTGTGTGCACGATCCCTTTGCGTCGCGCTCGCGCATCTATAAACTGCCGGTGGCGATCATTTGCGATGCGCTCAAGATCGCCTATGTCACGCAGGGCCGCGGCCAGTACAAGGACGTTTTTCTCATGCTGCGCCGCTTGGCCAAATTTTGGACCGTGCAGATACGCTTGGGCGGCGCGCTCAAGGTAGGGGGCGTGCGGCCTTCCTTGAGAATTCTGAAATCCTATTGGGACAAGAAGGCGGATTAAGATTACACAGCTTTGGCACGAGTTCTGGCGGGACCGCCGGGTGTTTCTCACAGGGCACACCGGCTTTAAGGGCGCGTGGATGAGTCTCTGGCTGCGCCGGATGGGCGCCGAGGTGACCGGCTATTCACTCGCGCCGCACACCGAGCCCAGCCTGTTCGATCTGGTGGGCGACAAAACCCGCTCGCACATCGCCGATATACGTGACGAGGAGAAAGTTCGCGATGCGCTGCTGGCGTCGGATGCACAGGTCGTCATCCACATGGCGGCACAGGCCCTGGTCAGGGAGTCGTATCGTGATCCGCTCGCGACCTATGCGACCAACCTCTTGGGAACGGGGATCGTGTTGCAGGCGTGCCGGACCCTCAAACACCTGCAGTGCGTGCTCGTCGTGACCAGCGACAAAGTGTACGAAAATCACGATGAGGGCCGCCCCTTTGTCGAAGGCGATCGCCTGGGGGGTCACGATCCTTACAGCAACAGCAAGGCCTGCGCCGAGTTGTTGACGGGCAGTTTCCGCGACAGCTTTTTCAATGGCGGCCCGCCGATCGCCTCGGCGCGCGCCGGCAATGTCATCGGCGGCGGGGATTGGTCGCAAGATCGTCTCATTCCCGATTGCATTCGGGCGCTCGAGGCCAAGCAGAAGGTGACCTTGAGATTCCCCGATGCGGTGAGACCCTGGCAGCATGTGCTCGAGCCGCTGTCAGGCTATCTCGCCTTGGCGCAGGCACTGGTGCAGACGCCGGCCGGTGCGCCGCTTGCTGTCAATTTCGGCCCAAACCCGTCATCCTTTTGTACGGTGGGCGAAGTCGTGGACGCGTTCAGCGCAAGATTCTCGGGTCGGCCGGGTTGGCAGCGCGACGCGGGCGTGAACCCCAAGGAAGCCGGCGCGCTGACCCTGTCATCGGCGCTGGCGCAGAGTTCGTTGCAGTGGCATCCGCGGCTGGGCATCACTGAATCGCTGGCGTGGACTGCGGATTGGTATAAGGCCTACGCGGCAGGAGAAGATATGCTGAAGTTTTCGGAAGCGCAGATTGTGCAGTATCAGTTGCTGCCGGCATTGCGCGCGTGAAGTGCGTCATTCTCGCCGGCGGCAGGGGCACGCGCATCGCCGAGGAATCAAACACGCGCCCGAAGCCCATGGTGGAAATCGGCACGCGGCCCATCCTGTGGCACATCATGAAACTGTATGCGTCCTTCGGCGTGAAGGAGTTCATCGTTTGCCTAGGCTACAAGGGCTACATGATCAAGGAATATTTTGCGAACTATTTCCTGCACCAAGCCGATGTCACCTTTGATATGGCGGATAACCGCGTTGAATATCACGACTGCCGCGTCGAACCTTGGAAAGTCACGCTGGTGGATACGGGCGAGGAGAGCATGACCGGCGGGCGGCTGTTGCAGATCGGCAAGTACTTGAGCGCCGGTGAGCCGTTCTGCATGACCTATGGCGACGGCCTGTCGAATATCGATATCGGCGCGCAAATTGCCTTTCATGCCGGCCATGGCCGCAAGGCCACGGTGGCCTGCGTCAGGCCCCCGGCGCGTTTCGGCCGCATCGTGACGCAGGACGCCAAGGTCGTGTCGTTCGAGGAGAAGCCGTCCGCCGAAGGCGGCCTCATCAACGGGGGCTTCTTCATCCTCGAGCCCAGTGTGCTGGAACTCATCGATGGCCAGGATACGGTTTGGGAAAAAGAGCCCATGGAAAACCTGGCTGCGGACGGCCAACTGGCCGCCTGGGTGCACCGGGGCTTCTGGCAACCCATGGATACGCTGCGCGATAAGCAACACTTGAATTCACTGTGGGAGAGCGGCGCGGCGCCGTGGAAACTGTGGCAGGGATGACCATACGATGGTAGGCATTGTCGCCGGCTGCCGCTCATGCGGCGGCCGTCTCACCGTGACCATGGCGGATTTGGGGCTGCAGCCGGCGTCCAATGCCTTCATCGAGTCGCCCGCTGCGATTCAACAGGAGAGGCGCTATCCGCTGCGCGCCAAAGTGTGTGAGGTCTGCAAGCTGGTGCAGCTGGATTACGACGTTGCGCCGGAAGAGCTGTTCGGTAACTACGTCTATTTTTCATCGTATTCGGACGAGTGGCTGGCGCACGCCAGGGCCTACTGCGACATGGCGCAAAGGCGCTTCGGTTTGAACCCTTCAAGCCTCGTGGTTGAATTGGCCAGCAACGATGGGTACTTGCTGAAGAATTTCTTGAAGATGGGCATTCCCGTGTTGGGCATCGATCCGTCCGATACCGTCGCGGCGGCCGCGGAGAAGCTCGGCGTACCCACGCTGGTGCAGTTCTTCGGTGAGAGGGCGGCCCGGGAACTGGCGCACCAGGGACGGCAAGCCGACCTGATCATCGCCAACAACGTGCTGGCGCACGTGCCGCAGCTCAATGATTTTGTCGCCGGTGTCGCTTTGTTGCTGCGCCCGAGCGGCAGCGTGACCATCGAATTTCCGCACTTGCTGGAACTCATTCAGCAGGTCGAGTTCGACACCATTTATCACGAGCATTATTCTTATTTTTCCGTGTACGCCATCGAGCAGGTGTTCCGACGGCATCACTTGCGGATCTACGATCTGGAGCGGTTGCCCACGCATGGCGGTTCACTGAGGCTGTTTGCCTCTCATGCGCATCGAGCGGACCTTGAGGACAGTGTCTCGCTGCGCGAGGCACGCGCCCAAGAGGCGGCGGCGGGGATCGCGGAACTCACCACCTACATGCAATTTGCAAAACGTGTCGATGAATGCCGGGACTCCTTGCGCGATTTTCTCGCCGGCGCAAAGCGCGATGGCAAGCGCGTCGCCGCGTACGGCGCGGCAGCCAAGGGCAATACGCTGCTTAATTTCTGCGGGGTTACGCCCCAGGATATTTCCTTTGTGGCGGATCGAAGTCCCCACAAGCAGAAGAAACTGTTGCCGGGCACGCACATTCCCGTGGTGTCACCGGAAGAACTGATGCAGGCAAAGCCGGACTACGTGTTGATCCTGCCGTGGAATCTTCAGCGCGAAATCAGACAGCAGCTCGATGGCATCAAGGCGTGGGGCGGCCGATTCGTGACGCCCGTGCCTCTGGTTCGTGTCTTTGACACGCCATGATCTTCACTGAATCACCCCTTCCCGGCGCATTTCTGGTTGACTTGGCGCCCATTGCCGACGAGCGCGGCTTTTTTGCGCGCGCGTACTGTGATGAAGAATTTGCCGCCAAAGGGTTGAGCACCGGGTTGCGCCAGTGCAGCGTGTCTTACAATACTCGAAAGGGAACGCTGCGAGGCTTGCACTATCAAGGGCCGCCGCATGAGGAGCACAAGCTGGTGCGCTGTACCTCAGGAGCGATATTCGACGTCATCGCGGATATCCGGCCGCAATCGTCCCACTATCGGCGCTGGTTCGGCACGCAATTGACGGCGCAAAACCGCCGCTCCTTGTTCATTCCGCCGGGATTCGCCCATGGCTTCATCACGTTGAGCGATGACTCGGAGGTGTACTACATGATTTCCGTGCCGCATGCTCCGGCGTCTGCGCAAGGGTTTCGCTGGAACGATCCGGCATTCGCCATCCAATGGCCGTTGGCGCCGAGCGTGATCTCGCCCCGCGATGCGGCGTATCCGTTGCTGGACGCGTCGGCAGCCAGGTGATCTTCGCAAAGCGCGTGCTGGTCACCGGCGCCGGCGGCTTCATCGGCCGCTGGAGCGTGGCGCCGCTGCTCGCCAAGGGCTACGAGGTGCATGCGGTACTGTCCGGCGGCGTCCCCAATACGCCGATTGAGCTTCTGGGCGCGACGCTGCACGTTGCCGATTTGCTCGATGAGTCGCGAGCCGACGCCTTGCTCGAGCGCGTCATGCCGACGCACTTGCTGCATTTTGCTTGGATCGCGACTCCGGGCGTGTACTGGCAGAGCCCGGATAATTCTCGCTGGTTGGATGCCAGTGAGCATCTGCTGCGCCGGTTTCGCGCCCTCGGCGGAGTTCGCGCCGTGCTGGCGGGCAGCTGCGTTGAGTACGATTGGTCCAAAGGCGGGGTGTGCGAGGAGCGATCGAGTCCCTTGGCCGACGCCACGCGCCTCAGTCCCTATGCGGCCGCCAAGATCGCACTACAAAAGAGCCTGGCGGAATTTGCAGGGCAGGAGCAGCTGTCGGCAGCCTGGGGGCGCATCTTTTTTCAGTACGGACCGTACGAGCATGCGGACCGCTTGGTGCCGTCGGTTGTCCGGCACCTGCTCATGAATCAAGAAGCCTTGTGCACGCACGGGCGACAAGTCCGCAGCTTCCTGCATGTCGCCGATGTCGGCGCCGCATTTGCCGGCGTGCTCGATAGCGAGATTCAAGGACCCGTCAATATCGGCTCCGATGACAGAATTGCCCTGGCAGATCTGATCGAGCGCATTGCGCGCGAGATTGGACGGCCTGATCTGATTCGACTCGGCGCTCGGACTCCGCCCACCGAAGAGCCGCCGCTGTTGGTGCCCGATATTCGCCGCCTGCGCGACGAAGTGCCCTGGCAGCCGCGGTTCACGCTGGCCGCGGGACTCAGCGACACCATCGCCTGGTGGCGCAGCCACTTATCCTCGAGCCGAATGTGAGTCCTGTGCCCGGATGGCATCCCTTGGTGGTGCATTTTCCCCTCGCTCTCATCGTGGTCGCGACAGCTTTGTTGTCGGCGGCGCGGCTGCTGCGCAGCGAAGTGATGGCTTCGACCGCCGCCATCGTGGGGACATGGAATCTGTGTCTCGGCGCTCTCGCCGCGCTGTTCGCACTGGCAACCGGCCTGAGCGCATTGCTCGACCTGGACGTGAGCGCCGCCGCTCGCCAGGCGATTTCGCTGCACATGAAGTGGGCGATGTTCTCGACGCTGGCGCTGGTGCTGCTGGCCGTGTGGCGCGGCGCCGGCGCCGCGCCAGGATCACGGCCGTCTTGGGTTTTCATCATCGTGCTGCTGGCCGCGACCGCGGCGCTGGCGGTGACGGGCTTCAGGGGTGGTCAGAACGTGTACGAATTCGGCGTGGGCGTAAAACGAATCGCCGGAATATGACAAAACTCCCTCGAGCATCCCGCATCGCGTGATGGCGATCACATTTGCGAGCCGAAGAATCGTGCCGGACATCACGATCGTGCGGGTGATTGCCGCGTTATCGTGCGCGGTGACGACCCCAGGAGCTCATATTATGAACCGCAAAACGCAGTGGATGATCGGAATCATGGCATCCGCGCTGGCCGGTTGCGCAACGGCTCCCAGCGGCGTGGTTCCCGCCGGACAAGATGCCTATCATGTGAGCGCGTTCGGCGCGCGCTACGAAACTCAGGCCGATACGAATTTCAAGGCGCTGCGAGTCGCGAGCGAATACTGCAACCAGATGGCGAAGCGTGTGATGTTTCGCCAATCCACGGAAACGAGCGGGCACGCATGGTCGCCGAAGCAGGAAGACTTGACGTTCGTCTGCATGGATGCCAGGGATCCTGCCTACATGCGCGCGGCGGTCGAGCGCGTTCCGCCGGTCGTTGCACAGCAGTAGTCAGGGGAACTTCTGCACATCTCCCTCGGAGTCTTCAACCCAGTACAGAATCATCGCCGAGTGCGGGAAATGCAGCTCCCATCGGCCGTTGTCCAGCATTCCCGCCGATCCGCCCGTATCGCGCGCCCTCTTGATGTTGGACTCGAGATGTCCCATCGCAATTTCTCGTGAATCGCAATCCGTTTTACGGGGTGGGCGTGAGCTGCAGACGCTGTAATGGAGAGCTTCGGTGGCCATGATGAGTCCCCTCGGTGGATCGACGCGGCGAAGCCGAACGGCGGTCCCCAGTATAGGCCTGACTCACTGGAGCCGCTTGTGCAGATCGAGAGTGACTTATCGCAGCGCATTATCCCGGCGCTCGGTCCGTTGACCTCCCCGACAGGTCAATAGCGTCTGCGGGGCCACACAAGCGTGGCCCGCCAACGATTTAGCGGGAAGATCAACGTCCCGCGGTACTCCGATACCTCCCAAACCATTCAATGATCGCCGCGCTCTGCGCCGCGAGATGCGATGGCCGCTGCAGCACGTGCGGCTCGCCCGGAATCTCATACAACTCCGTCGGTACGTGCCGCAGCTGCAGCGCGTGGTAGTACTGCTCCGCTTCCGCCACTGTCGTGCGCAGATCGTTCAGCCCCACGATCACCATGGTCGGCGTGGTGACATTTCCCACCAAGGAGAGCGGTGAGAGCTTCCAGTAGGTCTCCTGATCATCCCAGGGCATTTTCTTGAACCAATAGCGCAGGCCGAAGGCCGACATGTCGGTGGTCAATAACCAACTGGTCCAATTGATGACCGGCCGCTGGGTTACTGCCGCTTTGAATCGATGCGTCTTGCCCACGATCCACGAGGTCAGCACGCCGCCGCCCGAGGATCCGGTGACGAACAGGTTGTCCGCATCCACGTTGCCCTTCTGAATGGCGGCATCGACGATGCTCATGAGGTCATCGTAGTCTTGACTGGGGTAGTTGTTGTAAATGGTGTTCGCGAATTCCTCGCCATAGGAGGTCGAGCCGCGCGGGTTGCCGTAGACCACGATGTAGCCGGCGGCGGCGTACAACTGATAATCCGCGGAGAATGTCGGGCCATAGCTCGCGTACGGGCCGCCATGAATTTCCAGGATCAGGGGGTATTTCTTGGCGGGGTCGAAGTTGGGCGGCAGCAGTTCCCACGCATCGATGGCACGCCCGTCTGCCGATGACTTCACCGGCAGCGCCGAAAGCGTGCCGATGCCCACCTCTGTCAGGAGTTCGGAGTTCAAATTCGTCAGGCGTGAGGTCTTGCCATCGCGCGCCAAATACACCTCCGGCAAATTATCGGCTCCGCCGCCGGTGTAGGCCACCGCGCCTTTTTTGGACACCGAAAAAGAGCCGCCCGAATACGGCAACTGCGTCGCGGCGCCGATACCCGCCATATCTAGTGCGACCGCCTCCACGCGACCGCTGAGCCCCATTCGCGCCACCTTGGTGATGCCATGATCGACATACTGGGCGTACAGGCTACGGCCATCCGCTGCCCAAATAGCGTCTGTCAACGAACGATCCAGCGACTCTCCGATGACGCGCTGATTCTTGCCGTCCGCGTCCATCACATTGAGCCGGACGTTCTGATTTCCGACATGCTTGTCGTTGTAGCCCAGATACGCCACGAGCTTTCCGTCCGGCGATACCACCGGCGCATGATAAGGACCGACCTCGTGCGTGAGCTGCGCCAAGTTGCCGTCCGCCACGTTCAATCGATAAATGCTCAAGGTCATGGCCGTGTGCCGCGCCCAATCCTGCGGCTCGCGCTTCCATTCTTCGCTGTGATTTCCCGCAAAGAAAATCGACTTCCCGTCCGCTGACCAGGCAAGCGGTCCTGCGTCGCTGAACGGTCCCCATGTCAGTTGCCGCGGCGCGCCGCCGCCGTCCACGGAAATCACAAAGATATGTCTGAACCCGGGCTTGTCCATTCCTTGCCCGTCAGCCCGAAAGTTCATCGAGTCCACCACCACCGGATCACCGCCCCATTCAGCTCCCGGCGGCTTCGCCAATGGCTTGCCGATCGTCGGGCCCGCAACAGGTGTGAGCATCACGAATGCAATCTGCTTGCCGTCCGGAGACCATGTAATCTCGCTCGGTGCTTCAGTAAGATTGGTGATGTTCGCCGTCTCGCCGCGCATCCAGCGAATTGCAATCTGGGTGCGCCCATCCGCGCCCGTTGACAGAAACACAATCCGCGATCCGTCCGGCGACCAATGCGGCGATGAGTGGGACCCGGGTCCCGTGGCCAGCGGCGTTTGTGCCCCCGTCGCGGTATCGATGAGCCACAGCGACGACACCAATCGATCGGTCATGATGTCGTTCGCTTCGCGTGCGTAGACGATTTGCGTCCCGTCGCTGCGAATCTGCGGGTCGGTGGCCCACTGCATTCGGAACAGATCTTGCGGCTCCAGGACATGCGGCGCAGCTTGGGCGACGCCGGAAATCAAGCCGGTTAGAGCAATACTCATCAAACAGCGCATGAATGTAACCTCGATATTAAGATGGATTTATCGGTTCGATCGTGCGAAGCGTTATTTGTAGTGGTAGTCGAGCTGAACTCCCGAGGTGCGCGGCTGAGAACTGATGCTCGAGAAGGGCGTCTGCGAGGCGAGGGGCACGCCGCGATTGTTGCCCACGTTGTCGGAGTACAGCATGACACGCCAGTGCGACGGCGCGACCACCGTAAAGCTGGCGCGGGCTGTCGTGATGGTATCGCTCTCCGTGACGACGGGCGGCAGCCCCGAACCGCTCGACACTGACGTCGTGGTCTGCAACGAGGTGTAGCGTGCGGAGGCCGCCAGCTGTCCCGACCAGCCGGTGCCGCCGAAGGGGAAGTCGTATGTAGCGAAGGCACCGGTGGTGATGGCCGGGGAGTCGTCGATGCGAGATCCGTTCGGGAACAGCAACTGTCCGCTCGAGAACACAGCGGAGTCCTCGCCCAGTCCATTCCAGCTGAAGTTGAGGCCCAGCGACAGCCCTTGCACGGGCCGCACTGTGACCGCGAAGTCCACGCCCACACCGCTCGCCGACTGGCCGTTCACGCTGGCGACGATGAATGCGGTGCTGCCCGGCACCGGAATACCCAAAGTCTGCTGGATGTCCTTCCACTTCATGTAGTACACGGCTGCATCGAAGGTCACGCGATTGTCAAACAGGTTGCCCTTGCCGCCGATCTCATAGTTGGTCAGCTTGTCAGGCTTCACCGGTATGAAGTCCGGCGCCACCAACTGCACGAGTTCGCTTTGCGGGAAACCGCTGCGGAAGCCCTGCGAGTAGCTGGCGTACATGGTGTAGTCGTGGCTCGGGAACCAAGTCAACACCACGCGCGGCGTCAAGGCATGGAACGTGGAGTCGGTGCGCAGCAGCGGTGTGCCGGGCGGCTCGCCGAACAGGATCAGCTGATCGAGGCCGACGTCATCGTGGAAGTAACGGGCGCCGGCCGTCAGCTCGAACTGGTTGTCGAGGAAGCGACGTCCGATTTCGCCAAAAACCGCCGTCGATTTCGAGCGATCGGCCTGGAAAACCGGCGACGGGATCAGGTCGCCCAATGTCTGATAAGTGGAGTCCCGCGCGTTGCGAAAGAACCCTCCGGCCGACCAGCGCCACGGGCCGTCGAGCTTGGAGTTCAAATTGAGTTCTTCGCTGAACACTCTCGAAGTCTGGCGGGTGGTGAGCGGCGGCGTGGCCACGCCCGGCGCCACGTCCAGGGAACCGTCATTGAGGAAAGTGAAATAGCTGCTCGCGCTCGATACCGAGAACCAAGGAAATTGGTAATCCACCTTCATGTCGTAGGCACTGAAGCGTGACGCGATGGGCTGATCCTTGGTCGACGCGGTGAAGTCCTTGGTACCCTCGGGCGGCGCGCCGAAGTTTCCCTCCTCGTGCGTCGCACCCAGCTTGATGCTCAAATCATCGATGGGCTGCGCGTTCACCTTGAGGCGCACATTTTTCAGATCGCCGTCGTTGATGTTGTTACCGAGCGGGCTGTTGATCCAGCCGCTGTCGTGCTCCTGGCCGACGACGAGACGCGCCGCGAGCTTGCCCTCGACGATGGGCAGGTTGACCGCCGCGTCTTCGCGCCAGTTGCCGGCGCCGCTGTCAGTCGAAGAGACGCTGGCGCGCGCCTTGAAATCGAACTCATTCAGGTCGGCATCGTTGGTCAGCACGCGCACGACGCCATTCAAGGCGCTGGCGCCGTAGAGGGTGCCCTGCGGTCCGCGCAGCACTTCAATGCGGTTGAGATCGTAGGAGTTGGCATCGGGCTGTACCGCCGATCGCACCAGACCAAACGGCACGGAGTCCAGGTAGTAGCCGATCGGGCTCGGGCCCGCGAACAAGGATCCGGCAGCGGTCACCCCGCGAATAGTCAGTTTCGTTTCGCCGCCTTGGCCGGTGACATTGACGGCGACACCGGGAATCATGCCCAGCGCGTCCGACACGCTCTGGATGCTCGACTTGTCGAGATCGGCGCCGCCCATCACGGAGAGGGAGATCGGCACGTCCTGGATGCGCTGCTCGCGCTTTTGCGCCGTGACGACGATCTCTTCGAGCGCCGGTGCCTCGGATGTCGCGTCAGCCGCGGACGCACCCGCGGCGAGCGCGGGAAAAGACGAGAACAGAAGTGCAGTGGCAGGCAGCAACGCGGCGCCGGAGCGAAACAACGCTGAATACATTTTTCATCCCTTTCAATTGTAAGGCGAGAGAGGAGGCAAGAGGACGATCTGAAAGTACATCTGCGTCGAGCGCAGAGTCAATTTCGCGAAACCCGCTTGGAAGGGAGGTTTTTGCCGGAAAGATGTCGCACCGGCCGTGCTGCGTAAAAAGTGAGCACAGCTGCAAAACGCTATAAATGAAGCCATTTTATGGCCGCTGCGTGGATGCGGGGTCGCCCGCCATTGATCTCACGCCAACACCCCCTTGCATGTTTGCTACTCGCACATGCAGAAATCGTGTTTACCCCCAAAAGCGGCTGCATTAGTGTCGAGGGCTAACAAGACCGTCCCTGCGTCCTGTGCGCGCGACGTTTCCACTGAACTAAACATCGCGTGACGGCATGATGAACACCAGTGTCTCGATATTGCGGCAGTTGGTTTCGTTTGACACCACGTCCCGCAATTCCAATCTTCCGCTGATCGAATGGGTGGCGGACTTTCTGAATGGCCGCGGTGCGCGCGTGGAGCTCGTCTTTAACGTCAGCAGAAACAAGGCCAATCTGCTGGCGAGTATCGGGCCGGAGGAGGAAGGGGGCGTGGTGTTGTCGGGCCATACCGACGTGGTGCCGGTCGACGGCCAGGAATGGAGCAGCGATCCTTTCGCGCTCGTGGAACGGAGCGGTCGGTTGTACGGGCGCGGCAGCTCGGACATGAAAGGCTTCATTGCCAGCAGCCTGGCCGCGGTTGAGAATTGGAAGGACATGAAGCTGCTGCGGCCTCTACACTTTGCCTTCTCCTACGACGAGGAGATCGGTTGCTTCGGCGCGCACTCGTTGGTGGATCGCATCGTTGGCAGCATACCCAAGCCCGCCTTTGCCATCATCGGGGAGCCCACCGATATGAAAATCGGCGTGGCCCACAATGGCGTGACCGGCTCGCACACGAGTTTTCGCGGAGTCGCCGCACATGCGAGCGATCCGTCGCGCGGCGTGAATGCCATCGACGCGGCGGCGGCGTTCGTGCGGCTGCTGCACGATGTCGCCAAACTTCCGCAAATCGCCGACAATGGCTGCACGCTGAACGTCGGGCGAATCGCCGGCGGTGCGGCGACCAACATCGTGGCGGAGCGCTGCAGCGTGCGCTGGGAGTACCGAACGGCCCGCATGCAGGACGCGGCCGCCATACAAAAGACGATTGCCGATTACCTCGAGGGTGACGCTTTTGCCGGCCTTGACATCTCGAGCGAAATTGAACTCGACGTGCCGCAGTTCTCCAGCCATCTCGCCGAGGAGTCGATGCAAATGCTGATCGGATGCGGAGCGAAATTACCGGCGATCACAGTCCCCTTCGGCAGCGAAGCGGGAATATTCGAACGCAGCCGTATTCCCTCCGTGGTGTGCGGACCAGGCTCCATTGATCAGGCGCACAGGCCGGATGAGTGGATCGCTCGCGGTGCGCTGGAGGAGGCGGATCAATTCCTGGCCAAAGTGGGCGAGTGGGCGGCGCAGACCGAGCCCGATTGAACTCAATCAATTCATCCCAGCGCAAGGGCCACGCACGGCCGCGCCACGTTCTGTTGGCGGTGACTTTCGGCAACATGCTCGAATGGTACGACTTCGCGGTCTACGGTTTTCTGACCCCGGTCATCGCTAAAATCATATTCCCCGCCGTCGATCCCGCGGCCTCGTTGCTGCTGTCGGTCGGCGCTTTCGGCGTCGGATTCCTGACGAGACCGGTCGGCGCCCTGGTATTCGGTGTGCTGGCCGACCGCAAGGGCCGAAAACTCGCACTGCTGCTGACTTTCGGCCTGATGGGCATCGCGACTTTTGCGATCGGTCTGATTCCACCATTTGCCAGCATCGGCGTAGCCGCGCCGCTGCTCGTGGTGCTTGCGCGCCTGTTGCAGGGGCTCGCGACTGGCGGTGCGGTCGGCGGCGCAATTGCGATGCTGACCGAGCATGCGCCGCCCGGCCGGGCCGGCTTCTTTGCAAGCTGGCAAGCGGCCGGCCAGGCAGGCGCGCTCCTGCTGGGGGCCGTGGGCGTAGCGACCATCTCGGCGATCGTCTCGCCCGAGCAGTTGAACGCATGGGGCTGGCGCATACCTTTTTTCGCCAGCGCGGTGATCCTGCCCTTGGGGCTGTACATTCGCAGGCGTGTCGATGACCCGGAGGCATTCGTACGCCAAAGGCCCGCCTCGTCACCCTTGAAGCTCCTGTGGCGGACACACCGCACCGCGGTCGCGCGAGGTTTCGGCATCACCATCATCTGGACAGTCTCGACGTATTTCTTTTTTGTCTACGTCCCCCTGTATGCGCACACGGTGCTCAAGCTTTCCATGAGCACCACGCTGTTCACCAACAGCCTGGCGCTCGCGCTGATGCTGGGAGTCTCGCCGCTGGCCGGCCATCTATCGGACCGCTTCGGACGTTACAGTCTGATGATCGCGGCGGCCTTGGGCATCGTGCTCCTGATCCGGCCGGGCTTCGGCTTCCTATTGAATCATCCGCACGCCGCGGCTCTCGCAATCTTCCAGGCGGTATCGGCTGTTCTCGCTGCGTTGTTCATCGGTCCGGCGCCGGCCGCGATTGCCGAATTGTTTCCGAGCGGCGTTCGATCCTCCGGCGTGGGTATTGCCTATAATTTTTCGGTCACGCTGTTCGGCGGATTCGCGCCACTGATTGCCACCGGCTTGATCGCACGCACGGGAAATCCGCTTTCGCCGACCTGGTACGTGATGTTTGCCTGCGGGTTGAGCTTGTTGGCGCTTCTGCTCACGCTCCGAACCAGTTCGCGCGGTCCTTGCTGAATCGCTCGCGCAGAAACTTGTGCAGTATTTTGATCCGGTGCGATTTGTTGGCTATCGGACGCGAGACCAGCCAGAGATTCAGGTGACAACCCGTCGGCAGCGGCAGGGCGATGAGGTCGGGGGCCGCACGTTTGTAGAAGTTCGGCAGAAGGCCGATGCCCATGCCGCTACGAATGGCCGCCAAGTAAACGGATGCCGAGTCCACCCGCAATTGAATCCGGTGGACCGGCAGCACGCACTTGGCCCACCACGCGAGGTCGGCACAAACGCGGTAAGGCACGTAGTCCACGAAGCGGTGCTGGCCCAGGTTCTTCAGGTCTCGCGGTCGGCCGAATTTCTCGTCATAGGACTTGGAAATGAATAGGGAGTGTTCGACCTTCACGATTTTGGAGGCGACCAGGCGGGGATTCTTAGGCCTCTCGATGAACACCGCAAGGTCGGCCTGGAGAGAAAACAGATCGAGTCCCTCGCGATCGGTCACGAGGTCAATATTCACGCCGGGGTGCATGCGACAGAAGTCCGCGAGGACCGGTACCAGCCACAGGTAGCCCACACCCTCAGTGACAAAGACCCGCACAGTACCCGACAGCCGCGAATCGAAGGCGAGCAAGGTGGATTCGATGTCGTTGGCCGCCTCTTCCATGAGGACCGCCTTGTCGTACAGAATCTCTCCGGCGGCCGTCAGTCGCATACCGGTCGGGTGACGCTCGAAGATTTTCGTACCCAGATAGCCCTCGAAGCGTGCGACGCGCCGCCCGACCGTCGACTGGTTGGTCTCCAATGCCGTCGCGGCAGCGTGAAAGCTGCCGAGCTTTGCCGTGGCGATGACATATTGGATGTCGCTCCAGTTGTTCAGGCGGGATTTTTCTCGCACGCAATTCTCAGTCGGTTCTCGGCGCCGGTATCATGTGTGCCCATCTATGCAGGACAACGCCGATCGATGCAAGTGGGGGAACCGCGTTCAAGGGCCTCTGTGCCCGGTTTTGCACCTGGCAGCAGGATGACGGACCAGAAAGCTGTAGCTGATCACAGCTTTTAGGGGAATTTGCCAACAAAATAAGGCGTGTCCAATAGCCCGATCAATCGCTGCTCGCGGAGAATTTCGTCGTGTTCGATGTCCTGGTCAGCGGCCTCGGCGCTCTAAATCAAGTCGGCGTATTTATCGCCGGTCTGGTCTGCGCCGGGCTTGGCGGATTGTTGGTTGGCAATGCTGTCTATTGGCGCCTTCATGCCATTCGGGTCGAAGGGCGGGTGATCGGCGTTCGGCAAAACGGCAACTGCTTCAACGCGGTTTACCGCTACACCCTGCCTTCCGGTCAAAGCTGCGAAGGCACTTCGAATGAAGGCTCGAGCAGCGCGCGCGGCAAGGAAACGGGGACGCCGGTATCGCTTTTGGTCATTCCCGAAAAACCAGACCAAGTTCTGGAAGCGCGCACCCACATATTCACGATCATCGGCGTGCTCTTGTTTGCGCCGGCCGCATGGCTCTTTTATACCGCTGTCACCGCTTGGCCGATTGGACCGATGACTTGGGCGGTTGCCGCTGTGCTCATGATCCACTTCGCGGCCCGAATTTACAAAATCATTCTGCCCAAGGACAAGCGTCTTACACCCCCGGTCTGGAAGGCCCTATTGTCGCGGCGGCCCGGCACCGGATCGCAAACTTCCGTGCGGCCGATCGAAGACATCATTTCGCAGCCTGAAATTCGCGCGCTCGACGAGCGGCAGCGCGTGAATAATCGTCGCTGGGCGCCATTTTTGGCAGTGGCCGGCATCGGCTTGTTGGCGTTAAGTGTCTACCTGGGGTTTGCACTCGTGCAACTCGAAGCCTCCGGAATGCGGGCGCCCGGCGTCGTTCGCTCGCTGGAATCATCAAGCACGGGCAGCGCAAGCCCGACTTATTATCCGCAGGTGAGTTTCAAGACGCAGGATGGAATCGTCTCGCACTTCAAGGATCGCGTCGGAACGAATCCTCCAGCCTACCATCCCGGCGATCAAGTCACCGTGTTATATCGGCCGGGCGCACCAACCGGCGCCATCATCGATCATGGCATCTGGAACTGGTTGCCGTCGGTGGCTGTGTTCCTATTCGGCACACTGTCAAGCCTCGCCGGTATTCAGCTTATGCGGCGAAGGGCATCGGACTGAGGTGCATTGGGCGGCGGGCGGTTTCACAAGTCATTTCATCCGTAACGCAAGCAATTCACCCGGTAATAGCCGAGAGACGCCCCCGGCTCAGTCTTGAGACGTTCACTTACCGGAGACTGAAACTATGAACGCTCGAGAATCAGAACATCGAAGATTTGCGCCGGCGCTGGGAACGGCGGGCATTGAACCTCATGCCGTCGTAAAAATTTCTGCCGGCCTGACGGTCATCCTGGCCGACCTGTTCGCACTTTACGTCAAGACGAAGAATTTCCATTGGCACATATCGGGGCCGCATTTTCGCGACTATCACCTGCTGCTGGACGAGCAGAGTGAGCAGATATTCGCGACGACCGATGCGATTGCGGAGCGTGTCAGGAAGATCGGCGGGGCGACCTTGCATTCGATCGGCCACATCGCCCGGCTGCAGCGCATTGTCGACAACGACAGTGAGTCGGTCGGCGCCGAGGACATGCTCGCGGAACTTTGCGAGGACAACCGGCAATTGACGCTCAACCTTAGAAGCGCACACGCCTTGTGTGATGAGCATGGCGATGTCGCTTCCGCAAGCCTGATCGAGATTTGGATCGATGAGGCGGAACGTCGCACATGGTTCCTCTACGAAGCCACTCGGAGCCCTACATGAATATTTCACGAAAAAGCCGGAATTTGATCATGGCTGCCTATCTTGGTCCGCTGGCCTTGGGATTGGGCGGTATTGCCGCGCGGGTCGACGCGCAGAACGCGGCCGCGCCTCCGCAGGCGGCAACTGCGCAAGCTGCGGACTCGAAGAACGATGAATTGCGGAACCGGGTAACGGCCGCGTTGCACACCGATCCGTATTTCTATGACGGCCATGTCACGGTATCGGTCGAGAATGGCGTCGTGGTGTTACGCGGATTCGTCTTCAGCGATTGGGATCTACGCGACGCGCTACGCCTCGCCAAGCAGGCAGCCGGTGGCAGCCAAGTGGTCGACAATTTGTCGATCAAAGAGGGCGGACGCCGCTAGCCGTTCGTCCACGGGGTCCGGCGCTCGAGCCTTGGCGCTCGAGCGCTTTCCTCATCCGCGCGGTCCCCTCGCGGAATCCTCCCAGCCACCACCGAGCGCCCTGATCAGGTCGACGCTGGCGGTCAACTGTATGGTATCGAGAGTGAGCGCTTCCAGCTGAGCCTGCAGCAGCGCGGTCTGCGAGGTGACCACCGTGAGGTAGTCGGTTGCACCCTGCTTGTAGAGCGCCATGGAGAAGTCCAGGGTGCGCTGCGCAGCGTCGACCGCGGCCTTCTCGTCAATGGAAGCGTCGCGGAAATGATTGAGCGTGGCCAGACTGTCTTCGACCTGCTGAAACGCGCTGACGACGATACCGCGGTAGTTCGCCGCCGATGCATCGAACTCGGCGCGCGCTTGGGCCACTTGCGCGCGGCGCAGGCCGCCGTCAAACACGCTGAGCAGGACGTTCGGTCCAATCGCCCAGAACGAGCTCGGCGCGCTCAGCAAGTTCGAGACGGCGGTGCTCTGGAAGCCACCCTGAGCGCCGAGGTTAAGCGAGGGAAAATACGCCGCGCGCGCGACCCCGATGTTGGCGTTTGCCGCAACCATGCGCCGCTGCGCGGCCGCGATATCCGGACGGCGCTGCAACAAGGTACTGGGAACGCCGCTGGGAACCTGCGGCAGCTGGACAGCGACGATCTGCGGCTTGATCGAGAACGTCGAGGCCGACACGCCGAGCAGCGCCGCAATGGCGTGTTCCATTAGCGCGCGCTGGGCGAGCGTCTGCGCCGCCTGCGAAAGTGCAACATTGAGCTGCGTCTGCGCCTGCGAGACGTCGAGGCCCGGTGCGATGCCGGCATCGTGGCGCTGCTCGGTGAGCTTCAGCGCGCGCGTAAAGGCCTGCACCGTCTCATCGAGGATCGCGCCGTCGCGATCGAGGCTGCGCAGCTGAATGTAATCATCGGCCAGCTGTGCGATCAGAGAAAGGCGAGCGTTCTCGAGATCCGCGGCCGATGCGGCGGCGTTGGCCTCGCCCGCAGCGACCTCGTTGCGGATCTGCCCCCACAAATCGAGTTCATAGCTGACGCTGCCGCCCAGCGTGTTGGAATTGAAGTAAGTCGGCGTCGTGGGTCCTCTGAGCGGCGCGTTGATGGATTCTCGATTGCGCTGGGCGCTGGCATTGAGACCGAGCGTCGGGAAAAGTCCCGAGCGCGCCTGATCGGCGAGCGCCCGGGCCTGCGCGTAGTTCGCCAGCGCGGCGGCGAGCGTCGGATTCCCGTCGATCAACTTTTTTTCAAGGTCGTCGAGCTCCGCATTGCCATAGAGTGCCCACCAGCTGTCACGCGGCAGACGGTCTGCCGGCTGGGCCGCAGTCCAAGGACCGATTTCCTTATAAGCATCTCCAGCTGGAACGACCGGGGTCTTCAGCGGCGGCGCAAGCGAGCAGGCGCTGAGCATCAGAATCAGCGCGGCGCCGCAGTACAGGATGCCCTTAGCCCGTTTCATTTTTATTTTTCGCTTTGCCGGTGACCTTGTCGCCCGGTGCCGCGGCGGCGAGACGGACCAGGGCGCCGTTGCCGATGCCATCGGGCGGGATTTCGATCACACGGTCGCTCGGTGAGAGGCCGGAGGCGAGCTCGATGATCGTGCCCAAGTCGCGTTCGATCGACACCGGCTTGAGCAGCACGCGGTTGTCGGCTCCCACGGTGGCGACGGAAAGACCCTTGGCATCAAAAATCAGCGCGCTCGAGGGCAGGCTGAGCACGTGGTCGACAGCCGCCATTTGCAGATGGATTCCGGCGTAGTCGCCCGGCATCAATTCGCCGGCGGTATTGTCGACGATGAGCTCCATCAGGGTCGTGCCGCTGCTCGGGTTGACGGCCTGGGAGGAATACTCGACCGTTCCGCTATAAGTCTTACCAGGATGTTCCGGTACGCTGATCGTGGCCTTGGTGCCTGGCGGCACGCTGGGAACATAGTTCTGCGGCACGTTGACATAGACGCGCAGTTTCCCGGTTTCCGAGACCACGAACAGCTGCGCGCCGCCGGCGGCTCCCACATTGATCAGTGCGCCGATGTCGGTTTCGCGCGCCGTGACGATGCCGTCAAACGGCGCGACCAGACGTTTGAAGCCTTCTTCGGCGACCAGGCGGTCGACATTCGCCTGCGCCGCCTTGACTTGGGCGATGTTGGCGTTCCAGGTGAACGTGCGCTGGTCGACATCCTGCTTGGCGACTGCGTCGGTGCTGGCGAGTGACTGCCAGCGCTCTGCGCCGATCTGCGCAAGCTTGGCATTGGCCTGGGCGACGCTCAAGTCGGCACGCGCCTGCATCAGCTGCTGGTCGAGGTCGGGCGTCGCGATCTCGGCGAGCAAGTCGCCGGCCTTCACCTTGGCGCCGATGTCGTGCTTCCAGCTTTTCAAATAGCCCGGAACGCGAGCATAGATGGGTGCCTGGATAAAGGCTTCCAGGCGCCCGGGCAGATCCAGCGCCGCATTGTTGCCGACGCTTGCGGGCGTGACCAGGGCCACCACCGGCACGGCCTGCGCCTCAGTTGCATCGTGCAGGCGCGCGTTCTGCGCCTGGCGGGTGCCGAGTCCGTAGGCGACCACGGCGATGGCGAGGAGCGCGAATCCCCCGCCGATCAAGGTAAGCCGACGCGGGACGGGGCTGCTGGAATTTCGATCAGGCTGGGACATGGGCTGCTCCTGGGTTGGCTTGCGGCGCCGGCTGTAGGCCGCGGCGGTGAACAATGCTGAACATCACTGGGACGAAGAACAGCGTTGAGACGGTGGCGAAAATCAGGCCGCCGATCACGGCGCGGCCGAGCGGCGCATTCTGCTCGCCACCCTCGCCCAAGCCGAGCGCCATGGGCAGCATGCCGATCACCATCGCCAGTGCCGTCATCAAAACCGGGCGCAGGCGCACGAATCCGGCCTCGAGCGCGGCCTGTGTCGCATCGCCGATCTCGTTGAGCTTTTCGCGTGCGAAACTGATCACCAGCACGCTGTTGGCGGTCGCCACGCCCATGCACATGATCGCGCCGGTGAGCGCCGGCACCGACAGCGTGGTATGCGTTGCAAACAGCATCCAGACGATACCGGCGATCGCCGCCGGCAGTGCGGTGATGATGACGAAGGGGTCGGTCCACGACTGGAAGTTGATGACGACGACGAAATAGACCAGGACGATGGCGCCGAGCAGGCCGAATAGCAGGCCGGAGTAGGCGCTGTTCATGGTCGCGTTCTGGCCGACCAGGGCGATGATCGAGCCCTTCGGCTTGTCCTTGTCATTCTGGGCGATGATCTTCTGGATATCGGCGGAGACCGCGCCGAGATCTCGCCCTTGAGTGGTCGCATAAATCTCAACCATCGAGGAAATGTCGTATTGGGAGACCACCGCGGAACTCTGCGTGCGGCGGATGTCGGCAATGCCGCCGAGCACCGTGGTGGGCGCGCCGTTGGCATTGATCGGCAGATTCTGCAGCGCCGCGAGCGAATCGATCTGGTATTGCGGCGTCTGCAGCGCGATCGGATACGTGACGCCGTTCTTCTCATTGAGCCAGTAGGTGGGCGCCACCTGGAGGGAACTCGCCAGGTTGACGACCAGACTGTTGGTCACGTCCGCCGCCGTCACGCCGGTGTATTGCGCCCGCGTGCGGTCCATATTGACATCAATCGTCGGCACACTGGGCGACTGCTGGATGCGAACGTCGGCAATGCCGGGGACATGGCGGATCTGCGTCAGGAGTTTGTTGGCGTAAGCATAGTCCGCGCCGATATCGTTGCCGCGGATCTGCAGATCAATCGGGGCCGGCGCGCCAAAATTAAGGATCTGGCTGACGATGTCGGCGGGCAGAAACGAGAAGGTCATGCCGGGGAAGCGGTGCGGCAGCATCTGGCGCAGGCGACTGACGTAATCGGCGGTCGGCGCATGCCCCGGGTTGAGCGAGACCTGGATGTCTCCGTCCGATTCGCCGATCGTGCCGGTGTTGTTGTAGATCGTATTGATGGACGAAAGATACGTGCCGATATTGTCCGTGACCGCCGTCACTTCGGCCGGCGGGATCACTTCGCGGATCGCTTTCTCCACCTCGGCAAAACGCGCGGCGGTTTCCTCGATGCGCATGCCGACCGGTGCCCGGACGTGCAACAGCATTTGGCCGCCGTCGACCTGGGGGAAGAAATTGCGGCCGAGAAAGGGCGCAAGCAGGAAGGAGAGCGCGATGAAGCCGATAAAGCCGCCGACGAACAGCCGCCGATGCTCGATGGCGAGGGCCAGTAGATCGTGATATCCGGCGCGCATCCGCTCAAAGCGCGCCTCGAATCCGCGTTGAAAGCGCACCAGCGGATTCTTGGGCTGCGACGCTTCGGCATTCGGGCCCCCGACTCGCGCCACGTGCATGCGCAGCAGATATTTCGCCATCGTCGGCACCAGGGTGCGCGACAGCAAGAACGAAAAGACCATGGCGAATATCACGCTTTCGGCCATAGGCACGAACAGGAAGCGCGCCACACCGCTCAAGAAAAACATCGGAATGAACACGATGCAGATGCACAGCAAGGACACAAAAGCTGGGATGACGATCTGCGAGGCGCCGTCGAGAATCGCGTGCTCGACCTCCTTGCCCTGCTCGAGGTGGTAGTTGATGCTCTCGATCGTGACCGTCGCCTCATCGACGAGTATGCCCACGGCGAGCGCGAGCCCGCCCAAGGTCATGATGTTGAGCGTCTCGCCGATCGCCGAAAGCGTGCCGATCGCGCCTAACACCGCCAGCGGGATCGAAGTAGTCACGATCAGCGTCGAGCGCCAGCTGCCGAGGAACAGCAGGATCATCAAGCTCGTGAGCGCCGCGGCGATCACGCCCTCGCGGATCACGCCCTGTATCGAGGCGCGCACGAATACCGACTGATCGCCGATCGGCTTGACGTCGAGTTCGGCCGGCAACGAAGGCTTGATGACTTGCAGCATCTTCTTGATGCCGCTGACGATGTCGAGCGTCGAGGTGGCGCCATTCTTGAACACGCTCAAGAGCACGGAGCGATTGCCGTCCACGTGCACGACGTTGGTCTGCACCGCATTGCCGTTATGCACGTGGGCGACGTCGCGCATGTAGACAATCGTGCCCCCCACGTTCTTGATCGGCAGATCGCCGAGATCCGAAATCTTCGATGGCGCGTTGTTGAGATTGACGGTGTACTCATAATCGCCGATCTTCTCCGAGCCTATCGGGGTGATGAGGTTCTGTGCGGCGAGCGAATTGGCGACATCGAGGCCCGTCAGGCCGCGCGCCTGAAGCGCTGCGGTGTCGAGATCGAACATCACCTGCGGCGACTTGCCGCCGAACGGATAGGGGATGCCCGCGCCCTGCACCGTGACCAGGCGGGTACGCACGAAGTTGATGCCCAGATCGGCGAGATTCTGCTCGGTCAAGCCCTTGCCCGACAGCGCCAGCTGAATGACCGGCACCGACGAGGCGCTGTAATTGAGGATCAGCGGCGGCGTCGTACCGGGCGGCATTTGCTTGAGCAGGGTCTGCGCAATCGCGGTGACCTGCGCGTTGGCGGTGGCAATATTGGCCGATGGGTGGAAGTAAATCTTGACGATGCCGAAGGTGGTATAGGAATTCGCTTCGATGTGCTCGATGTCATTGACCGTCGTCGTCAGCGCCCGCTCGAACGGGGTGATGACCCGCCCTGCCATCTGGTCGGGCGGCAGGCCCTGATACTGAAAGGCCACGCCGATGATCGGAATGTTGATACTCGGAAAAATATCGACCGGCGTGCGCAGCGCGGCGAGGGTGCCGATGAGGAAAATAAGCAAGCCCGCCACGATGAACGTATAAGGCCGGTGAAGCGCGATGCGGACTAGAGCGAGCATGTGGGTACCTGAAGCGGGAGCAAGCGGCCTAGACGGCGGAGGACATCGATGATGTCGTGCCTGATTGATAATCGCCGGCATCCTGGGTCGCCAAACCACCGATGGCAGACCAATCAAGCTTCTCGCCGCCCTCGGCGAAGAGCCGCAGGAATCGATCATGCAGCAGGCTGGCAAGCGGCATCGGCACGCGCAGAGTCTCGGCTGCGCTCAGCGCGAGGCGGATATCCTTGAACCCAAGCGGTGCCGCGAAGGCCGCCGGCTCGAACTGGCTTTGGGCGATGAGATTGCCGTAGGTCTTGTACACCGGTACGTTGAACACCGTGGAGGTGAGCAGATCGACGTACGCACGCCGGTCGATGCCGGCTTTGCCGACGAGCGCAATGGCCTCGCCCAGCGCCTCGATGGCGGAAGCCATCAGAAAATTGCCGCTGAGTTTGACGAGATTCGCGGCGGCCGGCTCGGTGCCTATCGGCATTGTTTTCTGTCCGATCGCGCCGAACAGCGGCCGGCACGCCTCAATCGTCGCGGGATCTCCCGCGGCAACAATGAATAGCTTGCCTGCTGCCGCCATGTCGGGGCGGCCGAACACAGGCGCGGCAAGGTAGCGTTGTCCGGCTTGCGTGTGCGCCTGCGCCAGGCGCTTCGAGAGCTCGACACTGATCGTGCTCATCGACAGATGGATTGCGCCTTTGGGCAGATGAGCGACGAGACCTCCTTCGCCCAGAGCGATATCGGATGCCGCGCCATCATCCGCCAGCATGGTGATCACCGCGTCGCCGCCGCATGTCCCGGCGAGATTGGTGGCCTCCTGCGCACCGAGTTCGATGAGCGCGCTGCTTTTCCCGGGACTGCGATTGAACACAGTAACGTCGTGTCCGGCCCTGATGAGGTTGGCCGCCATCGCGGCGCCCATGCGTCCAAGTCCGATAAATCCTACTTTCATATCGTCATCTCCTGCTGAATCGTTGCTTTAAGAGCGCGGCGGCGGCGCCATGAACTCGGGACCGACGGGAGCGGTGACCGCCGCGTTCACGATGCGCTCAATGACGTCGCGATTGACCCGGTTGAGCGACCAGCCCGCAACACCGAGCGCGGCTTCCACCTGATCGGGACGACGGCCGCCCCAGAGCGCAACGCTGATGCCCTGGTCGAGCATCCAACGCACGGCCAGGTGAATCACACGCCGGTTGAAGCGGCGCTGGGCCAGCTCATCGAGTTGCCTGACGGCGTCGAGATACTGGGCAAAGCGGGGTGGCTGAAATTTCGGGTCGATGCGCCGCAGATCATCTCCGTCGAAAACGGTGTCTGAGCGCATGCGCCCGCTCAGCAATCCGCGGCACAGCGCGCCATAGCCGAGCGTGACGATTTGATTGTCGCGGCAGTAAGGCAGAATGTCTTCCTCAATCGCACGCTCGAACAGGTTGTAGGGCGGCTGCACCACGTGCAGCGGGGACACTTGACGAAAGCGCTCCATTTGGGCAACCGAGAAGTTGCTCACGCCGATGGCGCGTATTTTTCCTTGCTCATACAGCGAGCGCATAGCCTGCGCAGTCTCCTCGATGGGCACCAGAGGGTCGGGCCAATGTACCTGGTAGATGTCGATGTAATCGGTGCGCAGTCGCCACAGCGAATCATTGACCTCCTGCATGATTCGAGCGCGGCTCGCATTGCGAAAGACTTTGCCGTCGCGCCACTCCAAGCCCACTTTGGTGGCGATGACAACTTCTTGGCGCCGGCCCTCGACAGCGGTGCCGACGATCTCCTCGGATACGCCGAAGCCATATGCCGGTGCGGTATCGATAAGATTGATGCCCTGATGCACGGCGGCCTGAATGGTGGCAACTGATTCGCGTTGATCGGTGCCTCCCCACATCCAGCCGCCCATGGCCCACGTGCCGAGCGCCACCCGGGAAACTCTCAGGTGCGTCTCGGGAATATCCACGTACTCGCTGTCGACGGCCGGGATCTGAAGCTGCGTTGATGAC
>DASQPK010000189.1:0-13660 GCA_035643995.1 Steroidobacteraceae bacterium | reverse complement strand
GGCACGACCCCACATCCTTCGCTGGTGGAGGGGGTAGGATTCGAACCTACGAAGGCATAAGCCAGCAGATTTACAGTCTGCCCCCGTTGGCCGCTTGGGTACCCCTCCCTAAAATGAGCCGCGTATTTTGCGGTGCGCTTCACCCTGTGTCAATGTTAAGTCGGAGCGAATTTCCTGGCGGCCGGCACAGGTCATCAGGGCATTCCGACCACTTGACTCTATCGTAAGATATATATATCTTAAGATATGTTTTAAAACATATCGAGAGATACTATGCCGCATCTTTTTTATCATTGCATTGGACGCCATCGCGGCCACCACCGCTTCGGCCATTTTGGGAAGGGATTTATGGAAGGCGGCGGCATGGGCGGCCGCGGATTCGGTATGGGCCGGAAACTCGCCTCCGGGGATTTGCAGCTGCTGATCTTGAAGCTGCTCGACGAAAAGCCCCGTTACGGCTACGAAATCATCAAGGAGCTAGAGGAGCGCTCGAAGGGTTTCTACGTACCGAGCCCCGGCATGGTCTATCCCGCCCTGACCTACCTCGAGGAAATCGGTCACGCCACGGTAGCCGCTGAAGGCGCCCGCAAGCTGTACAGCATCACCGACGACGGCAAGGAACATTTGCACAAGAACATCGCCGCCGCTGACGCGATGATGGCCCAATTCGGCCGGGTGGGAGAACGCATGGAACGCGTGCGTCGTGCCTTCAATACCGATGAAGCCGCTGAAGACCTCGGCGCAGGGGCCGGCGCTGAACAGGAGCGGCACGGATCGAAGGAGCTGCGGCGAGCTCTGCAGGACCTGAGATCAGCACTCGCCGACAAGCGGAATAGCTCGCGCGATGAGCAACAGCGCATTGCCGATATCTTGAAGCGCACCGCGGCGGAAATTTCGGGCCAGTCTTGACTGCGCCGCTAATGCAATCCTGCCTGTCAGGTAGCACATGGCTATTTTTTACCGCAATAAAATTGCCATGCCAGTTTAGCCGGCGCCGATCCTATTTCAAATTCGCCTCGAACAGTCTACTGATGCGCTTGTATTCGTCGAGCCAGGAATCGGCATTGGCAAATCCATGGCGATCGAGCGGGTACGGCGACATGCTGAAATTGTCTTTGTGCAGTTCGATCAGACGCTCATACAGGCGCATTGAATCTTCGAACAGAACGTTATCGTCGATCACGCCGTGACAAATGAGCAGTGCATCGCTCAAGCCGGCGGCGAATTCAATGGGCGATGAGCGCGCATAGGCGATCGGGTCGATTTGCGGGTCATTCAAAATGCCCGACGTATAGCCGTGGTCGTACTGCCTCCAATCCGTGACAGGACGCAGCGCCGCGCCGGCGGCGAATTCCCCCGGTGCACGGAATAGCGCCATCAAGGTCATGAAGCCGCCGTAGGAGCCGCCATAGACCCCCACGCGTTTCGGATCAACACCCGCCTGCTCGACCAGCCATTTCTTGCCATCGAGCATGTCTTCCAATTCCGGATGCCCCATCTGCCGATAGATTGCCGTGCGCCAATCGCGTCCGTAGCCCGCGGAAGCGCGGTAGTCCAGGTCGAGCACCACATAGCCCTTATGCGCCAACAGGTTGTTGAACATTTGCTCGCGGAAATAATAGGAGTAGTGCAAATGCACGTCCTGCAGGTATCCGGCGCCATGGACAAACAACACCGCCGGCTTCTTGGCTGCCGCATGGACGGCGGGGTCGCGATAAACCTTGGCATAAATGACCCCGCCGAAATGCGTCGATGGAATTTTCACGATTTCGGGCGCGATCCAAGTCATGGCCTTGTATTCGGCGGTGCGCGTATCGGTGAGATCATGAGGCGTCCCGGAGCCATCCGCTTTGGCCACCGCAATTTGCGTACGCATGTACGGCGTCGAATGGGTCAGCAGCAATTGCCTGCCGCTCCGGTCCAGTTCGGCGCTCTCGACTCCTTCGAGCCGCGTCAACCTTGCCAAGGTTCCGCCGCCGCTGGGGACTCGATAAACATCGTACGAATAGGGCGCCGCTGCGTTACTGAGCACATAAAACCAGCGGCCGTCAACGGACAGCAGCGGGGCTGAGACCTCGAATTGACCGTGAGTCAGCTGCCGCGGCTCGCCATTCAGCGCCTTGATATATAAATGCGCATAGCCTGACTCCTCGGATTCGTACCAGAGCGTCCGATTGTCGTTGAGCCAGCCGAATTCATTGAATGATCGATCGATCCACGCCGCATCGGTCAAGCGATGCTGCGGGATCAACGCGTGGTTGGCCAGATCCACACTCACGAGCCACCGATCCTTGTGATCGATCGAGTACATCTGAATGCCGACGGCGCCGCCATCGGCGCTCCAAATCATGTCTCCGCTGACGGCATCGGGTTCATCGCTGATCACCCAAACCCCGCGTGTTTTATTCTCATTGTTTGCCGGCGGCTGTGAGTTTGCCGGCGGCTGTGAGTTCGCGGGCGGCTGTGAGTTAGCCGGCGGCTGTGAATTGGCCGCCGGCGGCAACTTGGCATTTTCCTCGCGCACGGATTTCAACGGGTCGTCGTGGATGCCGGGCAGCTTGTCCAAGGACAGTGCATGCATCGTGTGGTCGGTAAGATTGAGCAGCATCAAAGATTGCGGTGCGGGCGGGTTGTGGCCGACGCGCAAGCGCTCTTTTTCAAACTCCTCGTAGCCGGACTCGGTCACATAGCGCGTGAGCTGGCCTTCCCGGCCTTTGACGTGCGATTTAGCCTCGGTCACGACCATCAGCCAGCGCGCATCCGGCGACAGTTCGGTGCCGCGAATGACGACCTCATCGCCCAGATAAAAAGGCAGCACCGGGCGCGTGACATCGCCCTTTTGCAGCTCCTCATCGTGCAGTCGGGCTGCCTCTTTCTCATCATGCAATTTCCTCAAGGTCGAGAAAGTGCGCAATTGCATGTCGCGCAAGTCATCCGCGGCGGGCGGCGCATTCGGATCCTTTTCCGATTTGACGATGGCGGCAGGGGTTGTGACGCCGCTGCCGAAATCGTGCACGAACCAATCGTTGTCGACGCGAAAGCTCAAGAGCCTTCCGTCCGCCGAGAAATGCGGATCCGCCTTAAGAACCGGCGTGCGGGTGATTTGAGTCAAGCGGCCCGTGCCCAAGTCGCGAACGAAAATGTCCTTGTTGCGAATGAACGCGGCGCGCTTCGCGGCGCGATCGTAAATGGCCGGCCCGTCGGCATCGGCCATCGCCGCGGCATCCACGACCTTGTCCTTGCTGCTGACGGGATCGATCCGATGCAAATCAATGATGGGCGAGCCTGAGCGCTTCAGCGAGTAGTACACCGTGCGGCCGTCGGCTGACCAATACGCATCGCGCACCGCAGGCCCGATCCAATCGGGGTCAGCCATGATTTTTTCGAGCGACAGTTCCGGCTCCGCAGCATTCGCGAGAGCACCCATGGCCGCAAAACCCACGACGAAAACCGCCGCCGCAAGCACAGACAATAAATGTTTCATTGACACCCGCCTGATTGGATTGTTCTCATCCTAGCGCAGGCGGGCGCCGCATTTCATCTCATCTTCAGGCGGTTCTTTTCCGCCCGTGCAACCGCGCGACCAGGTCCGCTTCACCGCGGCTCAAGCCGAATTGCTGAGTCAGTCTGCCGGAATCGGTGCCGCGGCGGGCCGAATCGATTGCCTGATCGAAGGACTGCGCAGAGCCGCGGAGTTCAACCAGAGCAACGCGATCGGCGACGCCGGCGTGTTCCTGTCCGATGTGTTTCACCCGCCGCCCCGTTTTCAAGCTGATGGAGGCGAGCAGTTCCAACTCACGGCTCATCGCGGCCAGGCTCGATTCGACGGCGGCGCAGCGCACCTTCAAGCGGCGGTTCGAACGCGACGCGACCAGAACTGCCGCCAGCGCGCTGAGTCCAAGCAGAACCCCGGCCATGCCGAGGATGGTATTGATGTTCATCAGATTCGTGGAAAGCATGTCAGGCGTACTCATCGATTAGTGATTTGGGCGGTCGCGGCGAATTCGGGTTCTCGGCAGATTTCGCGGCCGGCGTGTTCGGACCCGGTTCCGAGTGTTCGCGGCGCTCTTTTTCATCCTTGGCGGTTCGCCTATCCGCGATGGGAAGCGCAGGAAAGAGGCCTGAATTGCTCAAGCGGTCAACTTCGCTCATTGCGCGACCTCGCTCATTCGGATTTGGGCGGCTGAAGCGTGGCTGGTTTTGCTTGTTTCATGAGCACGGTTTTATCCAACTGCTCCGGCGGCACCCGGTAGAGCAACCGATTCGTCGCGCTGCTCGCGTCGGCCAATTCAACGCCCGGTGCCAGCATCCCGGGGGTGGCGTTGGTAATCCTCGCCGTGGTTGTATCAGGGGGCGAGACCGCTTCCAGCACCAAAACGGCGACGCGCCGATTTGCATTGCGGCCTTCGCTCGAGTCATTCGGTTGCCGCGGATGAAATTCTCCGAAGCCGACGATCTCCAGTCTCAAAGGTTCGATACCCTGCTTGGTGAATTGATGCACCACGCTGGCGGCACGGGCGGCCGACAATTCCCAGTTGGATGGAAACGCGCCCGTGTGAATCGGCCGGTCATCGGTGTGGCCCTCGACCCGGATCGGATTGGGGAAGGGCCTCAGGACCTCGGCCAGTTTGTCCAGCACCGGTTCCGCAGTCGCCGAAAATGCGCCTGCGCCGCTGGGAAATAGAATATCCGTGTTGATCTCGATTTCCAGCCACATGTTTTCGCGCCGCACCGTGATCAGCTTGGCATCGATCAAGGCGCGCATGGCGTCCTGCACCTGTCGCTCCATGCGAATCAAGGATCCGGAAGCATCCTGCGCGGGAACGATGGGAGCCGGGCTGGGGATGCTCTCTTGAACCTTTATCTTGATGAGCGCGGTTGGAGTAATCCCGATCAACGGCTTGTCGCCGCCTTTGCCTTGCTCCGGCTCGCCGATATTTACCGGCTGCATGCTCTTCGGCGCACCGTTGAACGCCGCAATCATCGCATCGGAGAGAACCCGGAACTTTCCCTCGTTGACCGACGACATCGCGTACATGACCGTGAACAAGGCGAACAGCAGCGTCACCAGGTCGCCGTAGGGAATGGCCCAGGCTTCGTGATTCATGTGTTCTTCGTGCTTTTTCTTGCGGGCCATGGGGTGCTGTCAGTGGTGGAAGTAGCCCTGCAATTTCGATTCGATGTTGCGCGGATTCTCGCCCTGCGCGATGGCGATCAGTCCCTCGATGACCATGGTCCGCACCTGCGATTGGCTGTGAATCACGGCTTTCAACTTATTGCCCATGGGTAAGAACAGCAGATTGGCGAAAGCAATGCCGTAAATGGTTGCGATGAAGGCCGCCGCGATGCCGTGACCGAGTTTCGAGGGATCGTTGAGGTTCTGCATGACCGCCATCAAGCCCATCACCGCGCCGATGATGCCGAGCGTGGGCGAGTAAACGCCCATGGCCTCGAATACCTTGGCGGCCTGCGTGTCGAAATGCTCCATGGTGTCCAATTCGATTTCCATGCTGGAGCGGATCGCATCGGGCTCACCGCCGTCCACCAAGGACTGCAAACCTTTTTTCAGGAAGTCGTCCTTTTCGCCCTCGACCGCCGATTCCAATCCGAGCAAACCCTGCTTGCGTGCGATGTTGCTCCACTCCACTATTTTTTCGATCATGGCCGCGGGGTTGTTCACCGGCGGCTTGAACACCCAGGAAACGATTTTCCAGGCCCGCAAGAATGTGGCCATGGGTGTCTGCACCAGACTGGCGGCAAGCGTGCCCACGACGACAATGACGAATGCCGCGCTGCCGACCAGCGCGCCGGCGCTGCTGCCTTTGAGAATCGCGCCGCCGATGATGGCGACCAGCGCCAGCACGATGCCGATGATGCTTAAGATATCCATTTGATCAATCCGGCGACAGCCACTCCGATAACCGCGCCCGCAAGCGCACCAGTGCCTGGCCGTGAATCTGGCAGACGCGGGATTCCGAGACCTCGAGCACCTCGCCTATTTCCCGCAGGTTCATGTCCTCGTCGTAGTACAGGGACAGCACCAGCTTCTCCCGCTCCGGCAACACGTTGATGGCAGAGCCGAGCGCGCTGCGAAAACCGGCGTCCTCCATGTCATCCAGAGGACCGGGCCCATCGTCGCGCGCGTGATCGGCGGGACTCGACTCATCCTCGCTGGATCCCATTTGATCGAAACTGAACAACCGGCAGCTCGCCGCGTCCTGTACCAGCTTGTGATATTCCTCGATGGAGACGCCGAGGCCCTCGGCGATATCGGGCGGCGTTGCGTCATGTCCCTTGGCGTTCTCGATCTTGCGGACGACATCCGCCATCTCGCGCATGTTGCGATGCACGGAGCGAGGCGTCCAATCGGACTTGCGCACCTCGTCGAGCATGGCGCCGCGGATGCGGATGCCGGCGTAGGTCTCGAAATTGGCGCCCTTGGTGGCCGAGTAGTGCTTGGCCGCGTCCAGAAGCCCGATCATCCCGGATTGGATCAAATCATCGACCTCCACATTCGGCGGCATGCGGCTGACCAGGTGATAGGCAATGCGCTTCACCAAATCGGCGTGTCTCAACACCAATTCCTGTTGCGGCACCTGATCGACAGGGACGTGATCCTGCGCAACCGGTTGCGCGCCGCGTTTTTGGGTGTTCGTGTACTGTGTACTTGCTCTCATTGCAATACCGTCGAGGAGGCCGTCCTGGCCCCGACCATTCGTTCGACAAAGAACTCAAGGTGACCTCGTGCCCCTTGCGGCACAGACCACTTATCGGCTTTGGCGGCCAGATTCTTGAGGGCAATCGAGGAAATTGATGCCGGATAGGCATCGACGACGGCAGTCTGCCGTTGCACGGCGCGGCGCAGGTAGTCGTCAAACGGTACGGACCCGGCGAACTCCAGCGTCACATTGAGAAACCGGTCACAAACCCGGGCAATTTTCTGGAACAGATCGGGTCCCTCGCCGGAACGGCGGGTCTGGTTCGCCAGGATCTGAAAGCGCTGTACGCCGTGCTCGCGGCTCAAGACCTTGATCAGCGCATACGCATCGGTGATCGAAGCGGGCTCATCGCACACCACCACGAGGACGTGATGCGCCGCCTGACTGAAAGTCATGACGCTGTCGTGCAGCCCCGCCGCGGTATCCACCACCAGCACCTCGACCTGGTGATACAGATCGCTGAAGGCACGGATGATCCCTGCGTGCTCGGCCGGCGACAGGCTCGCCATGCGCTTGATGCCGGATGCGGCAGGCACGATTTGCAGTCCGTGCGGCCCGGTGATGATCGCGTCTTCCAGCGAGCATACGCCCTGCATGACATGACCCAAATGAAAGCGGGTGTGCAGTCCCAGCACCACATCCACATTGGCCAGGCCCAAGTCGGCGTCCACCAACATGACATCGCGCCCCTGCGCGGCGATGGACACCGCCAGATTGGCCGAGACCGTGGTCTTGCCCACGCCTCCCTTGCCGCCGGTCACCGCGATGACCTTCACGGGCCGCGAGGCGTTGAGCTCAGCCAGGGCTTCGACTCGATCAGGCGACAGTCTGGAGTCACGCATGGGCGGACGCTCCGCCGAAATCGCGCGCCAAGGCGGCTTCGTCGGGCGCACACGGTGCACGCTCTTTGAGCTGCATGGCGGCGCGAATCAGCCAGACCCGCTTCAGATGCGCCGCGTGCAGGTCCTCCGGCACGCGTTGTCCGTCGCACACATAGGCGATTTTCAACTTGTGCCTCAGCACCGTGGAAATGGCGGCGCCGAGACTTGCCGCCTCATCCACTTTGGTCAGGATGCAAGCTGCAGGCTTCACACGCACGAAGGCGCACACGATTTCATCGAGCGCCTGACCTTCCGCTTGTGCCGGAAGCGCCAGCAAGACCCGCGCGCGTGAGGCGCCGTACTTCAGTGCCGTCAATTGTTCGGTGAGCCGAACATCGCGCGGTCCCATGCCGGCGGTGTCGATCAAAATCAATTTCTTGGATTTGAGGCGCTCCAGCACGGCGGCCAATTCCTTGCCGCTGTTGGCAGCATGCATGGGCGCGCCGAGAATGCGGGCATAGGTCATCAGTTGCTCGCGAGCACCGACTCGATAGCCGTCGGTACTGACCAGGGCCAGATCCGCAGCACCGTGCTGCATGCACCAGCGCGCGGCGAGCTTCGCGATGGTCGTGGTCTTGCCGGCACCGGTGGGACCGACCACGGCGGTGATACCGCCGGTCATGCAGGTCAGGTCGTTGATCACGGGCAGATGCTTGACCAGCAGTGCCAAGGGGATGTGCGATGGATTCTCCAAGCTGGTGCGGCGCGGCGTGAGTGCCGCCAGCTCCATCGCCATGTCCGGTGCAATGCCCATGCCCGACAGCTCTTCCAGCACGCGTGCCTGCAAAGGCTCGCGCAAGCGCTTGTCGCTCCAAGTCATGCCGGCCAGGCCGCTCTCCAGTACTCGCCGCAAATCCTGCAGTTCGCGCTGCATGGCGCCGTAACCCGGGTCGGGCAGTGCTGCCGGAGCCGGCCGCGGCAGGCTCGGGGCGCGCACCAAGGTTGCGGTTCGCGGCGCAGCGGCGATCGGCGCCTTGGGCGCTGCCGGTGCAAGCGGCGCGATTGCCGCAGCAGGCGCGGCCGCACAAGCCACCGCGGGCGGCGCGATGATCGGCGCCGGTCGCTGCCGGTTGGCGTCGGTGAACAAGGCCTCGTCGTAATCCACGGCCGCGATGACTTCGATGCCGTCCTCGCCGCGTCGACTCGAAAGGATGACGGCATCCGGACCTTGCTCCGCCCGCACCAGCGCAAGAGCTGCGCGCATGCTGACCGCCGTGTATCGCTTTATCTTCATGTCAACTCCCTTGAATCAAGCAAATCATCAACGGCCCACCGCGGCTATGACGCGGATACGGCGGTTTTCCGGAATCTCGTTGTAGGCCAGTACGGCCAGCGAGGGTGTGGAATGGCGCATCAGCCGCGCAATCCAGGGACGAATTTTCGGTGCGACCAGCAGCACGGCCGGCTCGCCCGCGGCGTCCTGACGCCGCGCACTGTCGCCGAGCGCCTGCTGAATTCTGTCGGCGAGCCCCGGCTCGAATCCCGGCGATGTGTCGCCGCCGGCCATCGAATCTTGCAGCACCTGTTCGAGTGCGGGATCCAACGTGATCACCGGCAATTCCTGCCGCAGCCCGCCGATGTTTTGGACGATGGTGCGGCCGAGCGCCACGCGTACCGCCGCCACCAACGCCACCGGGTCCTGGGTCCGGGGCGCAAGTTCAGCGAGCGTCTCGCAGATGGTGCGCAAGTTGCGTATGGGCACCCGCTCCAACAGCAAATACTGCAGCACCTTGACGACCACGCTCATCGGCAACAGCTTGGGCACCAGGTCCTCGATGAGCTTGGGCGCGGACTTTCCCAAGCGGTTCAGCAGCTGCTGCACTTCCTCGTGGCCCAACAGTTCATGGGCATGAGACTGCAGCAGGTGACTCAAATGAGTCGCGATGACGCTGCTGGCGTCCACCACGGTGTAGCCTTGAGCCTGTGCCTGCTCGCGCCGCGACTTGTCGATCCAAATCGCGTCCAGGCCGAAGGCCGGATCCTTGGTTGCAGAACCCGGCATGCTGCCTGTGACCTGCCCCGGATTGATGGCCATTTCGCGATCGGGAAATACCTCGGATTCGCCCACCGGGGCGCCGAGAATGGTGATGCGGTAGGAGTTCGGACCCAGCTCCAGGTTGTCGCGTATGTGCACGGCCTGAACCAGGAATCCTAAGTCTTCGGACAATTTTTTGCGCACACCCTTGATGCGCCCCATGAGTTCTCCGCCCTGGTTGCGGTCGACCAAGGGAATCAAGCGATAGCCGACTTCCAGACCAATCAGGTCCACCGCCTCGACATCATCCCAGGACAGTTCTTTCTGCTCCGTCGGAATCGCTTGCGCAGCGGCGGGCGTCACCGCGACCACGCTTCCGGGCCGGGGACGCTTGCTCAATAAGTAGGCGCCGGCGCCGCAAAGCGCCGCCATCGACAGGAAGACGAAATTCGGCATGCCCGGAATGATGCCGAGCAGGCCTAAGATGCCGGCCGTGACGCCCAAGGCTTTGGGCTGGCCGAGCACCTGCGACATGATCTGCTGGCTCATGTCGTGCGGGCGCGAGACGCGCGTGACCAGAATGGCCACGGCCACCGACAGCAGCAGCGCCGGTATCTGCGCCACCAGTCCATCGCCGATGGTGAGCAGCGCGTAGGTGCGGCCCGCGTCGGCGAGCGACATGCCGTGCTGTGCCGCGCCGATGATGGTGCCGCCGAATAAATTGATGAACACGACCAGAATGCCGGCGATGGCGTCGCCGCGGACGAATTTGCTGGCGCCGTCCATGGCACCGTAGAAATCGCCCTCCTCACGAACTTCCTGGCGGCGGATGATGGCGTCAGCCTGCGTAATGATGCCGGCGTTCAAATCGGCGTCGATCGCCATTTGCCGCCCGGGCATCGCGTCCAAGGTGAAGCGCGCGCTGACTTCGGAGATGCGCCCGGCGCCCTTGGTGATGACGACGAAGTTGATGATCACGAGCACCGTGAACACCACCATGCCCACGGCATAGTTGCCGCCGACCACGAAGTGGCCGAAGGCGGCGATGACATGGCCCGCCGCCTGCCCTCCGGTGTGTCCGTTCATGAGCACGATGCGCGTCGAGGCGACGTTCAGGCCAAGGCGCAGCAGCGTCGCGCCCAACAGCACGGTCGGAAAGGTCGCGAATTCGAGCGCGCGCCGCACGTAAATGACGGCGAGCAGAATCATCAGCGACAGCGTGATATTGAAGGTGAAGAACACATCCAGGAGGAATGCCGGCAGCGGCAGCACCATCATGGCCAGCACCACCATCACCAGCACCGGCACGCCTAAGCCGTTGCGGGCGAATTCGCCGAAGGTCGCTGCCAGTCCGCGCGTACTCATGCGTCCAGGTACTCATCACCGACAGTGGGGTTGGGCCGCACGACGCGCGCCGCGACGGTGGGGTTCAAGGTGCGTACTCTGAAGATGTACGAGAGGATTTGAGCCACCGCCACATACAGGCCGCTCGGAATTTCCTTGTTCAAGTCGGTGGAGCGATACAGCGCGCGCGCCAGCTTCGGCGACTCGAACACCGGCACGCGATGTTCCTCGGCGATGCGCCGAATGTTTTGTGCCACCAGATCGACGCCTTTGGCGAGCACCACCGGTGCCCGCATTTTCTTCGGGTCGTACTTCAGCGCAACCGCAAAGTGGGTCGGGTTGACGATGAGCACATCGGCGGTCGGCACCTTGTGCATCATGCGGCGCCGCGCCAGCGCCTGTTGCATCTGGCGAATGCGCTGCTTGGTTTCGGGGCGCCCGTCCATCTCCTTGGACTCGTCGCGCAATTCCTGGCGCGTCATGCGCAGAGCGCGCTTGAACTGAAAGATCTGCAAGGGCACATCCACGATCGCCACCAAAGCGAGCGAAGCGCACAGCCAAACGAAGGCCCAACTGAGGAGCCCGGCGCCCCGGGAGATGGCGGCCCGCGGCGCCATTCTGCCCAGCGCCAGCACATCGCCGAAAATCCAGGAAACGATCCCGGCACACACCGCACTGACCACGATGCACTTGAGCAGCGCCTTGACCAGTTCGGACACGCCATGAAAGCCGAAGAGGCGCTTGATGCCGGACAAGGGACTCAAGCGGGAAAAATCAGGTGTCAGCGCTTTGGTGCTGAAATTCCAGCCGCCCAAGACCACCGACGCCAGCAACACCATGCAAACGAGGGTGCCGAACACGGGCAGGATGGCGGTCACCGCGCTGATGCCGGCATCACCGAGCGAGGCTGTCATCGAATCGGTCGTGCGCAGAGACTTCTGGTCGATCGTGAGCGATCGGCGCATCAGCTGCGACAGATGCGCAGCGACCGTCCCGCCGATGGCCAGCAGTGCGGCGCTGCCGCCGATCATGGTGGCGAAATTCGTGAGTTCCCGCGAACGCGGTATTTGCCCGCGCTCGCGCGCCTCTTGCAGGCGTCGTTGCGAAGGTTCTTCGGTGCGTTCCCCGCCCATCTCGGATTCGGCCATCAGGGCGCTCCCGCAACCGACGCACCGATGAGGTCCGAGACCGCCATCAGTGCACTGTCAATCAGAGCGGCGATGCCTGACAGGATGCCGTCGAGCCCCGCGAGCAGCACGAAGAAGCCGCTCAACAGGGTGATGGTAAAGCCGATGCCGAAGAGATTGAGCTGCGGCGCGGCGCGGGTCACCACGCCCAAGGCCAGATTGACGATCACCAGCGCAATGACCGCGGGCAGCGCGATCAGCAGTCCCGTGTCGAAAACGCGAGCGCCCCACAGCTCCACCGACAGGAGAAAATCCTGGCCGATATGCGCACCGATCGGCAGGGTATGAAAACTCTCCGCGAGGGCGCCGAGCAGCATCAGGTGCCCGTTGATCGACAGGTAGATCAGCGTGCCGAAGATCATGAACATCTGGCCAAGGACCGGCACTTGCGCGCCGCGCTGCGGATCGACCAGGGTCGCGAACCCCAAGCCCATGGTCAGCGAAATGCTTTGGCCGGCGAACACCAGTGCTTCGAATGTCAGTTGCACGACCATGCCGATCGACACGCCGATGAGCAATTCCAACACGGCAGCCAGCATTCCGGCCGCTGAAAAGATCGACAGGCCCGTGGGCGCCTCCACCAGAGGACCCAGCAAGAACGACAGCGCCAGGATCAGTACAATCTTGACCAGCCTCGGCACCACCATCTCGCTGGCAGCGGGCGCGGTGAGCACGAAGCCGCTGACCCGCAGTGTCGGCCACCACATTCGGCTCACCCACATCGACACGTCGGCGGCATTCAGTGTCAGGGGCTGCATGGCGCTAGCCGACCATCGCGGGGATGCTGGCGTACAAGTCGTGCGTGAAATCGATGAGCATGCGCAGGATCCAGGGGCCGGCGACAAACAAGGTGAGCACGAGCATCAACAGCTTCGGGATGAAGCTCAAGGTGGATTCATTGATCTGGGTGGCTGCCTGCAGCATGCCGATCACCAATCCCGTGAGCAGTGCGATGAGCAGCAGCGGCGCGGAAATCAGCGAGGTGACCAGCAGCGTCTTGTGGGCCAGATCCATGACATTCTCGGGCGTCATTGGTGAAAGCTCGACGCCAGCGTGCCGATGAGCAAGGTCCAGCCATCGACCACCACGAACAACATGATCTTGAACGGCAGGGACACCAGGACCGGCGACAGCATCATCATGCCCATCGACATCAGCACGCTGGCGACCACCAGATCGATCACCAGGAACGGTATGAACACCATGAAGCCGATTTGGAACGCCGTTTTCAGCTCGCTGGTGATGAACGTGGGCACCAATACGGAAAGAGGCACGTCATCGGCGCTTGCGAATTGCGCCTTGCCGGAGAGCTTGGAGAACAGCTGCAGATCGTTCTCGCGGGTCTGCGCCAGCATGAACTTCTTCAAAGGGGCCACGGTGCGATCAATGGCAATTTCCCCGGCAAGCTGACCGTCCATGTAGGGCTTGATGCCGGCGGCATAGGATTGCTCGAGCGTCGAGCCCATCACGAAGAAGGTCAGAAACAGCGCGAGGCCGGTCAACACCTGGTTCGAGGGAGTGGTCGCCATCCCCAACGCCTGGCGCAGAATCGAC
>DASQPK010000188.1:0-13692 GCA_035643995.1 Steroidobacteraceae bacterium | reverse complement strand
GCCCGGCAGGCCGCCAAAGCCGAGGAATTGAAACAGCGCCATGAGACCCATGCAGACCACGGCGCCGAGCGCAATCCATTTCGGTCGGCGCGTCTGAACCACGATGTTTTCCGCTCCGATCAGCGCGATCGTGAGAGCTACCAAGGCGTCGATATATTCAGCATGCGGCCTCAGCACCCCCGTGACTGCCAATGCCAGCGTCAAACTGTGTCCGATCGTAAATCCTGTCACGACGAAGACGAGGTCCCGCAGGCGGCGGGATATCAGCACGAGCCCCAACAGGAACGACATGTGGTCGACACCGGTAAAAATATGCATCGTGCCCATGCGGATGAATTCGAAGAAGCTGGCATTCTTCAAGCGGCTGCCCGCGCCGCCGGTCACGTCGATTGTTTGGTGTTCATTGGTAATCAACTGTTCGGTAAATTCTCCCGTGGCGGCGTTTTGCACTTGCGCGAAGTTGGTGTGGCTGGGCACTAAATCGAAGAAAGCACCGGAGTGTATTTGCAAATTCGCGGCTGAGTCGCACTTGAAAGTAAAATCGAATTTGCGGAATCTGGCGAGTGCCGACAGCGACAGGACGGGGGGAATGAGCACGCAGCGTTTTTCGCCGGCAATGGCATATGTTTTCTCAGTCAGATAATCGCTGAGGCGATCCGGCGTCACGGGCGCGGCGTCAGGTGCGAGCCGATTGGCCTCGATGTCGGGAATGGTCACCACCACATCGACAAACTGACCGTTGATCTCCCATACGGAATGCGACTGACTGCGAGTATGGGAATCGGCCGGTTGCGGGGCGAACGCCGCGGCGCAGATCAACCCGAGGATGGCGGTGAGTTTCAACGTAGGTCGTCCGCGATGTGGATGATTGCGCGTTTGCGAAGGAATGACTCGTCGCCCGCCTTCAATTGATCAATGGCATGATTGCGATAGTCGTTCAGCACCTGCGGCCGGGCCTTGGCGAAGTCGAAGGGCACCGGCCGCTTGTTGGTGAGCATGTACAGAACGTGTACCCCGTCACTCTGTTGGATGGACGCCGAAACGGTGCCGTCCGACAGATCCCGAGCACTCGCGAATAGTTGATCGCCAAGATGAATCTTCGCGGCAAAATAGAATTCGTCGCCCTGAGTCTTGCCGGACTCGCGCGCATGCAGACGCGCCAGCGTTTCCGGAAGCATGGCTGCCGATTTGAGCGCCTCCCGATTGGCCGCTATGTCGTCAGGCCCGCCCGCGGGGAACACCCAATCCCGAACGTTCATGACTCCCTCGCTGACATAGCGGTCTTGGTGCGTCGCGTAATAGTCGCGCAAAGTTGCCTCGTTGGGCTGCGCGGTTATGGCATTTTCCGAGATTTCCAATTCCACGGCGTTTACGAGCGCGCTGCGAACCTCCGGATCGCTCGAAGCCAGATCCAGCTCCTTGCCCCGCTGCACGAACAATTCTTCCCTGATCATGTCATTCAAGACTTTCTGCCGCTGCTCGCGTGTCGCGTGGCTCAAATCGACGCCATACAAGGTCTGCAAAAGAATGAGGTAATCGCTGCGTGAAATCGCTTGCTGATTCACCATCGCGACGTCTTCGGCCGGCACCGACAAGGTCGATGCGCCGCGCGCGGTGAACAGAGAATATCCGGCCAAGAATAAACCGATCAGCGCGCCGATCGACATGAGCAAGAAAGATCGCACGCTGCTGACGCGAGTCGGATCGCGCCAAGGCGATCCTGTTGTCTTCTGATCAGTCGGCATTCGACATTTCACCGGGATGCGACATCGAGTAAACGTAAACGGCTATTTCACGAATGTCCGGTGCGCCCAGCTTCTTGATCCACGCGGGGCATACGCCCTGGCGCCCGTAGGCGATGGATTGATACAGAGCATCACGGCTGCCATCTCCATACAGGGTGATGGCATCGGCTAGACTTGGTGCGCCGATCGCGGAGTCGCCCTTGGCATCGAGGGAATGGCAGTCATAGCAGCCCGCATCGCCGCTGTATAGCGCGGCTCCTCGCGACGCCGCCGCTGCGTCCGCTGCACGGCCTTGCTGCCGGAACAAAAACTCGATCAGATCGCTGATTTCGCTCGGCGATAGGGGCCGGATGTTCTGGTCGGCCGGGTTAGGGTGTGGCCGTGCATAGGCGGGCATGATCGCGAGACTCCAGGCCCGCGAATTGCGGGATCGAATCCCATACTCGACGATTTGTTCTATGTCCGCCACACGCCCGGTGCCATACAGCCAATCACGGTCCGTTAAGTTCGGCACTCCTTGGACCGGATCTCCCGCACCCGAGACGCCATGGCATCCGGCGCAATGTGCCACGAACGCAGGCTGACCGCGGCTGACCGCGAATCGGCGCAACGCCGGATCGGCCGGCACGGTGTCGGGATCGGCACGCAGGAGTTTTCCTTCGACATAGCCGGCGTTCGCAAAAACAGCAGCGCCAATTAGAACCGCCAGGATAAAGATAAGGGCGAAGCGCATTTGAGCAAATGATAGCGCAGGCCCGCTGCATAATCGTTCCGTCGTGCAGAATTGGGATGCTCCCGGACTCAAAGGTGCGCGCCTGAGTTGCGACGCTCCGGATGGAATGTGAAATACTTCGCGCCAATAAAAATCGGGGAGCGGCATCGATGAAGCCAGGTTTCCATGTTGCTTGTGTCTGGGCTGCATTGCATGCGGGATATGCGCAGGCGGAACCCGCATCCGCGCTCGACGAAGTCGTCGTGACTGCGAAGAGCCTGGAAGACGATCTGCCGCAACAGCTTTCCAAATACGGTACGCGCGTCGATACCATCTCGGCGGCGAGGATTCAGAACGGCGGCTACTTGGATGTTGCCGGCGCATTGGAGGCCTTGGGCCCGGGACTCTACATCAGCCCGCGCAACGGCCCTTTCGACTACGTGCAGATCTCGCTGCAGGGCTCGCGAACAGCCGATGTTCTGTGGCTCGTCGACGGCATTCGCATCAACAATCGCTTGTACGCCGGAACCACCCCCCTCGATACGCTGCCCGCCGGCATGATTGAGCGAATAGAAGTGTTGAATGGCGGTCAAGCGCTGTTCTACGGAACGCAGGCGGTGGCCGGCGCGATCAATATCGTCACCAAGGGCTTTTCAGACCACCCGGATGGCGCCGTCAGCGTGGGCTACGACACCAATCACGCGCAGCAATACAACGGCTACTACCGCGACAGTATCGGCAACAACCATTTCGTGGTGTACGCGACCCATGACCAGTCGCCGGGCATACAACCCTTCTCGGACGATGAGTTCCAACCCAGCGGCACCGACCGGCGCCGCTTTTACAAGGTGACTTCGCTCGGAGCCAAGTATGCCTACGACTTTGCCGCCAATCTGACCTTCACCGCGGCGTATGAACACACCAATGCCATTCTTGACTTCGCGCAGCCCCAGTTGACCGCGATCGCCTACAATCAACGCAATGAGGATCTGGTCAGCGCCAAGCTCGACTATGCGCCCAGCGACGAATTCAGACTTTACATCAAGGACTACTACCACTGGTGGTATGCCCATTACACCGAGTTCGACAACGTCATCGGCAGCCCGGGATCGTTGACCACGATCGATGACCATGATTTCTGGGGATTCAAGGACTACGGCGTCAATTTACTGACCAAGATCGCCGTCAACCGCGGCTTTGAATACCTGGCGGGCTACGATTTCCAAAACTACGCGGGCAAAGATGTCGTGCTCGTCATCCAGCAGCAAACCGAGCACGTCAACGCTTTTTTTGGTCAAGTACGCACGACGCCGGACTTGATACCGGACGCTCACTTCGCTGCAGGACTGCGTTACAACATGCCGAGCGTTGGAGAATCGGCGCTGGTTTGGAACGGCAGCGGCCAGTACGATTTTTCCAAGTCGCTATATATGCGCGCAAACTTCGGAACGGCATTTCGATTGCCCACGGCGGAGGAACTCTTCGCCAACGATCCGCAAGACGAGCGCGGCAACCCCAATCTCAAACCCGAGTCCAGCACCAATGCGAACCTGTCCGTCGGCGGAATCGCGGCCGTGGGCGCGGCATCGATAAAATGGGAGCTCATCGGTTTTTATCGCGATATCAAGAATTTGATTGATTTTGAAACCTTCGACGCCGATACGAATCAGGACGTGTTCGGCAACGTGCCGGGCACGGTCACCACGCGCGGGCTCGAAGCGACGCTCGAGGGTCCCATCTCGGCCTCGCTTTCGGGCAATTTCAGCGCCACCTACAACAGGACCCGCCAAACCGGCGCGGATTTTCAATTCAAACAAATTCCCGTCACGCAAGTGAAGTTGGGATTCGACTATCACCCTCAAGGCGCTCCATATGGAGCCGGGATCAATATCGTTCACCTGGGCGATGTCGATGATTCACCGCTGGGTTCGGATGCCGGCCGCTTCGGATACGGCAACTACACCGTCGTGGACTTGAGCACTCGCCTGTTCCTGGACCCGAGCCATCATCAGCGAATTGATCTGCACCTCAACAATGCCTTTGACCGAACCTACTCATCGTCCTTGGGACATGGCGTCGATGATGTTTCCGGCGATGGCTACATCGTTCACAATCTCGCGCTACCGCGCACCTTCGGGGCTAATTACACTTATTCGTTTTGAAGTCCCGCTATAGTGGGGCGTGATCCAACGCGGCACGTGAATCGGCAGCATGATGCGTCTCCTGCTCCTAGCACATCGCTATCTCGGTATTGCAGTGGGTCTGCTGATGGTCATGTGGTGCCTGTCCGGCGTGGTCATGATGTACCACAGCTACCCTGCCTTGGGCGAAAGCGCGCGCCTGAAGCACCTCGCGCCGCTCGAGTGGCGGGAGTGCTGCAAGATTTCCGAGGCGTTACTGACGAAGACCACGCGCGCCGGCCATGCCGCGATCGAGATGCTGGCGGGGCGGCCGGTCCTGTATCTAGATACAAACGTCGATCCCCGCCCCATCGACCTGCGGACGGGATCGTTCATCGATGGCATCTCGGTCGAACAAGCCGCCACGGTGGCGGGCAGCTTCGCCGGGCACGCGCACGGCGCACCGCGTTTGCTGGGACTGATCGACGGCGATCAATGGACGGTTGCCGGCGACCTCAATGCGGACCGGCCGCTGTTTCAATACGCGATCGATGATGAAGCGCGCACCGAACTGTATGTATCCAGCGTCACCGGCAAAGCGGTTCAAATAACCACGGCCCGCGATCGATTCTGGAACTGGCTCGGCGCGATTCCGCATTGGTTGTACTTCAATGAGCTGCGCCGCCATGCGGGGCTTTGGAGCCAAGTCGTGATTTATGCATCGCTCCTGGGGTGCTTTCTTGCGGGAATTGGCATCTATCTCGGCTGGCGGCAGCTGGCCGCGCAACCGGCAGGACGCTGGTCGCCCTATCAGGGCCTGAATTTGTGGCATCACGTCGCAGGACTCATCTTCGGCATTCTCGCGCTGAGCTGGGTTTTGAGCGGGCTTCTGTCGATGAACCCTTGGGGCTGGCTCGAGAGCGGCGGCGCACAATCCGAAAACGCCGGGCTGCGCGGGGCGCCGGAGCCGTCGCTTGCGCGCATGGGCGCGGCCTTGCAGGCGTTCGCCAACGGCGCTGCATCCGATGCCGTGTCCCTGCAGGTTGCGCCTTTCAATGGCGAGATTTATTTCATCGCCGCTACCGCAGAAGGCGAGCGTCGGCGCTTCGATGCCGCCGCCGCCGCCGCACCGCTCGGCAGCGATGATTTGAAATTCCTGGCCCACGTTTTGACCGGCGCCGGGGCACCGACCGCCCCGCAGCTCATGAGCTACGAGGACAACTTATACTTCAGCCATCATCGCGATGTCGTCGCACTCCCGGTCTATCGCATGATCCTTCCCGGGTCCGGCACACGCTACTACGTGGATCCCGTGGCAGGGATGCTCGTGGCCAAACTGGATGCGAATGCCCGGGCTTATCGTTGGCTGCATGAAGGATTGCACCGTCTGGATTTTACAGCCTCATTGAGGAGCCGCCCGCAGTGGGATGTGCTCATGCTGGTATTGCTGTGCGGGGTTACGGTCGTGTGCGTAACGGGCGCATACCTGGGGTTTAGGCGGCTGACGCGTTCGACCCGACTTTAAGTCGTAAAGCCTATCCAGCGTCCGGCCGCGACGATCGTGGTCCACAGCAACAGCGACGCACCGCCGGCAAATTTGGCAGGCGTCGGCGGCTGTTTTCGGTCCCATGTTTCGAGATGCCGTGTTCCGAGCCAGTGAAACAGCGCCATGTTGATCCCGGCAAGCAGCAGGCAGCACATTTTGATGCGGAATGGAATATTGGCGTAGTAGGTGAGCGCCTTGGACGAAAACATCAGCAAGCCGGCGCCGGCGGCGACGGCAAAGGCCGTCCAGGTCCAGGGGAGCATTTCGCCCGCCAGCTCACTGAAGGGGCGTTCTCGATTGGCAAGCCCCAAAAGGCGCAGGTCAACGGTCATGATGGAGCCGACGACCAACACCAGCGCAAATACATGCACCGTCTCAATGGTCGGAAACAGCCAGACCGATTCACGAATTTCGGTGGGAAAATTCAGATCCTGCAGCCATGTCAGGGCTTGTTCCAGGGCCATGCGCTATGCCTTATACATAGGCGATCCAACGACCGGCCGTCACAATGCCGGCGCCGACGATCACCGAGACGATGCCGACGGCGCGGGCCGCGTGGCGCCGCGCCGGTGACTCAGTCCAGTACTCCGGGTTTCGGCGCATGCGCAGCTGCACCACCCGTAGAATCCCGGCCAGCGCCAATACCAGCAGCATTTTTACGCGAAAGGCCCAATTGAGCAGCTCGCGTGCAGGTTCCGTGATCGTCAGCAGCATGCCGCTCACGAGCAACACACAGAGCGCAGTCCAGATCCAAGGTGTCAACTTGGCGGTGAGCGTCACAAGCGCCTGCGCCCCGCGGGTCAGGCCCATGAGCCGAAAACTCACGACGTAAACAGAGGTCAGCAGAATCGCAATGGCGATGATATGGACGGTCTGCACCAGCGGGACAAACCAGTTTGCCGACTGAAACGCAACACTGACATTCGTCCCGGACAGCCAATCGCAGAATTGCTCAATCACATACCACCACCCATCGTTTCAGAGCGACTTGAAGCGGCTACTTTGAATGGGCCACATCATCCAGGCAAGGGCCCGCGTGAAGTATAGTCAGCGAATGCAATTCGGACCGTTGAATACTCGCCGAACGCTGCTGGGGCTTGGCTGCGCCTTGCTGCTGGCATGGTGCGTCGGCCTGTTCGCCCGCGGCTACTGGACCCCGGACGAACCGCGCGAAGCCGACATTGCTTGGCGCATGAGCTGGCAAGCCGACAAAGCGGTTCCCCTCCTGGCCGGCGATGCCTTCTGTGAAAAGCCGCCTTTGACTTATTGGCTGGCCGCCCTTCCCATCAAGCTTCTGGGCACGCAAGCGTGGGTCGCGCGTCTACCCAATTTGCTGTATGCGCTCATCACGGCACTCGGCGTCGGCTTGCTCGGCGCGCGCAGCTTGGGTCGGTTCGCCGGGCTGGCGGCCGCGGCAACCATCAGCACCTTCCTGCTGGCATACCAAGTCGCCATTTGGCTGGCGACCGATGCGCCATTGCTCGCCGCCGTGTCGGTGGCGCTGCTCGGCGCCTACATCGGGTTCTATGCCACCACGAGCCCGGAACGCCTGCGCGGCTATCTGTTGATGCACACGGCATTGGCCTTCGGATTCTTGAGCAAGAGCGCGGTTGCCTGGATGGTGCCGGCGCTGGCCATTCTCACGCTGAGCATTTGGGAGAAGCGTTGGCGCGAACTTCTTCGATGGGAGTTGTATGCCGGACTGCTGATACAGGCCGCGTTGATTCTCACCTGGGTATGGTTTGTGTACCGCGGCAATGATGGCCCGGAACATTTGAAAGTGTTCTTCTGGAACAATCTCGTCGGCCGCTTCGCCGCGGTGGACGCGCCGCCCGATTTGCAGTATGCAGCGGCGCATCGCAATTCACCCGGGAAATACCTGATCGAACTCCCCCTGTACTTATTCCCGTGGACCCTGCTGGTGATTGCCGCGGCACGTCGCGCGTGGCGCCAGCGCCGAGCTTCGCTGCAGGAGAATCGCGCCGTGCGCTTTGCGCTCGCGGCCTCGCTGCCGCCTCTGCTCGTCCTCTCCTTCGCGGCGACGGCGCGCAATATCTACCTCGCGCCGGCGCTTCCGGGATTGGCGCTGCTCGTCGGATGGTGGGCGCGCGAGATTCTGCCGGGTCCGGATTCCTGGGACGTGCGCGCGCTGCGCGCCACGGCCGCGATGCTGCTGCTGGGCGCGGCGGTATTTGCCGCGGCGCTGGCCGTGCTCGGCGCCGACATTTACGCCGCAGTCTCTCTCGCCGGCCTGTCGGCCGCCGCAATTCTGGCGATCCGCGCCTGGGCGGCGGCGCGCGAGCATGCCGTCCACGCTCAATGGGCGCTGCTTCTTGCCTATTGCGCGCTGCTCATCGGGCCCGCGTCGCAAGTTTACCGGCGCGTTGACGCCTGGCAGGACCTGGCGAAGATCGGACGCGCCGTGGAGCGCGATACCGCCGGAAGGCCGCTCATCTTGCTCGCGCCCGATGAAACCACGCGCGCGATCATCGATATGTATGCACGGCCATCCGTAGAGCGCATTGCGGGGCCTGTGGATGCCGCCGCGATCGATCGCATCCGGTCCGCCGCCGCCGCCGCACCGATGAGTCTTTTCCTGGTGCAACTGCCCTCGCAATCACCGCAACTCCCATGGCGCAGGAGATCGCCGCAAGCCGACCTGCCGCCTGCGTGGGAGGCGGCGAAGATTCAAATGGCGAAGAGTTATTCCCTGCCCAACGGCCGGCGCTACGCGCTGCTGCAGGTCACGCCCTAGCCAAGCTACGGTAGAGCGAATCGTATTCCTTGATCTGCCGGGTCCAGGAAAAATCCCGGGCCATTGCATTTTTCATCAGCGGCAGCCAGCTGCGCGGGTCCGCGTACCAGTCGAGCACCGTGTTGACCGCCCAGCGAGCGGCCGGCACATCGTAGTCATTGAATACGCAACCTGTGCCGCGACCGGTGCTCGGATCGAAGTGCTGAACCGAGTCGGCGAGACCGCCGGTGTTGCGCACGATGGGAATGGTGCCGTATCGCAGACTGTACATTTGATTCAGGCCGCAGGGCTCATAGCGCGAGGGCATGAGGAAGATATCGCTGCCCGCTTCGATGAGATGCGCGAGCGGCTCATCAAACCCCGCGCGGTAGCTCACGCGGCCGGCAAAACGCTGCGCCAGGCTTTCGAAGAAGGCGGCATAGTTGGGGTCACCGCTGCCCAAAACAACCAGGCCAAAATCGCGCTCTGCCAGCAACGGCGGCAGGGCATCCATCAGCAGGTCGATCCCCTTCTGTTCGGTAAGGCGGGTCACCATGCCGATGAGCGGCTGCGACGTCGGTATCTTCAGCTGAACGGTCGCAATCAGCATTTCCTTGTTGATGAGCTTGCCGCGCAAATCCTGCGGGCTGAAATGCGCACTCAGGTGCGGGTCGTGTCGCGGGTCCCATTCCTGGTAGTCGACACCGTTCAATATTCCCGTCACCCGATCCGGCCGCTCGCGCAAGATCGCCTGCAATCCCATGCCGAGCGGCGCATCGCAAATCTCGCGCGCGTAGGTCGGACTCACGGTGCTGACCGCGTGCGCGTGTTTTATGCCGGTTCTCAATGAGTTGATGACGCCGCGCGCGATATCTCCCTGATCGAGGAGCGCCCACGCCGACCCTAAACCCAGATCGGGAGCGGCGGCACTCGGCATGATGCCCTGGAAAGCGATGTTATGAATGGTCAAAAGAGACTTGGCGCCTGCCAGCAGCGAATCCGACGCGTATTGAGTCCGCAAATACAGCGGCAGAAAGGCCGTGTGCCAGTCATTGCAATGAAATATATCAGGCGCGAACCCCAAGCGGCGGCAACCCTCGAGCGTGGCGCGGGTAAAGAGCAGGAAGCGGCGATGCTCGTCGGGATCGGTGGTGTACAGCTCCGCACGATCAAACAGCGTCGGGCAATCAATGAAATAGATCGGGGCGTCGCTGCCCGGAAAACCGGCGGTCAACAGCGAGAACCAATATTCGGTGTCGCCAAGGGTCAACGGGACCCGCTGGGCTGCGAGCACGGGCTGAAGATCGGGATGGTGGCGCCGCACGACGGGGTATAGCGGCATGAAAGCGCGAACATCGTGGCCCATGGCGCTCAAGTTGCGCACCAGTGCGCCGGCGACATCGGCGAGGCCGCCGGTCTTTGCGTACGGCACGATCTCCGAACTCAAAAAACACAGCTTCAACGCCGCCATGAAGGCAGTCTAGCAAAGCCTTCTTGACTGCGCCGCTGGAGACTTCGACGGCGGCGCGAGAAACCTGATGCAGGCGTTTGCCGACTGTGTCAGGCTTCGGCTCATGCGACACGCCGCGCGCAACAACACCGGACGCTATGTCAGCCGTTTGACCAGCGGGACACTGGCGGTGATCATGGCGGGCGGCCGCGGCGAGCGCCTCAAAGCGCTCACCCAACACCGCTGCAAACCAGCGACACCCTTCGGCGGGAAGTTCCGCATCATCGATTTCGTGCTGTCGAATTGCGTCAATTCCGGCATTCGCCAGATTGCCGTATTGACCCAGTACAAATCCCAATCGCTGATCCAGCACATTCAACGCGGCTGGAGCTATCTGCGCGGAGAACTTGGCGAGTTCGTGGAGCTGATTCCCGCGCAACAGCAGATCGGCAATCACTGGTATCGCGGCACCGCCGACTCGGTGTATCAAAATCTCGAATTCATCCGCTCGCATCATCCGACGCACGTGTTGATTTTGGCGGGCGATCATATTTATAAAATGGACTACGGTCCGATGATCGCCTATCACGACCAATGCGAGGCGGACATCACGGTCGGCGTGGTCGACGTGCCCATCGAGCGGGCCCATGAATTCGGCATCATGACCACCGATGACACCAATCGCGTGCTCAAATTCGCCGAGAAGCCGCAGAATCCCGATCCGATCATCGGTCAGGAAAATTTTGCGCGCGCCTCGATGGGCATTTACGTGATCACGATGGATCGGCTGGATAAATTGCTGACCGAGGATGCGGCCAGCGCAACCACCAATCACGATTTCGGCAGGAACATCATTCCACCCGCCATCGCGAACCGCAGGGTGTTCGCCTACCCGTTCCACGATGTGGAAACGCGCGCACAGAATTACTGGCGCGACGTGGGCAACGTCGACGCTTTATACGAAGCCAACATGGAGTTGGTGGCCCTCAATCCCGAATTGAATATCTACGATCACCAATGGCCGATCTGGACTTATCAGGCGCAGCAGCCTCCGGCGAAGTTTGTGCTGGACGATGATGGCCGGCGCGGCATGGCGGTGAATTCCATGGTGGCCGGCGGCTGCATCATCTCGGGGGCCTACGTCAAACAGTCGCTGCTGTCGAACGATGTGCGTATCGAGGAAGCCAGCGTCATCGAGAGTTCCGTGCTGCTGCCGGGGGTGACCATCGGCCGGCATTGCCGGATCACGCGCTGCATTCTCGATGAGGGTTGCGTGATTCCCGACGGCATGCAAATTGGTCAGGATCCGAGTGCCGACGCGAAGCGTTTCTTCGTGACCAAGCGCGGCGTGGTGCTGGTGACTCAGGACATGCTGCGCGCATCAGCCGCCTCACCGCCTTAGCTGGAGCGCAGCCGGGCCGCCCTTCACCGTTCAAGACGCGCGGATGCCGGGATGCGGTAGTAAAAAAAAAGAGCCCGAGTCAACTCGGGCTCTTTTTTTGCCGCAGCGGCCAATCATTGAAACTTGTAAGTCACTCCCAGCGTGAAGAACGCACCAATGGCGCCTTGGCTGTGCAGCGACGGGTTCCAGGGCACGGCACCCAAAGCGCCGCCATAGGTCGCCCAGTCGAGCGGCGCCTTGGCGTTGAATACGTTCAACACCGAGGCATGTAGGTTGAGCTTGTCGGTGACGTCGTAACGCCCATACAGATCGAAGGTCGTAAAGTGCTTGACCGTGCAGCTGGTGGCACTGGGGATGGTCCCGGCGGCCAACACACCCTGGTAGTCGATCGAGGCAGCACCGCCTGCCGTGGATAGAGCATCCAAACAGGTGTCCTGGGGCACGCCCACGAAGGCAACTGCCGAGGGATCGGTGACTTTGAAGGAGCTGATGTAGTTGACGGTACCGGTAACCTCCCACGGACCATGACCGATCGTATTCGCCCATTGAACGCGCGATTTCGGATTGCCCGTGTCGCCCGTAAAAAAGAAGGGACCATGGGTTCCCGCGAGGTGATAGGTAGTACCGTCGATGGTTAGATCATATCTGCGCGTGAATGACCAGGTCGCCTTGGAGCGTAAGTCAACGATCCCGAATCCATGGTGATACTCGATCCCGAAATCAGCCCCATCCGTCTTGGTGGTGTTGGCGTTGATATAAGACGTCGTGGAGTACAGGATCGGAGCGACCGGGGGCGCCACAAGGGCGGTGCTGCCATTGGCCTGATACTGGGGAATCGGCGTGAGGTTATCGCCTCGCACGGTAACGCTTTCGCCGCCGCTCACGATTTGGTGATCGACTTCGATGGAATACAAATCGATCGTTGCGCTGATGTCTCGAATCGGCTCAAAAATCAGGCCGAGCGTAAAGGACTTGGAAGTCTCAGGCTTGAGAGCCGGATTCGTACTCTGCAGCCCGGGAATGTTTACGCTGCATTGCCCAACGAAGTTCCCGGGCGCCGTCGGGTTCGCCGAATTCGGACACAGGACGGGATCGGAAGTCGCTCCCGCAAAGAACGTCTGACCCGATTTCCCGTTCTCCGCAGGTCCCGGCGCGCGAAACCCGAGGGCTGCCGTACCTCTGACCGCGAATTGAGGAATCGGTGTGAACTTGAATCCGATCTTGGGGCTGGCGCGGCCGCCGGAGAGATTGTAGTGGTCATAACGAACGGCCGCATCGATGTCCAATTGCTTGACGATGGGGGCGTTCAATTCCAAGTAGCCGGATGCGACTTGCTGAAGGCCTACTGTAAAGTTATTGCTGAAATTTGGCGTGATTCCATTGGCGATATCGGCCGGAGCGACGGCGAATTGGTTGCGCTGATAGTAATCCGCGCCGAAGGCAATCCCGAGCGGACCGCCCGGGAGATCGACGATCGATCGACTGGCGCCGGCATGACCGAAGCTCAGTTTCGAAGTGTCATAGGTATGGAGCAGGGGAGCCACGAAATTGGCAACCGCGGCACTATTCTGCTGACCCACCAGAAACGGCGCAGTCGTGCTGTCCAATGCAGTCTGCAGATTCGCGGGATTGACGTAATTCAATCCGTCCAGAGCAAGCGCGACTTCGGTGAAACCAGCGGAAAACTCCAAATCCCATCCGGCAAGTTTGCCATTCACATCCAAAATCGCGCGATACGCTTTCGAATCAGTCTCGGTGATCGTGCCATTTCCGAGGTTCAAAAAAGTATACCGAAGGTTGGCGACGGTAAGCCCCGTGCCGGCGGGGTAAGTTGGATTGGTATTGGGGATCGTGGTTGCCGGAATAAAGGGCAGCACGGCCGGCGTGACTCCAGGGCCCGAAGTAACACCCTGATAGCCCCCGGCAAATGCGCGATCCGGCCCATTGACTTGTTGAGACTTGCCTTCGAAATAACTGGCCTGA
>DASQPK010000187.1:0-6484 GCA_035643995.1 Steroidobacteraceae bacterium | reverse complement strand
CCCTTTGCGTCCCACTGCTCCTCGGGCGCGCCGGCCGGAACGTACTGATCCACCAGCTGCGCGACCACGTCCTCGCGAATGCCCTTGATCGCTTCGGCAACGTCTTCGGCGCCCATCAAGTCGGTGCGCTGCTGATAAATGACGCGGCGCTGATCGTTCGCCACATCGTCATATTCCAGCAATTGCTTGCGGGCATCGAAATTGTGCTGCTCGACCCGCCGCTGGGCGCGCTCTATTTGACGCGTCAACATGCCGCTCTCGATCGCCTCGCCGGGCTTCATGCCGACGCGGGTCATGAGCGCCTTCATGCGCGTGGGATCGCCGAAAATACGCATCAAATTGTCTTCGAGAGACAAATAGAAGCGGCTCGATCCCGGATCGCCCTGGCGCCCCGATCGGCCGCGCAGCTGGTTGTCGATGCGCCGCGATTCGTGGCGCTCGGTGCCGATGATGTGCAAGCCGCCCGCCGCGGTCACCTGCTCATGGCGTTCACGCCACGCGGTGTGGATGCCCTTGAGGTCTGCCTCGTTGGGATTTTCGATCGCGTCAATCTGTGTCTGCGGACTGCCGCCGAGCACGATGTCGGTACCGCGTCCGGCCATGTTGGTGGCAATGGTGATGGCACCGGGCCGGCCGGCCTCGGCGATGATATGCGCCTCGCGCTCGTGCTGTTTGGCATTGAGGACTTCGTGCGGAATTTTCGCGCCCTGCAACAGCTTGGCAATCCGTTCGGACGCCTCGATCGAGGCTGTGCCCACCAACACCGGTTGGCCGCGCTTCACGCAATCCTGGATGTCCTCGAGAATGGCCTGGAATTTGTCCTGCTCGGACAGGAACACGAGATCAGACCGATCCTGGCGGATCATGGGTTTGTGAGTCGGGATCACCACCACTTCCAGACCGTAAATCTGCTGGAATTCGAATGCCTCCGTGTCCGCGGTGCCGGTCATGCCGGATAGCTTCGAATACAGCCTGAAATAGTTCTGGAAGGTGATGGACGCGACGGTTTGATTTTCCTCGCGCACCTTGACGCCTTCCTTGGCCTCCACCGCCTGATGCAGCCCGTCGGACCAGCGCCGCCCCTGCATGGTGCGGCCGGTGAATTCATCGACGATGATGACTTCGCCCTGGCGCACGATGTATTCCACATCGCGCTTGTACAGCGCATGCGCGCGCAGACCCGCGTTCAAGTGATGCATGAGACGAATGTTGGTGGCGTCGTACAGACTCTCGCCTTCGCGCAGCAGTCCGATCTCGGCCATCATATGCTCGACCTTTTCATGGCCGTCTTCGGTCAACGTGGCCTGCTTGGTCTTCTCATCGACGGCATAATCGCCGGGGCCGTTTTCTTCTTTCTGTTTCACCAAGCGCGGGATCAAGGCGTTGATCTTGATGTACAGCTCCGTGCTCTCTTCCGCGGGCCCCGAAATGATCAGCGGCGTTCGCGCCTCATCGATCAGGATCGAATCGACTTCATCGACGATGGCAAAGGACAGCTTGCGCTGCACGCGATCCTCGAGACGAAACGCGAGGTTGTCGCGCAAATAATCGAATCCGAATTCGTTGTTGGTGCCGTAGGTGATGTCGCAGGCATAGGCCGCGCGTTTCTCATCAGGGGTCTGTGCGTTCTTGATGACGCCGACCTCGAGACCCAGGAAGCGAAACACCGGGCCCATCCACTCCGAATCGCGTTGCGCCAGGTATTCATTGACGGTGACGACGTGCACGCCCTCGCCGGTGAGCGCGTTCAAATACGCCGGGAGCGTCGCCATCAGGGTCTTGCCTTCACCGGTGCGCATTTCGGAAATCTTGCCGGCATTCAAGGCCAGGCCGCCGATCAGCTGCACGTCGAAGTGGCGCATCCCCAATTTGCGCTGCGCCGATTCACGCACCAGCGCAAAGGCCTCGGGGATCAGCTCATCGAGCGGCGTGCCCGCTGCAAAGCGGGCTTTCAGTTCCCGGGTTTTCTCGGGGAACTGTTCATCGCTCAAGGCACTGACGCTGGGCTCGAAGCCATTGATGGCCGCGACGGTGCGGCTCAGCTCCTTCACGAGGCGCTGATTACGGCTGCCAAATACTTGCGTCAGAAGCTTCCACACGCGGGGGGAGTCCTTGAAGAAAACTGGGTATTGTACGGATAGACCAGGAGAGCTGGAAATCGTTTCGACGGCGACCTTTTTCAAGGGCCTTTAGGGCACAAGCCCGTGATTAGCGATCCTCTCCGATAAAGCGCAGGGGGTCGACCTGCGTGCCGTTCTTCAAGACTTCAAAGTGTAAATGCGGGCCGGTCGATCGGCCGGTGGAACCCATCAACGCCACATCCTGGCCCTTGCGGATCATATCGCCCTGCTTCACCAGCAGTTTTTCGTTGTGACAGTAGCGGGTGGCCAAACCATTGCCATGGTTGATTTCCACCATTTCGCCATAGCCCGTACGATCTCCGGCGTAGGTGACGATCCCGGCCGCCACCGCGGTTACTTTTGAGCCTTCCTGGCCGGCAAAATCCAAGCCCTTGTGCACTGCGGAATAGCCGGTGAAGGGATCCGCCCGGCGCCCGAAATAAGAGGAGATCCAGCCTTCTTGGACCGGTCTGCCTTCCGGGTACACCTGCTTGCTGAGCTCGCGGCTCAAGATCATATTTTCAAGCACGCCCAGCTGCTGCTCGCGGCTCGATAGCTGGGACTGTAGATCATCGACCATGGCGGTAAGATTCGGGATCTGGGCGGGCTGACCGTCCGCGCCGCTCTCCGCGCCGCCAATCGCCGGCGGGTGACCGAAGTCGAATTCGCCGTCGTCCAGATTTGCCATACGGGTCAAACGCTTACCGAGGGCATCCAAGCGGATCACGTTGGCATTCATTTGACCGACGCGCATCGCCAGGGCGTTCACCTTCTCCTGCAGGACCCGCTTGGTGTCCTCGAGCTGCGCCTTCTGGTGCAGGAGCTCAGCGGACCAATTCCCCAGCTGGTCGATGGGATTGCCGCTACCATGCCGCGCGCCCAAGCCAACCCCTATGGAGAATGCCGTACCCAGGATCCCGAGAATCAACAGCGCTCCACCTGACATAATCACGGGATGTCGCAGGTCAAATTGTTTCACTCGGCCCGATTTGCGGCCGACAAAAATGACATTCATACGGATTAATTCTTCCTACGCCGACACGATGCCGAAACTATCGCCTATGTCGTCCGTGGCAATCGATGATGCCCCGAGCAGTTTGGGTAGACTATGCAGATAACTGACTCAAAACAAGGATTTCCGCACGGTTTCTCTATGTCAATCCAAGCCCTGGTACGCCGCTGAAAATGCAAAACTCTAAGAGTCTCAGCGAGTTACTGGCGAGAGGTGGCAAGAAACTTTCACTGCTGAAGGAAAGATCTGACGCACGGTCGCAGGTTTTGGCGCAGGTGCGCGCCGCTCTTCCCGCCCGGTTAGGCCAGGCGGTCGCCAGCGCCGGTATTGAACAGGGTCGCCTGACCATCGGCGTGGTGGGGGCGGTTTGGGCGTCGCGCCTCAGATATTCCACGGAAAACATCCGAAAACGGGTTGCCAAGTCCGCAGGACTCGAGGTTCTCAGCGTGCGAATACGCGTGGTCCCGCCCGTCGGCGCCGATTGACCGATCAAGGCTTGGGCCGCCGATTAGGCGTGCGCCGCCGCGGCGGCGACATAGGATATGGGCGCGTCCGCCAGGCTCTCGAAGGTCACTTCCTGCCACGCGCTCTGCGTGGCCATCAGGCTGCGCAGCAATTTATTGTTGAGTGCATGCCCCGACTTGAAGCCGCTGAATTCCCCGATGAGGCTGTGGCCCAAAAGGTACAAATCACCGATGGCATCGAGAATCTTGTGCTTCACGAATTCATCTTCGTAGCGCAATCCGTCCTCATTCAAAACCCGGTAATCATCGAGCACGATGGCGTTGTCCATATTGCCGCCAAGCGCCAGATTGCGCGCGCGCAGGCTCTCCAAGTCGCGCATGAACCCAAAGGTTCGCGCACGGCTGATCTCGCGTAAAAAGGACGTCGTGGAGAAATCCATGGAAGCCACTTGCGAGTGCTTCTTGAAGGTCGGGTGATTGAATTCGATCTCAAAATTCACCTTGAATCCGTCATACGGATCAAAGCGCGCCCACTTATCGCCATCATCGACCTGCAGTGCTTCCAGGATGCGGATAAATCGTTTCGGGGCCCTTTGCTCCTCGATACCCGCCGATTGCAGCAGGAACACAAAGGGTCCGGCGCTGCCGTCCATAATGGGTACTTCGCCCGCGCTGACTTCCACCAGCGCATTGTCTATCCCCAGCCCCGCCAGGGCGGATAGCAGGTGTTCGACGGTGGATACTTTGACGTCGCCCCGATGCAGGGTGGTTCCCATCATCGTATCGCCCACATTCTCGGCGTGGGCACGAATGTCGACAGGGTGGTCCAGATCCGTGCGGCGAAACACAATGCCGGTATCCGGCAACGCCGGCCGCAGGGTCATGAGAACCTTCTTGCCAGTATGCAACCCAACGCCGGTGGCACGAATCGAATTCTTCAGTGTTCTTTGATTCAGCATTAAGTGAAACCGGACTATGTTATGTCCCAAAGGTACCACAGGGTACACCCTGGCATGAAACGCGAAAATTGCCGAAAGGCAACAAGAGCACTCTCCGACCGCAGGGCGCTCGCATAAGTTCGCGTCTTAGCACTTCTCCACCAAACCGGCGCCCTTAAGGGGACCCTACAGAGCGCCAAAATTTGGAATGTCGAACGTCGCCTGTTTAATCTGCCTGCCGCCTCAGGAAAGCTGGAATATCCAGCAAATCCTCCGAATCCACTTCAGCGCGCAAACCATCGCCTACCGCGCGTTGCCGCTGCACCGTCGGCTTGTCCAGCATGGCGTAGTCGGTGGGCGCCATCGGCGATTTGTGCCGGATCACCCGCATGTTGAGCGGCGGCGCGTGATGCGACGCGTGATGCGAGACGGCCGGCTGCGCAGGAACCCGCACGACGGGCTTGCCCAATCCGGTCGCCACCACCGTGACGCGAATCTGGCTGGCCATTTCCGGGTCGATCACCGTACCCACGACCACGGTCGCATCGTCGGAAGCGAACTGCTTGATGACGTTGCCCACCTCTTGGAATTCACCGATCGACAAGTCCATGCCCGCGGTGACATTGACCAGGATCCCCTGAGCGCCCGAGAGGTTGATGTCCTCGAGCAGGGGGCTGGAAATGGCCGCTTCAGCCGCTTCGCGCGCCCGATCATCACCCGAGGCAGTTCCCGAACCCATCATGGCCATGCCGGTTTCCGACATCACCGTGCGCACGTCTGCAAAGTCGACATTGATGAGACCCGGCCGCGTGATCAGTTCCGCAATTCCCTGCACCGCGCCTTGCAGCACCGTGTTCGCGGCCTTGAAGGCATCGAGCAGCGTGGTGCTGCTGCCGAGCACCGACAGCAACTTCTGATTCGGAATCGTGATCAGCGAGTCCACATACTTGGACAGTTCCATCATGCCTTGATCGGCGACGCGGGAACGCTTGTTGCCTTCCATCTCGAAGGGCCTCGTCACCACGGCGACGGTCAGGATGCCGAGTTCCTTGGCGACTTGCGCCACCACGGGAGCTGCGCCCGTGCCGGTGCCGCCGCCCATGCCGGCGGTGATGAACAACATGTCGCAACCCTCGATCAATTCGATGATGCGATCACGATCTTCCATCGCCGCCTGGCGGCCCACTTCCGGGTCGGCGCCCGCGCCCAAGCCCTTGGTGATGTTGCAGCCGATCTGCAAAGCGGTGCGCACCTTGGAGTGCTTCAGCGCCTGCGCGTCGGTGTTGATGCAAATGAAGTCCACGCCTTCCAGGCCGGCTTGAACCATATGTGAGACCGCGTTGCCGCCACCGCCGCCCACGCCCAGCACCTTGATCACGGCGCTCTGACTATAAGAATCCATCAGTTCGAACATTCCAGTTCTCCTACGTTAGTTATCATTAACTCTAAAAATTGCCCTGAAACCAGGCTTTCATTCGTTCCAGCAAGCTCTTCATGCCGCCCGCGAGCAGCGGCGCGTCCGTGCGTTGCCCCTCCAAATTGCTCTTGGCGTAGAGCAGCAGACCCACGCCCGTGGCATGGATCGGATTGCTCACCACCTCGGACAAACCCGTGACGTATTGCGGCACCCCTAGGCGCACCGGCATGTGAAACACTTCTTCGGCGAGTTCGATCGCGCCTTCCATCTTGGCGCTGCCGCCGGTGAGCACGATGCCGGTGGCGACCTGCTCCTCCAGCCCCGCGCGGCGCAGCTCATCGCGGATGAGCCCGAACAGTTCCTCGTAACGCGGCTCGACGATTTCAGCGAGGGTCTGGCGCGCCAGGCGGCGCGGCGGACGATCCCCCACGCTTGGGACCTCGATGGTCTCGTCGGGGTTGGCGAGCTGCGATAGGGCGCAGGCGTACTTGATCTTGATGTCCTCCGCGTACTGCGTCGGCGTGCGCATGGAC
>DASQPK010000186.1:0-46505 GCA_035643995.1 Steroidobacteraceae bacterium | reverse complement strand
ATAATCGAGACCCTGCTGCGTGGTGTCCTTGGACATCAAAATCGAGGTGACCAGCGTGCCCCTGCTCGGCGTGCCCTCGCGCCGTTGTTCGGGGTCGCGGTAGTTGGTGAGCGCGGCAAAGCGCCCGGCGCGGGTGATGCCTAACCAGGTGCCGCCCGCCATGAGATCTTGGCCCGCGAGGACAGGGGGATTCGATCGCCACCATTGCGCGGGGGCCGTCGGGCGCGAATGCATCTCATCGCGGTTGGCTGCAATCACACAGGGATATTCCGCGTCGCCGCGCCACGCGATTAAAACCAAGCACATCGAAACTCCTTTGGCTCGAGGCCGCAACGCTACGCGCCCCGCGGCGAGAACGCCACCCTTCCGTTGCCTCCCAAGCAGAGCACGAATACACTTCGATTCAGCGTCGCCATGAGCTTGAGGACAATCAGATGGGCATGAATCAAAGTCGGTATGGTTTGTTTTCAGGCGCAGCAGCTCTGGTTGCGAGCTGTGCGATCGTCTTCGCGGCACCTGATTACGCCTTCGCCGCCGACGCCGCAGCCTGTCTCAAGGATGATAGCGGGCTCACGCTGCCCGCAGGTTTTTGTGCCACCGTCCTTGCGGATGGAATCGGTCATGCCAGGCATCTCGTCGTCTCTGAAGCCGGGGTGATCTACGTCAATACCTGGTCGGGGCGATATTTCGGCAACGATACTCCGCATGCCGGCGGATTCCTGGTAGCGCTCAAAGACAGCCAGGGCGCCGGCAAGGCGGACGTCAATGAGCGTTTCGGAGAGACCGTGCAGAGCGGCGGCGCCGGCGGCACCGGCATCGGCATCTACAAGGGCTGGCTGTATGCGGAACTCAATGACAAAATCTTGAAATATCCGCTGAGCAAGGGCTCCGTCCTCCCCGATGCCAAATCACAAGTCGTGGTGCGCGGGTTACCGTTGGGCGGCGATCACCCCATGCATCCTTTTGCGATCGACACGAACGGCGATTTGTATATCGATGTCGCCAGCGCGACCAATTCCTGCCAGGAAAAAAATCGCACCCTCAAATCACCGGGCATCAATCCCTGCACCGAACTCGAGACGCGCGGCGGCATCTGGCGCTATGACGCGAAGAAAACCGACCAAGCATTTTCGCCCGCCGGACGGTACGCGACCGGCATACGCAATGCGGAAGGTTTTGGCGTCGATACGATCGGTCACCATATATTCGTCACTCAGCACGGCCGTGACCAGCTGCACACGAACTGGCCGGACGTGATCAAGGATGCCGATCAGGAAGCGACGTTGCCCTCCGAAGAGGTGCTGCTGTTGAAAAAGGGCGGCGACTACGGTTGGCCGATGTGCTACTACGACCCCTTCCAACCAGGGCTCGTGCTCGCGCCCGAATACGGCGGCGATGGAAAGACTGCGGGGCTCTGCGCCCAAAAAGGCGCTCCCGCGGCGGTTTTCCCGGCGCACTGGGCGCCCAACGACATGGTCCTGTATGACCGGCAGCAATTCCCGGCTCGCTATCGCAACGGCCTGTTCATTGCCTTCCATGGATCGTGGAATCGCGCCCCCTACGCGCAAGGCGGCTACAACGTCGTGTTTCAGGGGCTCTCCGGCGAGAAGGCATCGGGCCAATGCGAAATCTTTGCGGATGGTTTTGCCGGCGCCGATAAGTCGCCCGGCAAGGCCGCGCATCGCCCGACCGGTCTTGCGGTTGGACCCGACGGCGCGCTCTATGTCGCGGACGACGTGTCAGGGCGCATTTATCGCATCGTTTACCGCGGCGGCACAGGAGCCCCGGACCCGAAACCGGTGCCCTGCCCTGGTCTGACCGAATCCCCGGGGCCGATAGCCGCCGCGCGCGCGCAGCCGCCGGAGGGCACGCACCCCGATGCAGGCGCCGATACTGCCGGCCTCAATGCTCCGCCGGGTTCTACGCCGGCGATGGTGGCTCGGGGCAATCGCGTTTATCACGGGTTGGACGGCGGCGCGACCTGCACCGGATGCCACGGCGCGGACGCGAAGGGCACGACCTTGGGTCCGGATCTGACGGCCAACAAATGGCTGTGGAGCAATGGCAGTTATGGCGGAATCGCAGCGACCATTGCAGGCGGCGTTGCGCAGCCGAAGCAGTATCGCGCGCCGATGCCGGCGATGGGCGGTGCGCAGCTCAGCAGCGATCAGGTGATGGCGGTTTCCGCCTATGTGTGGGCATTGAATCACCCGGCCAAATGAGGGTCCGCGTCGCGCGCGTCCACGGTCAATAGTTCTTCGTAGAAGCCGCCGATTTCGCGCGCGCGATCGATGAAGTGGATTTCCAGGATCCAGTGGCGCGGGTTACCGGTCTCATCCGGCTCGCGCAATGGAATCGAATTGCCGTGACGAATTCGGAGATGATCAGGGTCCGCCGGCCGGCGTTCATGCGGGAAAAGACCGATCAGATGCCCTGCGGTGAGGTTGCCGAATTCCCATCCGTAGTCCGCCGCAAGACCGGCGGCGTAGTCGTACAGTTGCCCCGCCGTCAAGTCCGGCGAGCGGCGGTAGAATTCCTTACCGCGCTGAAATGCCTCCGCAAGATCGCCGACCAGGCGATGCTTGATCGGATCGTCTCCCACGACATAGGTGCGGCCAAAATCCGCCTCCCATTCCTCAAACACCGGCCCGAAATCCAAGTACACAATGTCGTCGGCGGTGATGCGTCGATCGGCGCTTTCGTCGTGGTAGGTCAGCAGCGTGTTAGGCCCTGAGCGCGCGAGCCTTTTGTGCCAGTGGCGGCGCAATCCAAAGCGCGACTGCGCCAGCCCGTGAATCTCGTCCGTCAGATCGGATTCAAGCTTGCCCGCGCTGACCAATCCGGCGTCGACGACCTCCTGGAACAAAGCCTCAGCTTTGATCTGCGCTTCCAGCAGCGCCTTCGAAGTGGCGTCCACTTAAGCCACGGCCTCATCCAACCACTCGATCCAATGCATGACCTTGGTCGTCGTGCCCGATTGCAGGTGCTGAATGCAGCCGATGTTGGCGGATAAAATAATCTCCGGTGCGGTCTTGGCAAGATTGCCCAGCTTTCGATCGCGCAATTGCGCCGCGATCTGCGGCTGCAAGATCGAATACGTGCCCGCGGAGCCGCAGCATAGATGGGCCTCCTCGCCGGCGGCCGCCACGTCGAGTCCGAGCGCCCGCAAATGCGCTTCCACACCGCCGCGCAGCCGCTGGCCATGCTGCAACGTGCACGGCGCATGAAAAACAGCCCGTTTGACGGCGCCTCCGCGCAGCCTCGCCTTCAGCGCCGGCACGACTTGCGGCAGCAGTTCGCTCAAGTCTCGCGCCAGCGCGCTGATGCGAGCGGCCTTGGCGGCGTACGCCGCATCACCCGCCAGTGCGTGGCCATATTCCTTGATCGACAGAGCGCAGGCACTGGCCGAGGAAATGATGGCCTCGACGTCGCCCGCGGCCAGCAGCGGAATCCAGGCATCGATATTGCGGCGCATGTCGGCGAGGCCGGCTTGATGGTCGCTCAAGTGGCTGCGCAACGCGCCACAGCACCCTGCGCCCGCAGCGTACAGCGTTTGCATGCCCGCGATGTCGAGCACACGCGCTGCCGCGCGGTCAATATTGGGCATCATTGAAGGCTGCACGCAGCCGCCCAGCATCAACACTTTGCGGGCGTGCGCGCGCATGGTCGGCGGCTCGGCAGCCTGCTGCCCCGCTTCGCGCGCGCGCCGTGGCACTGGGACCTTGTCCTTGAGAATTTTCGGCAGCAGCGGCCGCAGTGCTTGGCCCAGCTTCAAGGCCGGGCCGAACAGTCGCGAGGTCAATCCTTGCTTCAGCGACCAGCGGACAGCCTTGTCGGCCGCGGGCCGCGCCACGCGCTCCTCCACCAGCTTTCGCCCGATATCAACCAAGTGGCCATACTCAACGCCGCTCGGGCACGTCGTCTGGCAATTGAGGCACGTCAGGCAACGATCCAAGTGCAGTTGCGTGCTGCGTGTGACCTCTGCGCCTTCGAGCACCTGCTTGATGAGATAGATGCGCCCGCGCGGACCGTCGAGTTCATCGCCGAGCAATTGGTAGGTCGGACAGGTGGCATTGCAGAAACCGCAATGCACGCATTTTCGTAGAATAGCAGCCGCTTCTTTGCCCTCGGCCGTATCGCTGAACTCTGCACTGAGATGCGTTTGCACTCGTCAAAGACCCGCGTACAGGCGTCCAGGATTGAATATGCGCGCAGGATCGAAGGCCTGCTTGAGTTGCTGATGAACACGCATGAGCACCTCGCTCAATGGCGCGAAAGCGCCTTGGGACTTATCGGCGCCCCGAATCAGCGTGGCATGGCCGCCCGCACGAGCGGCTGCGCCCTGAACCTGAGCCGCGGGCGCCATGGTTTTCCACCAGCGTTGTGCGCCATGCCATTCGATGAACTGCCGGCCCGGAAGCGCCAGCGCACCGGTGATCGCGGGCACGGACAGCCGCCACAATGACTCGCCGCGCGCCAAGCGTGCATCGTCGAGGACAAAGAATTCATCGCTCTGATCCCGGACTCGGGTCCACCAGTCCTTCGCCTGCGCTGGGTCCACTCGTTCACCGCCCAGCCTCGCGCAGGCTGCATCCACGGCGGCGCGCGCGCCGGCCAGGCGCAGATGCAATCGACCCGCGTGCCACGCACTGGCGCTGATGGGCAATGGCTGCGCGGCCCAAGACACAAGTTGTTCCAGCGCGCGGGTCTCGTCCCAATCGAAGCGCAGCGTCGCGCTCGCGATGCTGACCGGCAACACCTTGAGCGACACCTCGCACAGGATGCCCAAGACGCCGAAGGAGCCCACCATCAGGCGCGACACATCATATCCGGCCACATTCTTCGTGACCTGCCCGCCGAAGGTGAGAACTTCACCGCGGCCATTGAGCAAGGTCACACCCAGAACATGATCGCGCACTGATCCTACGCTGGCGCGCGCCGGGCCCGACAGACCGGACGCGACCATTCCGCCCAAGGTCCCGCCCGCGGCAAAGCGCGGCGGCTCGAACGGCAGGCATTGACCCCGCTCCTCGAGCGCAGATTCCAAATCGCTCAGGCGGGTCCCTGCCCTCGCGGTCACGACCAATTCGGTGGGCTCGTAACTCGTGATACCCGCGAGTGCCGTCATATCCAGGGGCTCGCCTACCGGCAATCCGCCCAAGAAGCGCTTGGTGCCGCCGCCGCGAATTTCCAGCGGCGCCTGAAGCTCGCGCGCGCCATCCACCCGGTCAACGAGGCGCGCCAGCACTGGATCCTGCGCACTCATTAGAATCTTGGCAGCTCCGGGAAGGGCAGCATGCCGCGGCGAACATGCATTTTCCCGTATTCTGCGCAGCGATGCAGGGTCGGGATTACCTTCCCCGGATTCAGCAACTCCAGCGGATCGAAGGCTCGCTTCACTCCGAGAAACTGCGCATGCTCAGCCGGCGAGAACTGAACGCACATGGAGTTCAGTTTTTCGACGCCCACACCATGTTCGCCGGTGACTGTCCCGCCCAGCCGCACGCTGGTCTCCAAGATATCGGCGCCAAACAGTTCGCAGCGGCGCATTTCATCCGCGTTTGCGGCATCAAATAAAATCAGCGGGTGCAGATTGCCGTCGCCGGCATGGAAGACATTCACGCAGCGCAAATCGTACTTGACTTCCATTTGCTGAATTGCGCGCAACATCTCCGCCAGGCGCTTGCGGGGGATGGTGGAATCCATACACATATAATCCGGGCTGATGCCGCCCGATGCGGGAAAGGCGTTCTTGCGGCCGCTCCAGAATTTCAGACGCTGCGCCTCGTCGCGGCTCACCTCGCATCGGGATGCCCCCGCAGCCTTGAGGACCTCCTCCATATGCGTAATTTCTTCCTCGACTTCTTCGGGAGTGCCATCGCTCTCGCACAATAGAATCGCGGCTGCTTCCAGGTCATAGTCGGCGTGCACGAACGCATCCACCGCGGCGGTCATCGCTCGGTCCATCATTTCCAGGCCTGCGGGGATGATGCCGTGAGCGATCACGCTGGCCACCGCTGCGCCGGCCGATTCGATGTCGTTGAAGCTCGCCATGATGCAGCGGGCCAACAGCGGCTTCGGGATCAATTTCACCGTGACTTCGGTGGTCACGGCCAGCATGCCCTCGCTGCCGACGATGATCGACAACAGATCGAGGCCTGCCGCGTCCAGGGCTTGCGAACCGAACTCAACCGGTTCACCGTCCACCATGAATCCGCGAACACGCAGCACATTGTGCAGCGTCAGTCCGTATTTCAGACAATGTACGCCGCCGGAGTTTTCCGCCACGTTTCCGCCGATGGTGCAGGCTATTTGGCTGCTGGGGTCGGGTGCGTAGTACAGGCCATACGCGGCCGCAGCCTCGCTGATCGCCAGATTGCGAACTCCGCACTGCACGATTGCGGTGCATGAAGCCGCATCGATGTTCAAGATTTTGTTGAATTTCGCCAGCGACAAGATAACGCCGCCATGGTGCGGCGTAGCCCCGCCGGACAAACCCGTGCCGGCACCCCGTGCCACGATGGGTACGCCCAGGTTATGACAGATCTTGAGAACCGCAGCGACTTGAGCTTCCGTGTGCGGCAGCACGACCACCAAGGGCGAGGTGCGGTAGGCGGTGAGCGCGTCGCACTCGAAGGCCACCGTGTCTTCATGGCGAAACAAGATCGTTTCGCGCGGCAGCACCCGGCTGAGCGCTGCAACGACATCGCGCTGGCGCTGCTCTCGGGAAGTGTCCGCTGGGGACTCGGCTCGCACTGAACTGCTCACCGGCAACATTATGCACCCGGGAGTCTGAACCGTCTGCCCAGCGGTCACATACGCCGTCCGCGCGATCGTGCTTGCGCGATGGTGCTTGCCCTGTTACGAAATTGCCGCTAAAAGAGTAGGATTCCGCGCAAGTGAAAGCGGTGGCAAACAAACCGCAATAGGGGAAGTTGATGTTCCATCAATTATTGACACCGGTCGGCGACAGTCTCACGTTGTCTTTCTTTGTGGCGATACTACCCATCGCAACGGTCCTCGTCCTTCTCGGCATACTCAGGCGTCCGGCCTGGCAGGCGGCTCTGGCGGGCCTCATTGTTGGCCTGATTATCGCAATCGCGGTATGGGGCTTGCCCGCGCAAATCGCCTTCGCCGCGGCCTCCAACGGCGCTGTATTTGCGCTTTGGCCGGTGATGTGGATCGTCATCACGGCGCTGTTCGTTTATAACATCGCCGTTTGTTCCGGCCGTTTCGACGCGTTCCGCGCATGGATCATCAAGCATTTGCCCAACGACCGGCGCATCGTGCTCATCGTCATCGCATTTTGCTTCGGCGCGCTGCTCGAAGGGATCGCTGGCTTCGGCACGCCGGTCGCCATTACTTCATCGCTCCTCATCATGTGCGGCTTCCCGGCGCTCGAGGCCATCGTGTTCGTCTTGATCTTCAACACCACGCCCGTCGCATTCGGCGCGCTCGGTACGCCGGTCACGGTGCTGGGCGCTGTTACCGGACTTCCCGCGCATGAGTTAGGTCAAATGATCGGTCGGCAGCTTCCCATCATGGCGACGATTCTGCCGTTCTATGTGATGGCGCTTTACGGCGGTTGGCGTTCAATCCGCGCTCTGTGGCCGGTCTTGGCGGTTGCAGGCGTAAGTTTCGCACTGGCGCAATTCGCCGTATCGAACTATATCGACTACACATTGACCGACGTCCTGGCTGCACTGGTGTCGTTGGCCGTTACATTGTTGTTCCTGCAGGTTTGGCGTCCGGCGCCGGATCCGGCTTTCGCGATCGACCACAAATCCTCTGAGGTGCCGAACCCGGCTTTCAGGAACGTGCCCGCGTGGCAGGGATGGATGCCCTGGCTGGTCGTGACGGCAGTCGTCATTCTGTGGACTTCGTTCAAGATCGCGCCCATGGGGCAACACGCCATTCCCTGGCCGGGATTGGACAAGATGGTGTCGATCACGCTCTATAAAGATAAGCCTTACGCGGCGGTGTGGTCATTTCAGCCACTGGCCACGGGCACGGCCATTCTCGTTGCCGCGCTCATCGTTGCGCTGCTGGTCAGGATATCGGTCGCAGAACTCGCGCAATGCGCTGTCCGCACCATTCGCCAGATCTGGCAGGCCGTTGTCACAGTTATGTTCATCGTCGCGCTGGCATACGTCATGAACTACTCAGGGCTCGCGTATTCGATCGGTCTCGCCGTGGCCTCGACCGGAAAATGGTTCGTGTTGTTTTCACCCTTCCTCGGTTGGATCGCGGTATTTCTATCGGGCAGCGACACTTCCGGCAATGCGCTTTTTGGAAATTTGCAAGTAGTGGCAGCGCGGCAATTGAACCTCAATCCGTTGTTGTTCGCAGCGACCAACTCATCCGGCGGCGTTCTCGGCAAAATGATTTCTCCGCAAAACATCGCGACCGGTGTGTCGGTCACCAACTTGAAGGGCCAGGAAGGCGCGGTGCTGGCGCGTACTTTCATCCACAGCATCATTCTGACGCTGATTTTGGTGGTCATCGTGATCGTGCAGCAGTACCTGGTGCCGGGAATCATTCCGCATTTCGTTGCGAAATGATGCTGCGTGATCGCAGACGCAGACCGTGGGCGAAGCCTAGGATCGTTGGTCAGCCTTGTCTAGCGGCTGGAAAGTCCGGTGGCCTGCGGGGTGCCCACATCGCGGCGTGAGTTTTGATGGACCGACGTAAGAGAACTGCGCGCAGCGCTTGACGCCGTTTCTTCGAACCGATTGTCGGCACGGATGGCCAAGGGAGTCACTAGATCAGTTTTAAGATCTGTTTTAAGAGAGGCGACGCTCGCTCCTTCTTGCTCATTCGAGGTAAGGCCGCGTTCGTCAAGCTGCTTCGCGCCGGAAGCGCGCAATTTCTTGTAGAGTTTTCGAAGGCCTAATGAGGTTGTATGTCGGCGATCGTTGGTCGTTGGCGACCACCACACGAATTCGACGACAAGATAGACCACAGTCAATCCCGAGCCGATCGCGACAAGACCTAGCATGACTTCTGAACTACTCACTGAAATGCATGCTAGACCTATTTTGGGCTACGGTCTGGAGGCCGAAGAGAACACTGCGCGTAGGATTTTTCTCAAAGCGCTCAGGTCTTTCGCGCGCAGAAACGGGGTCAATTCCCGACGATATCAGCGGTCTGGCGGCCGTGAACATATACCGTCGTCGCGCCGAAGTCGCGACCGTCATGGACATCAGTCATCTGGCGAGAAAGAGGTAGTGCGCGCGGCGCGATCCCCGCCCTTTTTACGGCGCGGGAGGACGTCAAAAGTGCCCCGGGCAGGAATCGAACCTGCGACCTAGCGCTTAGGAGGCACTCGCTCTATCCACTGAGCTACCGAGGCAGGAAGGCGAGGCCGGAGACGGACAACCGGCCTATTAGGATGGTGGAGGAGAAGGGGATCGAACCCTCGACCTTCGCATTGCGAACGCGACGCTCTCCCAACTGAGCTACTCCCCCGAAAAGGGCGAAGATACTAGCAGCAAAGCTTGGTTCTGCCAAAGTATCGGGGCTAGACTGGCGGTACCTGGGCAGGATATAGACCTGGGCGGGAGAAAAAAATGCTGAAAGCGGGCGAACGTGCCCCGGAATTCACGCTTCCGGACGAGACAGCGACAGACCGGACCCTGACCGAATTACTCAGCTCGGGCGCCATCGTGCTGTATTTCTATCCTGCGGACTTCACGCCCGGATGTACGCGCCAGGCCTGTGTTTTGAGGGATTTGCACGGCGAGATTGAACGCGCGGGCCTTCGCGTTGTGGGAATCAGCCCGCAGGGTCCGGAATCGCACACCAAGTTTCGCGCCAAGTACAACTTGCCGTTTGTGCTGCTGTCGGATCAGCACAAGGCCGTGACCAAAATGTATGGGGTCAACGGCCCCTTGGGGCTGGGCATTCGCCGGGCATCTTTTTTGATCGACGGGAGCCGGCGTATTCGCGACGTGGTGCTCGCGGACTTTATGATCGGACGGCATGCCGACTTTGTGCGCAAGGCGATTGCGCTGCGGGCAGCGAATACTCAGTAGCTCAATCGCACCAAGTTGGCGCGGCCGATGCGCGGCACCGACACGACATACATCGTCGCGAAGTCTTGTTCATCGATGCCGGGTATGTCGCTTCTACCCGCCAGAGCCGAGACAATTTCCGGGACCGTATTGATGTGCCCGATGACCATCACCCGTCTGCCGCTGTTCTCTCGCAGCACCCGGCCCGCCAGTCCCTTCGGATCGTCAGCAGCAGCCACCACGGGAGCGATTCCAAGGCGCGCGGCCAGCGGAGCTGCAGTCGAGCGGCTGCGCAATGTGGCGGACACATAAATGGCGTCGAGGCGGCCGGCGCCCTTCGTGTCGCCGAACATGCGGGCCAGCAGTGCTGCCCGCGCCTCTCCCGCCGCGGACAGCGCCGGATCAGCCGCGTTGACCGTCTCTTTTTCGGCATGGCGGATGACAATCACGGTGGTTGAATTCGCCGTGAACCACTCCCAAGCGGCGAACACTGCGAGGCCGAAAACCACAGTCGCCGTGATCGCCGCGATCGCGGTCAACCAGATCGGAATTAAAAATGGCCTGTGCTGAAGACTCGCATCACCGCTTTTCATTCGCCCATAATATCAAATGGCGGTTACGTCCTTGTTGAGACTGCAAATCATCGTCCTTGCCGCCGGTTTTTCATCGCGATTGGGGCGGCCCAAGGCCCTTGTCCGCGTGCACGGCGTGAGCCTATTGCGCAGCACGCTCGAGTTGGCCGCCACTCTTCAATGCGCAAAAATCATTGCTGTCGTGGCGCGTCATTCGGCGCGCTATCGCGCCGAAGCACGCGGGATCGACGTGACCTTCGTGACCAATTTGCGGCGCAATCAAGGATTGTCGAGTTCCGTGCGCCGCGGCATTGCCGCGGCACGCTATTCGCCCGCGGTCTTGTTTCTGCCGGTGGACTTGGGCAATCTCAAAAGCCGCGAATTGGCGCGCCTGATTCGGCGCTGGCGAGCGGTCCGGCGAGGCGTGATCGCCCGCCGCATCGGCCGGATCGGCGCGACGCCGCTGGTCCTGCCGCGACGGCTCTACCCTCGCGCGCTCCGGATCACCGGGGATGTGGGTCTGCGCGACTTGATAGCGCAATTGCCGGCCGACAGCCGCGTGCTCGTGGATATGCCGTCGGCGGCATCGGACATCGACACGCCGCAAGATCTTAAGACCGCTCGACGGGTTTTTCGACGCCGAAGGTAGGTCAATGCGGCCAATCGGGGTAGTCGCGAAATGCCTGAATGGTGGTGTCAATCTTCGCGCGCGGCAAATCCATATGCGTCATCAACCGGGTTCGAGCAGCGACCGAGGCGATGATGCCGCGCCGCTCCAAATGCGACTTCAGGCCGGTAATCTGCGCCGAAGGGACTTCGAGGTACACCACATTGGTTTGCGGCGCGGATACCTTGAGGCCCGCATTGCGCAGTCCGGCGGCCAGGTAATCGGCGTTGGCGTGATCCTCGGCAAGCCGCTGCACGTTATTCGCCAGAGCATAGAGCCCCGCCGCCGCGAGCACGCCGGCCTGACGCATGCCGCCTCCCAACGCCTTGCGCCAGCGCCGCGCGTCGGCGATGAGAGATCGGGTACCCAACAGAATCGATCCCGCGGGCGCTCCCAGCCCTTTGGACAGGCACACCGACACCGAGTCGAAGCCCGCGACCGCCGTGCGTTCGTCGACATTCAGTTTCACGATGACATTGAAAATGCGCGCGCCATCCAAGTGAGTGGCCAGTCCGCGCGAATGCGCAAATTCCGTCGCTTCGCGCTGGTAGTCCATCGGCAGCACTCGGCCTCCAATGGTATTTTCCAGCGCCAGCAATCGCGTGCGCGCAAAATGATAGTCGTCCGATTTGATCGCCGCGGCGATACGCTCAACCGCGATCCCGCCGTGCGGTTCATGCTCCAGCGGCTGGGGCTGGATGCTGCCGAGAACCGCCGCGCCACCCTGCTCGTATTTATAGGTGTGCGCTTCCTGCCCCACCAAGAACTCATCGCCGCGGCCGCAATGCGCCATCAATGCGGCCAAATTGCTTTGCGTGCCGCTTGGAAAGAACAAGGCGCTTTCGAATCCAAATCGTTCGGCCGCGACGGCCTGCAATCGATTGACCGTCGGATCGTCGCCGAAAACATCATCGCCGACTTCCGCGGCCGCCATCGCTGCGCGCATGCCCGACGTCGGCCGCGTGACCGTGTCGCTACGTAGGTCGATCACGGTTTCGGTGCGTTGGGGTCCGGGGTAAATGTTTTCAGCGCATCCGTGCCATGGCAGCCCACGCTCTCGCCGCACACCTGGTTTACGGGGCAAACGACAGGTGTACCCTTGACGCAGCCGCGCGCATCGGCGCCGGCGCTGTGCGGAGCACAGCGTTCTTTCCCGTTGCAAGTCCGATGGTCATCACAATCCGCATCGCTGCTGCACGCGATGGCTGCTTGATCGCGTTCCACCGTCGCGAGCTCTCCCTGCCGGGAAATCACACCGGACAAGGTCGCGTTGAGCAGCCGTGCGGGCACTTCCTGGCCCGATGGCAATTCAACATCCGCGGCGACCACTTCCCACGCAGGCGCCAACGGACTGCCCGCGCGGTAGTAAAGCGCAAAGCGCACCACATTGCGCGGCTCGAGCGCATCGTTCAGTTTTACCGGAATCAAATGGGTTGAATCGGGAAGCCACGCCTCACCGTGCACCAGCGGCAGACGTCTGACGCTCTTGCCCGCTTCGTAGATGCGCAACTCCAAGTCGCTGCCTGCGCTCAATTCCTGTGCGCCGGTGACGACTCGAACCTCGAGGCGCGATACCGGCACCGCTTCGGCAATGGTTGCGCACAGCGTGCATGCCAACAGCATTGGCCAGACTGACAGTGGCAGGTGTATCTTCATGGCACCCTCCGGTTTAGCGACAAGTTCGCCGCTATCATAGCCGATCTTAAGCCTGGCCCCGTCCCGCCATGGCATGCCGTTCAAATCGCGATGTAACATATTCACATTACGATCGATCGTGCAAATCCGCTATTCTTTGGCCGTTATGCCGGCCACTCATATTCCAGCAGTTACCAGAGGCGCACGCGATGAGCGGAACTGAGCGGCAGGGAGGCCGGGGGCGAGTGGGCTTGACGCCGGCGACGCCGGATTTGGCCGTGGAAGTCGTGACGAGCGTGGAAGGCTTGCAGGCGCTGGCAGCAGACTACGAGCGCCTGTTGCGTGCCACCGGCAATACGCTGCCGTTCGCTCTTCACGAATGGCATGTGGCTTGGTGCAACGAGTTCCTCGAGTCCGGCAGGAGCATTCAAACTCAGCCGATGATTCACGTCGCACGCAACACCGAAGGCCGGTGTGTCGCCATCGTGCCGTTGATTCTGACCCGCCGCGCCGTGGGGCCCGTGAAAATAGGTACGCTCGATTTACTGGGTGCGGATCCCGCGATCACGGAAATCCGCACCTCGATCATAGATCCGGGCTACGAGACGCGTGCCGTCTGGGCGATCCGGCGAAAGGTGGCAGAAGTGGGAGACGTTGATTGGCTCAACTGGGGCGTGGTCAGCGATTCGCACGCTTCAGCGCTTTCGATCTGCGCCGACCTCAAGATTCAGCGTCCGCTGCTGAGCTACGTTCTCGACTTGCCGCCTTCCTGGGACCAATTCCATTCCAACCTCAAGCGCAATATCCGCCAGTCGATCCGGCATTGCTACAATTCTCTCAAGCGCGATGATCTCACCCACGAGCTGCGGATCGCCCAGGAACCCGCCGAAGTGAAAGACGCGCTTGAACGATTCTTCACACTGCACGCCATGCGCGCCGAGCTTCGAGGGGCAAAGGCACACCGCAATCATTTTGCAAATGCGCGATCGCGCCTTTTCCTGCACGAGGTTTGCGCGAAATTGGCAGCACGCGGCATGGTGCGGGTATTTCAGTTGGCGATTCGCGGCGATATTGTCGCGCTGCGCATCGGATTCGTGGTCGGGGATAGCCTGTATCTGTACTACTCCGGCTTCGATCCTCGCTGGTCCAAATACAGCGTCATGACGACCACGGTCGTGGAGGCAGTCAAGTACGCGATTGGACAGCGCTTGAAGACGATCAATCTCTCTCCCAGCGCGGACGTCTCGAAGACCCGATGGGGACCGCGCGAGATCGCTTTGACCCAGGCCGTTCAGATATCCCCTTCTCCGCTGTCCCGATTGGCGTTTGCAGGTTTTCAACGCATCAAATCCGGCAGACCGCTGTTGCTATGGATCAGCAAACTATTGGCGGTCACGCGGCGCAGCTGGGATTAAGAGCCATGAACAATCTTGCTTCGTTTCCCAAAGAATTGGGCTAACGCTTCAGCCGGCGCGTGACTGCGTCGATGAGCTCTTTTAATTCTTCGATGTGCAGCAAAACTCCGCAGGCGGCGAAGGCCGCCGCACCCGCGGCCACCGTGGCGAGCAGCGCGGGCAGCTTGATCCATAGCGATTGCACCCGCCAATCGGCCAGAAGCCAATGCGACGACGCCGCGCACACGGCCACCAGCGCCGCGCTCGCCACGGCGACTTTGAGCAGCAACAGGAGCAGGCGGCGCGTCTCGAGGCCTTTGAGCTGGGATTGCATCAGCAGATACAGCAGCAAGAAATTGAATGTCGCGATGCAGCCCGTCGAGAAGGCAAGACCGCGATGGCCCCAGCCCAAACGAACCGTGAAAATCCAGTTGAGCAAAATATTGAGGCCGACAGCCAAGAAGCTCACCAACATGGGCGTCTTGCGCCTGTCCAAGGCATAGAACGCGTTAACCAGCACTTTGAGTGCCGCATAGCCGGCAAGGCCGATGGCGTAGAAGCGCAGTGCGCCGGCCGCCTGCGCGGCTTCATAGTCAGTGAATTTTCCATGCTGATAGACCACGGAAATGATCGGCTCGGCCAGCATCATGAGACCGGCCGTCGCCGGCAGCGTGAGGAGCATGGCCCAGCGCATCGCGCGCGCCAGCTCGCTGCGAAAGGCATCCATGCGTCCCGCCACCACCAGCCGCGACAGCAGCGGCAACGTCACGGTGCCCAAAGCCACGCCGAATATACCCAGCGGCAACTGCATCAAGCGAAATGCGGCTGCCAGCCAGAAAATCGCGCCGTCTTCCAGCCCGGAGGCAAAGATTGAGTTGATTAGCACGTTGAATTGCGTGGTGCTGGCGGCGATCACGGAGGGACCCATCAACAGCAATACAGCCTTGACGCCGGCATCGCGCCATCGCAGGTCCGGGCGGAACCGGTATCCGAGACGCGCCAGCGACGGCAACTGCACGGCCAACTGCAGCGCCCCGCCGATGACCGTTGCGAATGCCAATCCGATCAGGGCGCGCAGCCCGAAATGCGGGTCGATCCAGTAACCCAGCGCCAACCCGCCGATGATGGATCCTATATTGAAGAAACTCGATGCCATCGCCGGCACGCCAAACACATTCTTGGCATTCAGCATTCCCATCACCAATGCGGCGATCGACACCAGCAGGATGAAGGGAAACATGATGCGCGTGAGATGCGCCGTCAATGCCGCCTTGTCATGATCGAAACCCGGAGCCAGCAGCGCGACGAGCGAATCGGAGAACACCATGCCGAGGACGCACAGCGCACCCAATACCAGGGCCGTCATCGTTGCAACCTTGTTGGCGAGGCGCCACGCGGCCTCATCGCCGCCGCGCGCGATGGTTTTGCTGAATGTCGTGACAAAAGCAGTCGACAGCGCCCCCTCGGCGAAAAGATCGCGCAGCAGATTGGGAATGCGAAACGCGACTGTGAACGCGTCCAGCGCGCGGCCGCCGCCGAAGAGAGCCGCGAATATGAGCTCACGCGCCAACCCGAGAACCCGGCTGCACATCACGGCCAATCCGATGATGCCCGCCGCTTTGGTATTCAGGCGGTCGCTGCGTTCATCCACCGGTATCGCCGCAGCCGCGGTGGGCGATTCGTCGCTTTGTGATTTCGGGCCGGTCACGGAACTCGTAGTCTACAGGGGTCCTCATGGGCCGATTGCCTAACTCGTGCTCATCATGGCGACCACGGTAACCGCCATCACCCCCGTCGCAACCCATCCGAGACGCCGCAGCCGCGGCCGGATGACGAAAGCGCCCATCACGTCCTTGCGTGAGGCCAGTATCATCATGATGGCCATGATGGGCACGGCGATGATGCCATTGATCTCGGCGCTCCACAGCAGCGCCCGCACAGGATCCAGATGCGTAAAGGTCAGTGCCACGCCACCGATGGTTGCGATTCCGATGATGCCGTAGAACCCCAGGGCCTCCGGCAGCTTGCGGTCCATGCCCGACTGCCAATCAAAGCTCTCAGATACGGCATACGCGGCCGATCCGGCCAGCACCGGCACGGCAAGCATCCCGGTGCCGATGATCCCCAAACTGAACAATAAGAACGCGGTGGCGCCGCCCAGGGGCCGCAGCGCCTCGGCCGCCTGCGCGGAAGTCTGAATGTCCACGATGCCCGCAACGTGCAAGGTCGCCGCGGTGCTCAAGATGATGAAGAAAGCGATCAGATTTGAAAACCCCATGCCCACATACGTATCCCAACGTATGCGCCGCATCTGCCGGCGCGCGACCTCGGAGGTATGCGGAAGCATGTAGGTACCGCCATTTCGAGCATTTGTCGCCCGCAAGTCTTCCATTTCCTGCGCGGCCTGCCAGAAAAACAGGTAGGGGCTGATGGTCGTGCCAAAGACGGCCACGATCATCGTGATGGTGTTGTGATCCATCACCAGACGCGGCACCGCCAATTCGCCGATCACAGTCCCCCAGTGCACGTGGATGGTGAAGATCACGGCAACATAGGACAGCAGCGCCAAGGTCAGCCATTTCAAATAGCGAACATAGGTTTCGTAGCGAAGGTAGACCTGCAGGACCAGGCATAAAACGCCGAAACACACCGAATACAGATGGGCGGAACCGCCGAGCAGAAGACGCAGCGCCTCCCCCATCGCGGCGATGTCGGCGGCGATATTGATGGTGTTGGCGATCAGCAGAAGTCCCACGATGCCGTAGAGCACGGGGCGCGGAAAAACCGCTTTGACGTTCGCCGCCAGGCCCCTGCCGGTGATGTAGCCGAGCCGCGCGCTGACCATTTGGATGCCCACCATCAAGGGGTAGGTGAACAGCACCGTCCACAGCATGTTGTATCCAAACTGCGCACCGGCTTGGCTGTAGGTGGCGATGCCGCTCGGATCGTCGTCCGCTGCGCCCGTGATGAGGCCAGGTCCCAATTGCTTGACCCGCGGATTTTGCGTGAAGCTTTTGAGCAGTTTAACCATCGTCGATCTCCTAAGGAGACGACTCGGGGCTGATGCGCACACGGAAATCGTCCCGCGCCAGGCGGGACGACGCTAAAGACCTGCCTTAAGCGTTATCGAGCCGAAGCGCGTGCGCGTTTGCTGCGCTGATTACCACTCGAACAACAACTCACGAGTTCGACCTTTATGACCCTAAACGTCGCGGACGATAAACCGGTACTTTGCTGCTGTAAAGCACAAATTCATCCGGCCGCCTTCAATCAAGCCGTCAATGCTGCCTTGGCTTTCGCCACTTCGGCGATGACTTCTTCGGCCACGTTGCGCGGGACCGGCTCGTAGTGCGAGAACTCCATGGTGTACGAAGCACGGCCGCTGGTCATGCCGCGCAGCTGTCCGATGTAGCCAAACATCTCCGACAGCGGCACGATCGCAACGACGGCGATGTTGGTGCCGCGTTCCAATTGGTCCTGAACCGAGCCACGCCTGCGATTGATGTCGCCGATCACATCGCCCAGATAGTCTCCCGGAGTCACGGTTTCAACCTTCATCACAGGCTCGAGCAGAATCGGCGCGGCCTTGCGGATGCCCTCGCGAAATGCCGCCTTGGCGGCGATTTCAAAGGTCATCGCATTGGAATCGACGTCGTGGAAGCTGCCATCGATCAGGGTCGCGCGGAAGTCCACCGTCGGATAGTGCGCGAGCACCCCATCTTCCTTTTGCACCTTCAGGCCCTTCTCAACCGAGGGCACGAATTCGCGCGGCACCGATCCGCCTACGGTCTCGTCCACGAACTCGAAGCCGGTGCTGCGCTCCAGCGGCTCGAACACGATCCACACTTCGGCGAATTGACCGGAACCGCCGGTCTGCTTCTTGTGAATGTATTGTTCGGTGATCTTCTTGGTGATGGTTTCGCGATACGCGACCTGGGGTTCGCCCATGATGCCTTCGACACCGAACTCAGTGCGCATGCGATCGAGCGTGACTTCCAGATGCAGTTCACCCATGCCGCGCAAAATCGTTTGGCCCGTTTCGCGATCCGTCTCCAAATGCAGCGAGGGATCGGCACGGACCATCTTGCCGAGCGCGCTGCCGAATTTCTCCTGTTCAGCCTTGACTTTCGCCTTGACGGATACGCTGATGACCGGCTCCGGAAAACGCATGCGTTCGAGCACCACCGGATTCGCCGCATCGCAAAGGGTATCGCCGGTCTCCGTGTCGGCCAGCGACACCAACGCGATGATGTCGCCCGCGCGCGCTTCTTCGACGGGATTCGCTTCCTTGGCAAACATCTCGACCATCCGGCCGATTTTCTCGCGCTTGCCGCGGGTCGTATTGAGCACCGAGGCACCCTTGGTCAATACGCCTGAGTAGACTCGAATGAAGGTGAGCGCGCCGTAGATATCATTGATGACCTTGAACGCCAGGGCCGAAAACGGTTCTTCGTCCGAGGTTTTGCGTTCGCCGATCGGCTCGCCGTCGGCGTCCACGGTTTTGATCGAAGGCACATCCGTCGGCGCCGGCAGATAGTCGACGACGGCATCCAGAACCTGCTGCACGCCTTTGTTCTTGTATGACGAACCGCAGAGCACGGGCGTGAAGGCGGAATTCAATGTGCCCTTGCGCAGCGCCGCGCGCAAGATGTCGCCGGACGGCATGGTGCCATGGGTGAGAAATGCCTCCATCGCTTCGTCGTTTTGCTCGAGACAGGTATCCACCAATTCCGTGCGAAACTGAGTGACCTTGGCCAGGAGCTGCCGATCGCTCGGCGTGGTGATGTGCAATTTGTCGGCCAGATCGGCGGTCACGTCCAGCACCTTCCATTCGGCATCCTTATCATCGGATTCCCAGACCAGTGCTTTCATTTCAACCAGATCGACCATGCCCTTGAAGTTATCTTCCGATCCGATCGGAATCTGCACAGGCAAGGGTCTGGCGCCGAGGCGCTTTTTGATCATATCGACGCAACGCAGGAAATTGGCGCCGCTGCGATCCATTTTATTGACATAGCAGATTCGCGGAACGCCGTAGTTATCGGCCAGCCGCCAATTCGTTTCGGACTGCGGCTCGACGCCCGCCACGCCGTCGAACACCACCACGGCGCCGTCGAGCACGCGCAGCGAGCGGTTTACTTCGATGGTGAAATCCACGTGTCCCGGCGTGTCGATCAGGTTGATTTTCTTATCGCGCCAAAACGCGGATACCGCGGCGCTCTGAATGGTGATGCCGCGCTTCTGTTCCTGTTCCAGATAATCGGTGGTCGTCGAGGTTTTCAGATCCTTGGTATCGTGAATGTCGATGATCGTGTGCTTACGCCCCGTGTAATACAGGATGCGCTCCGTCGTCGTCGTCTTGCCGGCGTCGACGTGGGCAATGATGCCGATATTGCGTATATCGGAGAGGGGGGTAGTGCGGGCCATAGCAAAATTCCGTAAGTTTCAGGTAAAAGTTCGGGGAGGCCCATAAGGGGCGGATCAAAAGCCGGTTATTTTGCCATGCCAGGGCAGTGAATGTCGAAGAAAAAGAGCGATTTGACGCAGCGCGACGCCCGTCAGGGAGCAGAATGCAGTCGTGGAAAACGCTACTACTTGACGCTGTAGCCGCGCCCTTCCAAACACGCCGCCTGTGCTCGAAAGTAGTCGGATCGCCTGCCGGGCGCCGAACCACCGCCGGCCTGAGTCGGGTCAAAGCCGGTCTGCGTGGCCGCCCAGCGATGGCATTCGAACTTGTCCTTGCCCAGCTGATCTTCGCTCTGGCCATTTTTTGGATAGGCAATCAGATCCGAGGGACCTGCCGCCCGGCCGCCGGCCTGGCCACCACCCGCCTGACTGAAGACTTCTGCAGGGGGTGCCACGGTCTGGTACTGCCCCACACCGCTGTTCCAAATGTAGTAGTTGTCGTCGGCGTAGTAATAGGGAACGCCGCCCCACCAATAGGTCGAGTAGTAGTAAGGAAGAGTCGCGAAATAAAGGCCTAACCCTAAGCCGCCCAATCCCCAGCCCCAGGGACCGTAGTAACCGCCGCGCCAACCGTAGCCGCCATGCCACCCACCGCGCCAGCCGCCGCCATGCCACCCACCACCGTGCCAACCGCCCCCACCGTGCCAGCCGCGCCCACCTCCGTGCCAGCCGCCCGCATGTTGGGCAAACGCGGGAGCGCCCGCGAGCAGCGCAGCACACGCGCAGAAAGCAACAGAAAATGAACGCAACTTGCTAGGGATTTGCATAAAGTTACCCGTCGTTCACGGGCCCTCAAGAAATCAACTGATCGGCATTGTATAAGACCTGTGCGACGGGCGGCAGTTCAACCTATACATTGCGACCGCGATCACGATTGCTACGTTACAGCGGGAGCCTGTCTAAAGCATTCACCGCTCCTGTAGTATGGATTGCAGAGAATCGACGCCTTAAAAAACGGGGACGCGATGCAAAATGGGGATGGGTCGAATTCGCTGAGCCGGCGTCAGCTGTTGCAAATGATCGGCTCTACCGCGGGCAGCGCCGCGATGTACCAAGCGATGAGCAGTCTTGGGTTTGCGGCCGAGTCGCCTTATCAGGGGCCGATCGAGCTGCAAGGCGCGCCCAAAGGCGCCTCCGTGTTGATTCTGGGCGCGGGCATGGCCGGCATGACGGCAGCCTATGAGCTGCGCAGCGCCGGTTACAAAGTTCAGGTTCTCGAATACAACGGAAGACCGGGTGGCCGCAACTGGAGTCTTCGCGGCGGCGACCGCTACACGGAGATGGGCGGGCTGACGCAGCAATGCGAATTCGATAAGGACTTGTACATCAACCCGGGGCCCTGGCGCATTCCCTATCATCATCACGGGATGATGCATTACGCCAAGCGCTTAGGCATCGCACTGGAGCCATTTTTCCAGGTCAACTACAACGCGTATATACACAGCAGCCAGGCGTTCGGCGGGAAGCCGCAGCGCTTCCGCGAGGTCAAAGCCGACTATCAGGGGCATGTCGCAGAATTGTTGGCCAAGGCGACGCGGCAGAATTCCCTTGACGCCTCGGTCACCAAGGAAGACCAAGAGATACTCCTCGAGTCATTGCGTGAATGGGGAGCGCTCGACAAGAACTTCGCCTATGTGGCGAGTGAAGCGGTGAGCGATCGGCGCGGCTACGAAAAGAATCCCGGCGGCGGATTGAACGGGAAGCCCATCCCGTCGAAGCCGGTTGCGCTTCGCGATCTTCTCGAATCCGGCCTCTGGCAGGGCATCCCTAACGGCGACACCTTCGACATGCAAACGTCGCTATTTCAGCCCGCCGGCGGCATGGGGCGCATCGGCGAGGCGTTCGGCCGAGAACTCGGACCCCTCATTCGCTACAACAGCAAAGTGATCGACATTCACCAAGACGCAGCCGGTGTCACGGTGACTTTCGCCGACGCGGTAAGTCCGGGGTCGAAACAGTCTGCTCGCGCCGACTGGTGCTTGTGCACGATTCCCCTGCCCGTGTTGGCGCAGATTCCGATGAACGTCGGCCAGGGGATGGCATCGGCTATTTCAGCCGTTCCCTATGCGGCGGCCATCAAGGTGGGCTTGCAGTTCAAACGCCGCTTCTGGGAGGAAGATGAACACATCTTCGGCGGCATCACTTATACCGATCTGCCGATCATGAATATCGGATATCCGAACACGGGATTTCAAAGCGGCGGCAAAGGGGTGCTGCTGGGCGCCTACATCTGGGGCTTGAACGCCATGCAGTTCACGGCCATGACGCCGCAGGAGCGCGTGCAAAAGGTGGTCGAGTACGGCAGCCAAATTCATCCGCAATATCACAAGGAGTTCGATAACGGCGTTGCCGTTGCATGGCATCGCGCGCCCTTCACCCTGGGTTGTTTTGGGATGTGGACATCCGATACCCGCGCCAAGCACTACGAGGACTTGTGCCGGATCGACGGCCGGATTGCGCTGGCCGGCGAACACGCCTCCTATCTCGGCGGCTGGCAGGAAGGCGCCGTCACGTCAGCGCTCGACGCCATTGACCGCCTGCACCAGCGCGCCGTGGCGCAGGGAGCGAAGGCATGAGAACCCTCATCACGCTGCTGTTCATCGCGGCCGCGGCGAGCGCGTCGGCGGACAGCCCTTTGTTCACATCGCGAGCCGCAATCGGTTCGTTGAGCGGCGAGCAGATCTACGATCACATATGCCAGGGGTGCCATATGTCCGGTGCCCTGGGAGCGGTCGGGGCCGGCGCTTATCCGAAACTCGCGGCGAACAAGAAGTTCGTTTCGTGGGAATTCGTGGCGCTGACGGTCCTCAACGGCCGAAACGGCATGCCGCCGTTCGGGCTGCCCGCGAATCGGGAGTCGTCGCGAGCGACGCACTTGACCGATGCCCAGATCGCGGACGTGGTCAATTATGTGCGCAGTCATTTCGAGAACAGGTACAAGACGAACGTAACTGCCAGCCAAGTCGCGGCGTTGCCGCACCCGGCTGCGGAACTGATCGGACCTCAATAGGTCCTACAAACCACTCAGATGAGTTAAACCACTTAAGATCACTCGGGTACTCACAACCGGCAGGACGTAATTGGGCCATAGAAGGGGTTTCCCATGCGAAGCTATTTCGGTATGTTGACTATCACGACCACCTTGGTGGTGGCTCCGGTCGGAATCACTCTGGCGCATGGCGGAGGTTCCATGCCGAGCGGCCCCGCCGGAATGGTGACGAGCACCGCGCGCGGCCCCGACGAGGCTGCCAAGTCGGCCTACAATTCCGGTGTAAAGAGCGTGAAGAAGGCGCAGGAATACGACGCCGACGCCGCCAAGGCATCGACGCCGGAAAAAATCGCCAAAGCCCACGAAAAGGCTCAAAAATCGTACCACGAGGCGCTGGGGTCATTCATCGACGCCGTCGGTGCGCAGCCAAAGATGTACCAGGCGTGGAATTATTTGGGCTTTGCCAACCGTCACTTGGGCAACTATGAGGACGCGCTGGCGGCTTATGCCAAGGCGCTCGAAATCAACCCCACCTACCCGGAAGCTGTCGAATACCGTGGCGAAGCGTATCTCGGTTTGAATCAGATCGAGGAGGCGAAGGGTGCCTACATGGCGTTGTTCCGCGATTCAAGGCCGCTCGCCGATGAATTGATGGTGGCAATGCATCGCTGGGCCGACGCACGCCGCCAAGACGCGCAAGGGTTGTCATCGGCCGACGTCGACGCATTCGCCAAGTGGATGGACGAGCGCGCCGGCATCGCGGGGAAGACCGCTTCTCTTGCGATCGGTGCGGCGCAGCCCTGGAGTCAGGGACCGCGGTAAATTCGCCCGCTGGTAATAGTTGTTGCGGCGTGTGCGGCGTTTTGTGCCGCACACGCGGCTGATGAATCTTCACCTCACCCCTATGAATGGCGTTTGCCGCCCGCCTTTCCGCGGCCGGCGGTGCCCGCGTACAACCCGATGTCCGCCGAGAAAGTGGCTTTGGGGCGCAGGCTCTTCTTCGAGACTCGCCTGTCCTCGACGGGCCACTACGCCTGCTCGAGCTGCCATCGACCCGAGCTTGGCTTTACCGACGGCAGAGCGCACGCAGTGGGAGCAACGGGCGAGTCCGTGCGCCGCGGCGCGATGAGCCTCACCAATGTTGCCTACAACGCGGCCTTCACCTGGGGCAGCGCGAAAGTGCGCTCGCTCGAATCACAAATGCGCCAACCGCTGTTCAGCGAGCATCCTGTGGAGATGGGCCTCAAAGCGGGTGGCGCATCCGCGGTCAACGCCCTGTCTCTCGACCCCACCTATCGTGCGCAATTCGCCGGCGCATTTCCCGGCGACTCTTCCGCGCTGTCGATGGAGCACATCATCAATGCGATCGCCGCGTTCGAACGCACCTTGATTTCCGGCCGATCGCCGTTCGATCGTTATGTATTCGACGATGACCGCGCCGCGATGCCGCCGTCGGCAAAGCGCGGCATGGACCTTTTTTACTCAGGGAGAGTCGGCTGCGCGCAATGCCACTCGGGGCTGAATTTCTCAGGCCCGCTGGTCTACGAGGGGCACGAATCGGATGCCGCGCTGTTCGCCAACACCGGCCTGTACGATGTTGATGGTCACGGCGGCTATCCGCCGACCGATCAAGGGCTGATTGAGGTGACACATCGCGCCGCCGATATGGGGAAGTTTCGAGTTCCGACGCTGCGCAACGTGGCCTTGACGGCTCCGTACATGCACGATGGCAGTCTGCCGAACCTCGAGGCAGTCCTGGATCACTATGTGCAGGGCGGCCACAAGAGTCCCCGGCAGGATTCACGCATTCGGCCGATTGTCCTCTCTGAGGCAGAGCGTGCCGATCTGCTGGCCTTTTTGGGCAGCCTGACCGACCGAGAATTCGTCGAGAATTCGGAGTTTTCCGCCCCAAAGGACCCCTAGCTCTGAGAATTGGAGCCGTGAACGCCGCTCTTCACTTGCCGCAGGTCAGTTCATGATCGGAACGCCCTTCCCCGGGTTCGAGGTTGTGCCGCCTCACCTTGAGGCCGGACTCATCATCGTGCACGGAATTGCGGAACACGCCGATCGCTACCGCCACGTCGCCGAGGCACTCGCCTCCGGAGGCATCGCCTGTTTCGCCTATGACCAGCGCGGACACGGAAAATTTCCCGGCACGCGCACCCACGTCGCGGATTTTGCCGAGTTCGCGAACGATCTGGAATGGGTGGGCCGGAGCGCGCGCAACAGGTTCCCCTCGCTGCCGCTGTTCGTATGGGGCCACAGTATGGGCTCAGTCGTGGTGACACTCGCGGCCATTGAAGGCTTGCGCTGGGCGCGCGGCGTCATCACGACGGGTTGCGCACTCGATGCCATGCCGAAGCTGGAGGGTGCGGCCGGTGTCGCCCTGCGATTCGCCGCCGCGCTGGCGCCCCGCTTGAGAATCAGCTTGCGGATAGACGCCACCGCACTGACTCAAGTCGTCGAGATCCAGCAACAGCATACGAACGATCCGCTCGTGCCGCGCACCGCGAGCTTGAGATTGCTCTATGGTTTCGCCATGGCGTGCCGCCGGTGCCATGCCAATGCACCGAAGATCACGCTGCCCTGGCTGGCCGTGCACGGCCAAGCAGATAAGGTCTGCCCCGTCAGCGGATCCGAGACGCTGGTTGGAGCGCTCGGATCGCTCGACAAGCAGCTCGTCACGTACCCAGGCCTTCTGCACGAAGTTCACAACGAGGATGAACGCTCACGCACGGTGCTGTTCGATCTGATGACGCGCTGGATGCTCGAGCGGGTCTAGGCATACACTGTGCGTCCGGTTTTATAAGTAACATCTACTAGGGAGTTCTAGCATGCATCTTTCGCGCTCATTGGTCATGGCGTCTCTGGCCGCCATCTTGGTTCAACCCGCGCTCTCCGCAACTCATGATCTGCCCTCCGCCAGTGCGGAAAGTGAGGGGATGTCGAGTGAGCGCCTCGCGCAGCTTCGCTCAGGGATGAAGGAACTCGTGGATCAGGGCCGTCTGGCGGGCGTTGTCACCATGGTTTCGCGCCACGGCAAGGTGGTGGAGTTCGACGCCGCAGGCAAGCGCGACATCGCGGCCAATGCGCCCATGCAAAAGGACAGCATTTTTCGCATCTATTCCATGAGCAAGCCGATCACCGGCGTTGCCATGATGATCTTGTTCGAAGAAGGCAAATGGCAGCTCAACGATCCGGTCGCGAAGTACATTCCCGAATTCGCCAAGCTGAAGGTTTACGGCACGGAGGCGAACAACAACGTGGTCATGAAAGATCAAGCGCATCCGGTGACGATGCGCGAATTGATGTCGCATTCCGGCGGTTTCACCTATGGTTTTTTCAGCAATACGGCGGTCGACAAACTGCAGATCGAAGCTGACCTGCTCAACCCGAACAACACGCTGGATGAGTTCATCAAGCGCGTGGCCAAGCTGCCGCTGAATTCGCAACCGGGCTCCGAGTGGCACTACAGCATTTCCGTGGACATCCAAGGCTACATCGTCCAGAAACTCTCCGGCATGCCCTTCGAAGAGTTTTTGGAGAAGCGCATTTTCAAACCGCTGGGCATGGTCGATACCGCTTTCTACGTGCCCAAGGAAAAACTCAATCGCTTCGCGGAATTCTATAGCTACGACAAGGACGGAAAACTGCAGGTGGTCGGCGTGAAGGATGGTTTGAACCACGATTTTGCGGCGAAGCCGGCGCTATCCTCCGGCGGTGGCGGCTTGGTTTCCACGGCAACCGATTACATGCGCTTCTGCCAGATGCTGCTCAACGGCGGTCAATTGGACGGTGCGCGAATCTTGTCGCCGCTCAGCGTTGAGTTGATGCACACCAATGTCTTGGCACCCAGCGTGCCGATTCTCGCGCCGGGCGCAGGATTTGGTCTCGACTTCGCCATCTATACCGATCCGGTCGCCGCCGGCGGTTACTACGGCAAGGGCTCTTATTGGTGGGGTGGCGCCGCCGGCACCTGGTTTTGGATCGATCCCGTCAACGATTTGATCGTACTCGGCATGATTCAACAAGCGGCCGGTACCGGCGCGGCCGCGGCCGGTGGCATTCCCGATGTCCGAGGCTTATCGCATGCCTGGACGTATCAAGCGATAATCAAATAACCCCCATCTACGGAACTTACACCTGGTAAGACGTTTTTTGAGGCTCACCGGTGCCGCCATTCGGCGGCGCCGGTTTCTTACCGCACCGCCCCCCGATCAGGGCCTTCCCGCCGCTTTTTTTAGCTTGGTGTGACGCACACCGCGTTTCGCGGTGCTCAAGGCCGCAGATTCCACGCCGACATGAAGCGTAAGATACCCACAGTCCCGTAATCCCGGAGCGCGTCCATTATTTCCCGCGAATCATCGGCTTTTGCGCGCCTTCGCGGCCTCTGGGGCGGGATGTGCTCGTGGATCGCCGGTATCTGGGCGGCCGTTCGAAACGTCCGGCCTGCACCTCAGCAGCTGGGCAAGGCCGCCTTCTTCAAGGGCTTGGAGGATGTCGCTCGCAGCGCCGGAGTGCGCATCTGGGAGTGGGACATCGTTCAAAACTCCATGCAATTCAGCGGCGACCTCGCCGAAATCTACGGCGCCGAGATTGCGGTGGCGAGCGCCGATCCGCACGCAATGATGCTGGGCAAGGTGCACCCCGACGATCGCGCGCGCTATCGCGCACAGTTCATCAAGGCGCTGAAGGGCCAGGCCCCCATGGAGATCGCCTATCGCGTGAAAGAACGAGACGGCACCGTGCGTCCTGTCCAGCTGCGCGGCGAGGTCTTCCGCAACGTGCACGGCCGCGCGATCCGCGTCCTGGGTCTGACCATCGACATGAGTGCGCAAGCCGAAGCGGCGACGCTGCTGGCCGAGCAAGCCGAGCGGCAAGCTCAATTATTGTTGAGACTCAAGCTGGCCACGGAAACGGCCGGCATCAGTATTTGGGAACAAGATCTCGCCACCGGCGATTTTCTCGCTGACGACAGTTTTTGGACGCTTTTCGGCGTGCAGCCGTCGCCAAAGTTCGACCCGCGTGGCGCCATTCACAACGACGAACGCGAAGAAGCATTCGCCGCTATACGCGCCGTGCTTGCCGACCCGACCAGCGACGCCATCCTGCCGGTGCGCCACCGAACCGCCAATTCACGGCCCGAGCCTCAGTATGTGCAGACGCATATGCGAGTCTATCGCGATGCCGCCGGCGCAGCGACGCGCCTCATGGGCGTGACCTGGGATGTCACGAAGGAAGTCTTGCACGCCTCGGAGCTGGAGAGCAGAGCCGCGCAGGAAAGCGCACTGATCGAACGCTTGAACGTCACCACCAAAGCCGCCGGCATTGCGCCGTGGGAATTCGACATCAAGTCCGATTGCTTCTCCTGGCACGGTCCACGTCCGCCCTGCTTCGGGATGGATGATGTTCCATTGAAGGATTATTTCCACGCCCTGCAGACCATCATTGTGCCGGAGGATCGCGGCGCTTTTCTCAGTACGCCGGCTGAAAACATCGCCAAGAATATCGATTCCTACGAATATGGGTTCCGCGTTCAGGGCATCGATGGCGAAATACACCACATGCAGAACTACGCGCGAGTCATGCGCAACAGCCGCGGACAGGTGCGCTACGTCGTGGGCGTAACCTGGGACGTCACCAAGCAGGTCGTCGCGTCAGAGCTTTTGCAGCAGCAGACGGAAGCGGCGCACGCGGCGAGCCGGGCAAAGAGTCACTTCCTGGCCAATGTCAGCCACGAAATTCGCACCCCCATGAACGGCATCATCGGAATGACCGGCCTGCTGATCGATACGCATCTCGATCGGACGCAGCGCGACTATGCGGAAACGATCCGCTCCAGCGCGGATTCTCTGCTGAACGTCATCAACGACATTTTGGATTTCTCAAAGATCGAAGCCGGCAAGCTGGAATTGGAGTCCATCGAGCTCGATTTGCGCGCCAACGTCGAGGATGTCGGTTCCGCCATGGCTTTTCAAGCCGCCACGAAAGGCTTGGAACTCATCGTCAACGTAGAACCCCAAATAACGGGGCGCGTACTCGGCGACCCGCAGCGCTTGCGCCAGTGCTTGGTCAACCTGGTCAGCAATGCCATCAAGTTTACCCAGGCCGGAGAGATCGTCATTGACGTGCGCCGCAAACAGGGCACCGGCGGCGATTCGCTGACGTACTTCGAAGTGCGGGACACCGGGATGGGGATTGCCGAGAAGACGCTCGAGACATTGTTCCTGCCTTTCGTTCAAGCCGACTCCTCGACGACGAGACATTTCGGCGGCACCGGCTTAGGGCTGTCCATCGTGCGCCGGTTGGTCGAATTGATGGGCGGCGAAATCGGCGTCGCCAGCGAACTGGGAATCGGCTCGCGGTTCTTTTTCACCTTGCCCTTGAAGCCCGCGGAAGCGATCGTGCCGGAGCGCCGCATCCCGATCGACACCCGAGGCCGGATACTCATCGTCGATGACAACGCGACCAATCAACGGGTATTGAGTTCGCAACTCGTGCATGCAGGCTATGCGGTGACAACCGTGAGCAGCGGCTCTTCCGCCCTGGATGAACTGCGAAACGCCACCACGTCGGATCACCCCTTCGATATGGTCATTACCGATTTCCAAATGCCCGACATGGATGGCGCAATGCTGGGCGAGCGCATCATCAACATGCCGGATCTCGCCGGCACTCGATTGGTCATGCTGACCTCGCTGGATCGCCACGGCGACACGCCAAGGTTGGCGGCACTTGGATTTTCCGCATATCTCACCAAGCCCGTGCGGGCTCGGGAATTGATCGATGGGGTTGCGCGCGTCATGAGCGGCGGGCCGCGGCAGTGGCAGATGGACACGCAGCCCATGATCACCTTGAACATGCTCACGCAAGCGACGGCGCAGAAACGCTTTCGCGGACACGTACTGTTGGTCGAAGACAACTTCGTCAATCAAAAAGTTGCGGTCAGATTCCTCGAGCGGTTGGGATGCACCGTGGAAGTCGCAAGCCATGGCGCCGAAGGCGTCGCTGCTTGCCAGCAGCGGCATTTCGATATCGTATTGATGGACCTGCAGATGCCGGTCATGGACGGCATGACCGCCACGCGCAAGATCCGCGAGTTGGAAACCACCGGACACGTGCCGATTGTCGCGCTCACGGCGAATGCCATGACCGGCGACCGAGAGCTCTGTGAGGCCGCCGGCATGGACGGATACCTGACCAAGCCCATCGAAGTCGAGCGCCTGCGCAGTGTCCTCACAAAATATGGCTTGGAAACGAATGAGGTCGACTCCTCCGCGGCCACGCCGCCGTCTGCGCCGGCGGCAAGCCTGAAGCCACCGGTCGATCTGCGGGGATTTCAAACCATTACCAATGGCGATAGTGCATTTGCACAGGAACTGGCGGTCACGTTCATCGCGAGCGGCGAGCAGCAGTTGACCGACATGGCCGCCGCGGCCGCGCGATCCAATCGCGTGGCATTGGCGAGGGCCGCGCACCAGTTGAAGGGCGCCTGCGCGAACATCCACGCGCATGGGTTGAAGGCCCTCGCGGAGCGGATGGAAAACGAAAGCGGCACCGGCGACGCACACGCGCTCGAGCACTGCAACGCGCTGCTGCGCCTGGAATTCGAACGCGTCAAAAAGTTTTTGAGCGATCCTTCGATCGTGCCTCAGCCGGCCAAAGCCGCGTCTTAGGAGGCTAGTAACGCCAGCTCTTGAGATCTGCGCCCGCCGGTGCCGTCGCCTTGATACGCTGCAGAATCACCGGCAGGTACTGAAAATTGTAGTGCAGCCGCGAATAGGCGTTGGCCGCCTTGGGATCCCCGTTCCAGCAATGCTCGGCGCGATCGCCATATGCCACGGTGCCGCCGTACGGGGGTTGAAGCGATTCGAGCGTTTCTTGTCCGAAGTACACCGAATCAGTCAAATAGTAATTGTCGCCATTGCCCACATAGAGATGTATTTTCCCTTGCAGCTTCGGCGCAATCGTCGGCCAATCGCGGGCGATGATGTGCACAAGATCGAAATGCTCCCGCCAATAAGCCGCCACGCCGGAATCGATGACGCCGGTGACCTTGTCGAAGATCGGCTTCGGATAGCCGTCCGGCCCAACCGGACCGAACACAGCCTGCCAAATGTCGTACTGACCGCCCGAACGGCTGCGATCCCCCTGCGTCAACTCCATGTAATTCTCATCGCGCTGGGTCGCGAACACTTCTCCCAAGTAATTGCGGAACGCCGGGCGCTCCACCGTCAAGGCTTCGCCCTGCAGCGTGTACGCGTTGCGGTCCTTGTACAAGTTGATGAGGGTGTAGGCGTGAAAGTCGATCGGATCCGGACACGCGGCAAACGCCCCGTTGTACATGTCCGGATAGAACACCTGCGTGGCCAGAGCCTCCCAGCCGCCGGTCGAGCCGCCGTACGTAAAGCGCGCCCAGCCCGCGCCGATGCCGCGAAAGCGCCGCTCGATCTCGGGAATCAGTTCCTGATTGATGGCATCGCCGTAGGGCCCGAGATTGGCCGAGTTCACCGCATAGCTGTCGTCGTAATAGGGGTTCGCATGTTCGATCTCAACAACGAGAAACCGCGGAAAATCTGCGGAGATCCATTTCCGGTAGAAGGCGTAGGCCTCCTTTTGTTGAATGCGGTTGTAGCCTGACAGATGAAAACGCTCGGAGTAATCCGGCGTCAAATGCGCATCGGGTGGTGTCGTGCGAAATCCCGAAATGTCGTCCGGATAATGGCCATGGAACACCATCACCGGATAGTGAGCCTGCGGATGCGCGTCGAACCCTCTCGGCACCAGGATGTGCGCGCCGATGAAGACGTCGCGCCCCCAGAAATGCGACAACAGCTCGCTGCGGATTCGGATGTGCCGAATGAACTCGCTATCGGTCTTGGGTGAGATCGCCTCGATCTGTTGATCGAGCATCAGTGCGATTCTTTCGGGATGCGACGCATCCAGATGTACTTTGAGCGGCGTCGAAAACAGATTGCCTGGCTTCTTGGCCCATTGCTGGCCCTCGCCTTTGTCGGGCGGCAGCTTCAGCGTGCGCCCGTCGGCGAGGTGAAAAGTCTCATAGCGATTGAGTACGGCCTGAGCAAAATAATCGCCGCTGGGAATCGCAGAAAGATGGGCGGCCGGCCAACCGAACGCATTGTCGTTCAGCACGGCGATGGAACCGGGCGCCATACCCTCGACGTTGAGACCGAATAGGTACGGCGCTGCGAGCGGCTCATTGGCTTCGACATGAGTGCGCGGCTCGCGCGTCAGATCGCGGCTCAACAGCAGAATGACCCGACCGTCAAGCGGCACGCTGCTCGGCGAAACCGGATAACTGACGGCGAATTCAAGCCCCGCGGGCTGCGCCGCAGCCGCACTGCCGGTTGCGGTCGCCATGATCAATCCCCAAGCGCTCAACACAACGACAACTCGCATCAAGTTCTCCTACTTTCCATCCACCGAAAAAACCAACAGCACATTGTTGGGCGACCCACCCATCGCACCGGCATAGCCCGAAATGATGTACATCAAGCCGCCCGCCAATACCGGTCCGGCCACATCGAGCGACCCGCCGCCTTGGTCTTTCACACCATTGATGGTCTGATACTTCTGCGCTGCGGTATCAAAATCCCACTCGATCTTTCCGTCATTCGCGCCGTATGCACGCAGGTGCCCGTCAATCGTCGTCGATAGAACCAAACCCGGAATCGCGGTGGGTGCCGCAGATTGGCCAAGGAGGCATCTTCCACCGTAGCTGCAGGTCACCTTCGGGGCCGCGGTATACCACTGTTGATCGCCGGTGGCAGGATCCAGTGCAAACAATCCGGCCTTGCCCTTCGGCGGCGGCAGCCCTAAATCGGCGACTGCAACGTACAGTCGCTTCAGATCCGCGGCCATGCCCCATTCGATGCCGCCCAATGCGCCGCCATAGCCCACCTTGTTGCGCCAGATCGTCTTGCCATCGTTGTCGGGGTCCATCCCAAAAGCGACGCCCGACTTCTGACCCGCGAGAATGATGTCCTTGCCGTTGGGCAAGGTGAACAGGATGGGCGATGCGCCGAAATCGTGATCGGGACCCAGGACGCTGGGGCAATTCACAGTGCCTCCCCGATTGCAGCCCATCAAGAAACTGTCGTTTTCCGTTACTTGGTTTCTCCATTTGATCTTGCCGCTAGCAAGGTCCAACGCCATGATGGCGTCGGAACCGTTTTCTTTCACGTCGGTATACGTATCCCCTGTGCCGATGTAGACCAGACGACGCTTGGCATCGATGGTGGGTGCTGACCAGACGGCGGCGCCTGCCGGTCCGTACATCTGAGTGCCCGCGGCGTTCTTGACGGTGGGCTGGGGATCCTGCTGAATGGCGTAGGTCTTCCACACGAGCCTGCCGTCCTTGGCATCGAGCGCGGCCAAGCCACCGCGGGCCGTGCAGCAGCCGTAAGAGCCGACACCGCCCGCGGTTTCTTCCCAGGACGAGAGCGGCACATAGAGCAATCCCTGGTACAACACCGGCGCGCCGGTCAGCACGCTGCGCGGATGTTTTTCGACATTCATCTTCCATTGCAATTTTCCGCTGACTGCGTCCAGCGCATAGACATTGCGCTGGAAGTCGCCGAAGTACATCAGATAGCCGCTCGGCGCGGCGCCTTTCAACGGGCCGATGATCGGGGTAGTACGCACGCCTGCATCCGCATCGAAGCGCCAGTGCAGGCATCCGGTTTTGGCATCCAATGAGTAGATTCGGCCGCTGGAACTGGTGAGGAACAACCGTCCGCCCACGATGATCGGTTGGCCATAACGACCGCCGGTATAGGTCATCGACCACTTCACCTTCAGCCGCGACACGCTGGCCTTCGATAGACCAGGATCAGGTTGGAAGCGCGAGTTGCGCGCATCGATACTCCATCCGTTCCATCCGGGTCCGGACAGGCTGAATTTCCCGCTGCGCGTGCAGGCCGGAGGATCACCCGCCTGTTCAGTCATGCCATCGGCGCCCAAATACGTAGCGATGGCATGAATATCCTCATCGCTCATGCCCGCTGCCATGGGCTGCATGACACCGGTTTTCAGCGCCGTCGCGATGTCGTCGGGGAAGCGTCTGGCCAGTGCCGCTTTGGGAGGAGCTCGCTCGATCGCAGGATCGTGGCAGGACGCACACCGCGCCTTGAACAATGTTTCGCCGTGGGCCACCACCGCTGCCGCGGCGGCGGCGGAATCCGTACCGGCGGGCCGCTCGGCGATCTCTTGGGTGAGAGCGCCGGGCGCGATCGCGATCGAGGCAACGAAAATCCAGGTTTGTAGACGCATACCCCCCCACAACGCTTACTTATTGGCCAGATCCGCTGGACTTCATCGCATCGGCGGGGCAACGTCAACAGGCTCGAGGCCAGAAAAAACGAACTCTGATCGAGCTTCTCGCTCGAACATAGTATATTTACTGGTTAGTCGAGGATTCCGGCGCTGTGCTGACAATGAAACGGCGGACGTTCGACAGCCACTGAAAACCATCGCGCGTCGAGACCCCGAATTGCCTAAACCAGCATCCCTGCACCATGCACATGTGTAAGCCGCACGTGCCAGTCACGGCGAGCCTGATCGTGTTGGCTCTGGCCGGGTGCGCAGTGGGCCCCAACTTCAAGCGGCCTGCTCCCCCGGATGTGAGCGACTACTCGGCCCAGCCCCCGGCAACCACGGCCACAACACCCAATGTCGCCGGTGGGCAGTCGCAGCGCTTTGCCGTAGGAGCCGACATCTCCGCGGACTGGTGGACGCTGTTTCATTCCGCAGCGCTCAATGAGCTGATTGAGCAGTCACTGTCGAACAATCACGACCTGAAATCAGCACAGGCAGCGTTGACGGTGGCGCGGGAAAACGTCCTGGCTCAACGGGGAGCCTACTATCCCAGTGTCGAGGCGGATTTTTCGGCCACCCGCCAGAAACAATCGGAACAGATCTCGCCGGCACTGAATTCAAACACGTTTCTTTACAATCTCTTCACGCCGCAAGTCAGCGTTTCGTACGTGCCCGATGTGTTCGGCCTGAATCGCCGCACCGTCGAATCGTTGGCGGCGCAAGAGCAAGAAGTTCGTTTTCAAATGATCGCGGCCTACACCACCTTGACCTCCACGGTGGTGGTCACGGCGATCCAGGTGGGCGCGGTGCAGATGCAGATCGATGCGACCCATGAAATCATCGACAGCACGGCCAACACGGTCAAGATTCTGCAATACCAATTTGACAAGGGCTACGCCAACGGCCTCGATGTGGCTGCCCAAGAGGCGCTGCTCGCGCAAGTCTCGGCCACACTGCCGCCGCTCATCAAACAGCAAGCCCAGCTTCGCGGCCTTCTTGCAGTCCTCGCCGGGCGTTTTCCGAACCAAGCGCCGGCCGATAAGTTCGACCTTTCGACTCTGCAATTGCCTGAAGACCTGCCGCTCAGCCTGCCTTCGGCGCTGGTGTCGCAGCGCCCTGATGTGCTGCAGGCCGAGGCAAACCTGCACGATGCCAGCGCCAAGATTGGCATCGCCATCGCGAATCGGCTCCCCAATTTTGTATTGACGGCCAATGCGGGTAGCACAGCGACCGCCATGAACCAGTTGTTCACGTCGGGAACGGGATTTTGGGGCGTGGGAGCGGCGGCGACTGCACCGATTTTTCAAGGCGGCACGCTCTTGCATCATGAGCGTGCTGCAAAAGCCGCTTACGATCAAGCAGCCGAGCAATATCGCAGCACCGTATTGACCGCCCTTCAAAATGTAGCCGACACCCTGACGGCGCTCGAGCAAGACGCAGAGGCCGTCAAGGCTGCGGCAAAGGCAGCCGATGCGGGCAAGGTCACACTGGATTTGGCGCAACGACAATGGCAAAGCGGCTACGCGGGCTATCTTGCGCTGTTGAGCGCGCAACAAGCCTACCAACAAGGGCGGATTAACTTGATCCAGGCGCAGGCCAATCGTTTTTCCGATACAGCGGCACTGTTTCAAGCACTCGGTGGTGGGTGGTGGCACCGTGTGGAGTTGGCCAAAGACAAACATGAAAAATAGATCGATTCTTGCTCGCGCATTGGCTGCGGCCGTCGCCGTCTCAATCACCGCATGTTCACCTAAAACCGACAGCGCCCCACAGTCAGCATCGGTGGCGCCGAGCAACATCAAGCTGACACCGGCGCAGCGCGAGAATATCCACCTCTACACGGTGGCATCCGCCAAATTTCGCAAGACCGTTACGGCGACCGGAACGGTCGATTTCGACAACGATCAGGCCACCAGCGTTTTGGCTCCCTTCTCAGGGCCCATATCGCGGCTGCTCGTTTCTTTGGGTGAGCACGTCAAGCAAGGCCAGCCATTGGCGATCGTCGATTCGCCTGATTTTGCAACCGCCATCAGCGCGTATCGCAAGGCGATTTCCACCGCTCAGACCGCTCGTCGACTTGCCGATCTGGACAAAGACCTGGTTGAACACAACGGCGTGGCCCAGCGTGAAGCCGACCAGGCGGAAACCGACGCCGCCAATGCCGAGGCTGATCGCGCAGCCGCACTGCAGTCCCTGGTCTCGCTGCAGGTGCCCGCGCAGGCCATCAAAGACATTCAGGATGGCCGGCCGATTTCGCGCCTCGACGGCATCATCCGCGCCCCAATCGCAGGAACCGTCGTTGAAAAGCTGATCACGCCGGGTCAACTGCTGCAGGCAGGCACCACCCCGTGCTTTACGGTTGCCGATCTGTCGCGCGTCTGGGTGATGACGCAGGTTTTTGGTTCGGACTTGGAGTCAGTGAAAGTCGGCGATCAAGCCGAGGTGGTGACCGGGATCGGATCGGCCAAGTTTTCCGGGATCGTGGACAACATTTCAGCCCTCGTGGATCCCGACACCCGCTCGGTGGTCGCGCGCGTGGTGGTGAAGAACCCGGGCGACCTCTTGAAAAAGCAGATGTACGTGCGCGTGTTGATTCAGGCCCGCGAGGAAAATACCGGAGTGCTGGTTCCCGTGTCCGCCGTCTTGCGCGACGATGTGAATCTGCCGTTTGTGTATTTCCTGCAACCGGACGGCAGCTTCGCCCGGCAGCACGTGACATTGGGCTACCGCTCGGGCGAGCAGTACGACATTGCCGATGGTCTGAAGGCCGGTGACCAGATTGTCATCGACGGCGGCATCTTTGTTCAGTTCATGCAGAATCAATGAGCGACGATCCGACCCCAGGTTCCACGCCGCGATCTGCGTCGTTCATGAATCGGATCGTGACCTCGTCGCTGCGGCAAGGATTTCTGGTGATCCTGATGACGCTGGTGCTCATCGGCGCCGGTTCGCGCTCCCTGGACCGTTTGCCGGTTGACGCCTATCCCGACCTGTCTCCTCCCATCGTTGAGCTCATCACCCAGTGGCCAGGACACGCCGCCGAGGAAGTCGAACGGCTGATCACCGTGCCCGTCGAACGCGAGATGAATGGCATCCCTCAGATGACGACGATCCGTTCGATCTCATTGTACGGGCTGTCCGTCGTGATCCTGACATTCCAAAATGGCACCGACATCTACTTCGCGCGCCAGCAGGCCTTCAATCGCGTCGGCGATGTCAGCCTGCCGAGCGGCGTGGCGCCATCGATGTCGCCGCTATCTTCGCCCTCGGGCCTCATCTACCGCTACGTCCTGCAAAGCGCAGACCGCTCACCGATGGAGCTCAAAACGTTCGAGGATTGGGTCATTGAGCCCCAGTACAAATCCGTTCCCGGCGTGGCGGATGATTCCGGGTTTGGCGGCGGCACGATGCAGTACCAGGTACTGCTGGACCCGGCCAGGATTGCTTCCATCGGATTGTCGGTAACGCAGGTACAGAGCGCCCTGGCCGCCAACAACGGCAATGGCGGCGGTGGATTTTATTCTCAAGGCGGCCAGTTCTACTATGTTCGCGGCTTGGGGCGCCTGAGCACGTTGGAAGACATCGGCAACGTAGTGCTCGCGGTGCATGACGGCACCCCGGTGCTGGTCAAGGATATTGGCCGAGTGGTCATCGGCATTGCCCCGCGCCTCGGCGAATTCGGCTTCCAGTCACAGGATGATGCCGTGGAGGGCGTGATCTTGCTGCGGACCGGGGAGAAAACCCAAGACGTCCTGAAGCGAGTAGAGGCGAAGACCAAGGAACTGAACGAGGAAATCCTGCCCAAGGACGTGAAAATCCTTCCCTTTTATGACCGCAGCGACCTGGTCGAGCTGACGACGCAGACGGTCGAGCGCAACTTGCTACGGGGAATGTTGCTGGTCGTCGTGGTTCTCATATTTTTCCTCTACAACTTTCGCGCCGGTCTGATTGTCGCGGCGACCATTCCATTGGCCCTATTGTTCGCGTTTATCTGTCTCGATTTGCAAAATGCGTCGGCGAATCTATTGTCCATCGGCGCCGTGGATTTTGGAATCCTGGTGGATGCCGCGGTCGTGATGGTCGAAAACATTTTCCGCCAAATTGCTGCTCGTCGCGGAAGTTCCGTCAGTGTCGCCGAGATCATCCGGGATGCCGCTGCCGAAGTGGATCGTCCGCTCTTCTACTCAGTCGCGGTCATTGTGGCCGGTTTCCTGCCTATCTACGTGTTGGCCGGTCCTTCGGGCACCCTGTTCAAACCGATGGCCGACACCATGGTTTTCGCACTGATTGGCTCCCTGATCATCACGCTGACACTGCTGCCCGTGTTGTGTGCGTGGTTCATGCGCAAAGGCGTGCAGGAGCGGCGCAATGCCGCATTCGAGTCCATCAAATCGATCTACGCGAAAGGCCTCGACTTTTGTCTGGCGCACCTTTGGGGAACGGCCATCGCCTCGGCGCTTCTACTGGCAGGCTCGCTCCTGCTCATTCCGCGCATCGGCGCCGAGTTCATGCCGCATCTGGACGAAGGCGCCCTGTGGGTGCGCGCAACGATGCCCTACACCATCTCATTCGACGAGTCGGCAAAGATTGCCCCCAGGGTGCGTGAAATTCTGCGCTCCTTTCCGGAAGTCACGACCGTTGCCTCGGAACTCGGGCGGCCTGACGATGGCACCGATCCAACCGGCTTCTTCAATGTGGAGTTTTTTGTCGCCCTCAAGCCTTACTCGCAGTGGACCGGCTCGTATCGGAACAAAGCGGGACTCACGGAGGCCATCAGCGAGAAACTCGCTGCATTTCCCGGCATCAACTTTAATTACACGCAGCCCGCTGAAGATGCCGTGGACGAGGCGGAAACCGGACTCAAGAGCGCACTGGCCGTCAAAGTCTTCGGTTCCAATTTAGATACCTTGGAACAAAAAGGGAAGGCGATAAAACAGATCTTGGAGGGGGTGCGCGGCATCCGCGAGGTGACCTTGGTGCAGGAGCTCGGACAACCGAGCCTGATCATCAATATCAACCGCGCCAGAATTGCCCGCTACGGATTGAACGTTGCGGACATCAATTCGTTGATTCAAACCGCCATCGGGGGCGACGTGGCCACTCAGGTGGTGCAGGAAGAAAAGCAGTTCGATCTGATCGTGCGCCTTGAACGCCAATTCCGGGACAACCCGCAAGAGATCGGAAATATCCTCGTGGCTACGCCTGCCGGGCAACAGATTCCGCTCAAGGAATTCGCCGATATTCAGGTCTCGAGCGGCGCTTCGTTCATTTACCGGGAAGACAATTCCCGCTACATCGGTGTCCAGTTCTCGGTGGAGGGCCGCGACCTCGCGGGCGCCGTCGACGATGCGATGCAGCAGGTCAACTCGAAAGTCACGTTGCCGCGGGGCTACCGTTTGGACTGGGGCGGTGAATATAAGGAATACACCGCTTCACGCCATCAATTGGACATCATCGTTCCGCTGACGACTTTCCTGATTTTCCTGCTGCTGTTCGCCCTGTACAGCAACCTTAAGTTCCCTTTCATTACCGTGCTTGGCGTGGTGCTCTCTGCGCCCGTCGGCGGCATCTTGGCCCTGTGGATCAGCGGCACACCGTTTTCGGTCTCTTCGGGTATCGGCTTTCTGGCGTTGTTCGGCGTTTCGGTGCAGACCGCGGTGGTTTATATCTCGTACGTCAATGAACTTCGCCGCAACGGCACTCCACTCGCCGAGGCCATTCGAGAAGGCGCCATACTGCGTTTGCGGCCGATCATGATGACCGCTCTGGTCGCGGCGCTGGGCCTGTTGCCGGTCGCGCTGGCCACCGGCGTCGGTACCGACACGCAACGGCCATTCGCCTTGGTGATCGTCAGCGGACTGTTCACGCGGCTGCTCATCAGTGTTTTTCTCATGCCAGTCCTCTACGCGCTGGTGGCCCGCCCTCAAGATCGGTTGGAAGTGTGATGTCCTTTACAAAGAAGACCGGCCGGTGCGTTGCAGCTAATCTTCTTCCAGCGACGGGACTTGGGAATCGACTTCGGCTGCGATTTTTGCCGGGTCGGCACCTGCCAGCGGATATGACTTCGACCACAAAAGCGTACCGTCGCTGACCTTGGCCATCTTGATGTTAAGCACTTGGGTGGCAGCATCCGCTCCGATGGCGCCGCAAAGAACATACCTGGAATGATTCAATCGTCCTTTTTCCACCGCCGCTTTTACATCACCACAAGGTACGGATTCCGGGCTCAAGCCCACGCGGCCATGGTGCGATATGGCCGTTTTTCCGTACACCTGGGCGAACGTGGCATCAGCGAGCTTTGACGCTTGCGTGTCACCGGCGGGTGCCGTGAACGGCATCGCCAGCAGCGGACTTCGTTCGGCCGGGGTTTCAGTCGCATCGTCCGAGGTGATGCGGGCAATCTGTCGAGCGAGGTTTGAGATGTCCTTCTTGTCCATGCTGCCATGATATGTGTCGGAAATGGCGCGCAGCTCTTTGGCATCCTGAGTCGAGATCTTGGACGAATCATGCCGACGATTGTCCGAGCTACAACCTCGCGACACCAATGCAATGCAAAGCCAGACATAGACGAATGCCCGGACCCATCGGGGAAGCTGATTGAAGAATATCCAAGCGGACTTGCATGCCCAGCCGAACACCTGACGCCGGTACTGAGCTTTCGACCCAGGGAGCTCAGCCGGAAATTCGGGATACTGAGGCGGAATCTTCCGCAAACCCGCCTTGGCCGCCCGCGCCTGAGAAATACCCGCGGGTTTCGGCGCCAGTGCCTCGCCCGATACAAGCCGGCGACACAATGCTTCCAAGGCGGGAGTCGGCCTTCCGGCCGGAACCCTCAACCATTGAATCGTGAAAAACTTCTCCGGAACGCGTGCCCCGGCCTGGCTGGTATCGTCAATGACGATGGGCAATAGAAAGGGGTGGTCATCAGCCATGTCCAGAGTTCTCTCGACCGCGAGGCGCCACTCCCTGCGGAAGTACCCCTCCAGCCGAGCCTCCGTCTGCGCCGAGATGAGCGGCATGAAATAATCACATCCGCGTATCTGCTTGCGGATCTTCTGATCCCACAGTTCTCCGCCGCCCAGTTCGCTTTCGTCGTACCAGACCTCCAGACCTAGGGCTGGGAGCGCATCCCTGAGCGCTCGCGCCGCCTCGCGATCCGCAGATGCGTAGCTCAAGAAAACCGTGGGTGGGCGGTTGGAATTCAATGCTTCTACATCAGGCACTGTATCTGTACGTCCGTAAGTGTCGCTGTAAGTGTACCGCAAACACCCGTAAGTGCTTGAATAGCATATTGCGCACAATATTTATAGATCAGGGAACTGACGGATTTTTCGCCGTAATGCAATCGCAGTCGGCCGAATTTTGCCTCCGTGGAGAATGTGGATTATTATGTTGATTCGAATCCACATAAAGATGTGTAGCCATGAAGACCATACAAATGACGATTGACGCGCACTTACTAAGAGCGGTCGACAAGCTGACGCGAGTGCGCAAAACGACGCGCTCCGCGTTGATTCGTGGGGCGCTCGAGGCAGAGCTTAGACGCGCGCGCGTCAGTGAACTCGAAGCACGTCATGCCGCCGGCTATGCAGGGCAACCGCCTTTGCCGGGCGAATTCGACGCATGGCTCGATCAACAGGATTGGGGCAGTCAATGAAACGCGGCGATGTTTGCTGGTATACATTCCCTGCTCCGAACAAACGCCGTCCCGTGCTGATCTTGACGCGGGATTCGGCGATTGCCGTGCTAAATAGCGTTACTGTTGCGCCCATCACGTCGACGATCCGCAGTATTCCGACTGAAGTCTTGCTCACTTCGGACGATGGGCTACCTGACACCTGCGCCGCGAACCTCGACAACATTCAGACCGTTCCGAAAGCGAACATCAGTGCGCCAATCACCCATTTGTCAGCATCGAAAATGAAAGCCGCGGCCGGAGCCATCGGGTTTGCATTGGGGCTTGACACCAACGCGTAAAGAAGGGAAGCGGGGAAAACAGGCAAGGGACGGCAGCGCTAAGGTCTCAGATGACGCCGGGGTTTCGCCTGAACCCCTATATTTTGTCGGGCCACGACCGACGATCGCGATCGGCGAATCGTTGGCAATGTGTGATGAACGCCGCCAAGGGTTTGGACAGCACCTTTCCTCGATGGTGAATCAAACTGAATTGTCGCGACAGCCGCGGCAATTGGGTGGAAAGTATGGCAAGCCGTTTTCCGATGACAAGCTCTTGCACGACGCAGCGCGATAAGCAGCTCAACCCCAAGCCTTCCGCGACCGAGTATTTAATTGCCTCGGAACTGCCGAGTATCATCGCCGACTGGATGTGAAGGAGGTGCGGCAACAGCGCTGCCTCCACGGCCTCTCGAGTTCCGGAACCCTGCTCTCTGAGCAACCAATGGGCGCCGCGCAGCTGGTTTGCTGTCAGCTTTCGATGCTTCGCGGCTTTCGCCAGAGGATGAGTCGGCGCGGCGACGATGACGAGTTCGTCTTCCAACCAGGGAAGAACCTGGAGGTCGGATTCGTGGCACGGCCCCTCGATCAATCCCATGTCAGCCGCAAAATCCCTGACCGCCATGACGACATTGAGCGTATTGCCAATCCGCAGTTCAAGCCGTGCCCGCGGATAGCCCTCGCGAAACCGCGCCAACATGGCAGGCAACAAGTAATTGCCGATCGTCGTGCTTGCGGACACACGCAGGTCGATAAGAAGTCCTCGATCGGCGGATTGAAACGAGGCTTCAATGCCGTGCGCGCCGTCCAAGACGGCCAGCGCAGCGGGCAACACGGCCCGTCCGTTGTCATTGAGTACGAGTCGTTTACCCACCCGGTCGAACAAGCGTGCACCCAGTGCGCGTTCGAGTTCGTTCAAGGCCGCGCTGGTTGCCGATTGCGACAGCGAGACGCTGGCGGCGCCGGCGCTGGTGCTGCCGTGGGTCGAAATCGCCCGAAGGATTTGCAGTTGGCGCAAGGTCAGTCGCATGGCGCAGCAATATTAAGCTATTTAGTCAATCGATTATAGCTAAACAATCTGTTTTACGAGTAGATCGACCTCGTCCATAGTTGTGATGCCGCGGACCACCGGTCGGGAACGAACGCATGATTCCACATACCGTAACGAACGCAGGGATTGATACCGTCCCTGGACACCAACCTAACCGCTGGGAAAGCGCAGTTAATCGGCTCCCCGGTATCGCGTTGGTGGGCACGATAACGATCGTGGCCATTGAGCTCGGTAAGGTTGGTTGGCTGCAGGCAAATGGGATCAGCGCACTGACCCTTGCCATCGCGCTCGGCATGGTCGTGGGCAACACGCTGTATCCGCGCATTGCGGCGGCGAGTTCGAGCGGCGTGACATTCTCGAAGCAGACCCTACTTCGCGCCGGAATCATTCTGTATGGCCTGCGATTGACGTTTCAGGATATTGCCAACGTGGGACTTGCCGGAGTGGCTATCGATGCTTGTGTGTTGAGCAGCACCTTTACACTGTCCTGGTGGGCAGGCACTCGCGTCTTGGGGCTAGACCGGCGAACCGCCATGCTCATCGGTGCCGGCAGTTCGATTTGCGGTGCCGCAGCGGTCATGGCTGCGGAGCCGGTGGTGCGCGGGCAAGCCGCGCAGGTCGCCGTGGCCGTGTCGACCGTGGTTGTTTTCGGGACCTTGGCGATTTTCCTGTATCCCGCCCTTTATCACCTGAGTGAGCACTTTCAAGTGCTCTCAATGTCCTCCAGGACGTACGGCATATTCACCGGATCGACGGTTCACGAAGTCGCCCAGGTGGTCGCCGCGGGACGGGCGGTAAGCGATACGGCCGCCAATGCCGCGGTGATTACCAAGATGGTGCGTGTGATGATGCTGGCGCCGTTTCTTGTCATCCTCTCCGCTTACCTGTCGCGCTACCCTGATCGAAGCGAGAAGGTCTCGTCTGACCATACTCAGTCGGCGCGGCGCATCGTCATCCCATGGTTTGCGCTGGGTTTCGTCGCAGTCGCGGCGCTGAATTCCCTGGTGGTGCTGCCCAAGACGGCAGTCGGCGCCGCGGTTGACTTCGATACGGTGATACTGGCGATGGCCATGGCGGCGCTCGGCGTTACCACGCATGTGTCCGCGATCCGCACCGCGGGATTCAAACCTCTCGCGCTCGCCGCGCTGCTGTTTGCCTGGTTGGTGCTCGGCGGAGCTGCGATCAACGCCGGAGTGAATGCGCTGTTCGTTTGAGCGCCTCACGGGCGAGGTCGGTTGCGCTCTCTACATGAGACGCGCATGCTGATCAATGCGCCGTCGCGGCGCAAATAAGAAACCTGCCCTCACAGAAGGGGCGCCATCACAACTGGGGCCGCGCATGCGCGGGCCCTTCACACCATTTCTCTAGCCCGACGAGCCAAACTCGAACGGCGTTGTTCGTGGGTTGCGCGCCGGCGGTACTAAGGTACAGCGCGCCCAAAGCCCACCTGGGCGGTTACGGGAGCTTCGCCACGCGCACGATGAGCGCCACCAGCCCAACGAGCACAAGCGCGAAAACCAAATATCCGTTCTTCCTAAGCCACTGCATCAACGTTTACGCCTCCGGGATCATTGTCGCACACGCGCGATCCGCGCGGCGCACGGCCGTCACGCGTACGAAGCATTCACTGATCGAAATTGCAGGGTTAACAAGTGTTAAGTCGGGCTCTAAATTCGCAAGCTCACGGTAGCGCCGCCGCCAGGCGTATTCGAAACGTCGACAGTTGCACCGTGAGCGGTGGCAATCTGGCGAACAAGTGTTAGTCCGACGCCGCTACCTTGACGCTTAGTCGTGAAAAATGGCACGAATATCTTTTCACGCTGATCTGGCGCAATACCGGAGCCATTGTCTGCGACCACGATAGCCACGCGACCGTCAGGATCACGGTGGGCGGACAAAGAGATGAGACCGGCAGGAGCGTCGCGGAGTGCCTCGATCGCGTTCCTGACCAGATTGATGAGGGCCTGGTCAAGCAATTCGATGTCCGCAGCTATTTCGAGTGTTTCCGGCTCGACACTAGTCGTCAAGCGAATGTCGCGGGCCGCCAAGTCATTGGACAGGAGGCGCTGCAGTCGCGCGAAGATGCGCTGTATGGGCGCAACCTCTATCTGCGTCACCAGGTGTTTGGTTAGGCGACGGTGGTTCTGTACGAAATGCAGAAGTCCTTGGCTGCGCCGGGTGACCGTTTCCAGGGCTTCTGCAGCGTCTGTCAGGGCGGCTGCGCGTGGATCGTCTGCCGGCAATTGCTTGATCACACCGGTTACTAGATCGTGAGCTGTGGCCGCAAGCGATGACACAGGAGTGAGAGAATTCATGACCTCATGGGCCATGACGCGAATGACGGTCTGCCACGCGACCATTTCCTGCGCACTCATTTCACTCTCGATATTCTGCAGCGAAATAAGTCGATAGCGGGTGCCGCCAAGCGCCAATTCAGTAACCGCGACCTTGAGCTGCAAAGTTCCGGACGGCCGCTCCATTCGCAGGATCGCGGTGCTGCCGGGGCGGATGGATTCGATGCCGACGGCGAATGCCTCACCGTGCCGTGCGAACTGCGCGGTTTCCGCGAGCGCGGTTCCAAACAACCGCCGCGCCGCCATGTTGAGTAATTGCACCCCGCCGCGTTCGTCAGCAGAGATCAAAGCCACTGGAACATGGGCGACCAGTGTTTGAAGATAGCGGGCCTGCTCCTCGCGTTCCGATCTGACCACGCGAAGCTGCGTTAGGACGCGTGTCATGGCCGCACCGAGTTCGCTGTGGGCGCTATCGCCAAGCAGTCCCGAAAAACTCTGCGACGCGTCATCGAAGGATATGGCGTCGAGAAATCTCGCCACCTCGCGGCTTGATTGCGTCGCAAAGCGGACGAGCGCAACAATCTGCGCCAGCGCAACTGCCAAGACGAGTGTGATCGTCACATACCATCGTGTCTGCGCGACCATGCATGCAACGGCGACGATGGTGAGTGCCAGTGCCACGGCGCGCAGAGCTACGCCAGTGCGGAAGCGGCTATAGGCCATATTTCATTTTTCGCCTGTAAAGCGACGCACGCGTGAGACCGAGACCGGCCGCCGCCCGACTGACATTCCCCTGGTTCTCCGCAAGTGCGCGCGCGATGGTACTTCTTTCAATGTCGTCGAGCCTGGACGCGTCCGACGAGCTACCGGCGGGGGCAATTGTTCGTTCTGCAACGAGCGAAAAGTCGTCGGCCTCCAATGTTGTACCCTCGCTCAAGATTACGGCGCGCTCTACCGCATGGCGAAGCGCACGCACATTGCCAGGCCATGCATGGGCCATCAGCTCGTCCAGTGCGGTCGCGCTCAGCCGCTTGGCGGGAAAATTGTATTTCTGCGAATAGAAGGCGATGAAATGCTCCAGCAACAATGGAATGTCCTCCCGCCGCTCCCGCAATGGCGGCAATCGAATTTCCA
>DASQPK010000185.1:0-14470 GCA_035643995.1 Steroidobacteraceae bacterium | reverse complement strand
GAGCTGCTGATGCTCGCGGGCCTGGTCACCAAACCTGAGCGCCACGATGTCACGCGGATGGCCAAGGCGTTTCGACGCGCCAAGCGCGAAGTTACCAAGGAGCACGACCGGCGGATCATTGAGCGTGCGGGCCTGCGCATCCAGCGCCGCTCCAAGATATATGCCCCGCTCTGGCTCGAGCGGCCGAAACCCGAGGCGTTGCACGATCGCCCGGAGTTTCACCAGGAGCGCAATTGCTATGTCTGCAAAAATGCCTTTGCCAAGATGCATCGCTACTACGACTCGATGTGCGAGGCGTGCGGCGACTTGAACTATGCCAAGCGCGGGCAGACCGCTGATCTCTCCGGCCACTACGCGCTCGTCACCGGCGCTCGCGTCAAGATCGGCTTTCAGGCCTCCCTCAAACTCCTGCGGGCCGGCGCGCACGTCGTCGTTACCACCCGCTTTCCCGTCGATGCAGTCGATCGGTATGCGAAGGAAGCGGACTACGCTGACTTTCGCGAGCGGCTGCAGATCTACGGCCTGGATTTGCGGCATACACCGAGCGTCGAACTCTTCACGCAATTTTTGCTCGAGCGGCTGCCGCGTCTCGACCATATTCTGAATAACGCCTGCCAGACGGTGCGCCGACCGGCGGGTTTCTTCCAGCACCTGCTAGCCCGGGAAACCGAATCCATCGGCACGCTTCCCGAATCCTGGCAGGCTCCGCTCGCGAATAACGACCAGTTGCGGCGGGGCATCGACGGATCAAGGCCTCACGGCAATGGCACGGTGGTCGCGACGGCGCGGCAGCAGGGCGAGGGGCTGTTGCACAGCGCGGCGCTGTCGCAGCGGCGCTATCTTGATGAGGACTATCGAAACGGCGAGGCGCTGTTCCCGGCCGACCGCTACGATGAGGATCTGCAACAGGTGGATCTGCGCGAGGTCAACAGCTGGCGCCTGCGCATGCATGAGGTTGAGACGCCCGAGCTTCTCGAGGTGCAGCTCGTGAACGCCATCGCCCCGTTCGTTCTCAACGCTCGCCTCAAGCCGCTCATGCTGCGCACGCCGGAGCGTCACAAGCATGTCGTCAACGTCAGCGCCGTGGAAGGCCAGTTCTATCGCACCACCAAGACCGACAAGCACCCGCACACCAATATGGCGAAGGCGGCGCTCAACATGATGACGCGCACCAGTGCCGCGGATTTCGTGAAGGACGGCATCCACATGAATGCCGTCGACACCGGGTGGGTGACCGACGAGGACCCCGCAGCGCATGCGGCCCGCAAGGCGAACCTAGGCTTCTCGCCGCCTCTGGACATCATTGACGGCGCCGCGCGCATCGTCGATCCGATATTCGCAGGCAGGCTGACTGCTAAGCACGTGTGGGGCCAGTTTCTGAAGGATTACAAGTCCGCGCCTTGGTAGCGCTTTAGGTTCTTAAAGACGCACAGCATGGAATCGCCACGGGCTGGACGCAGTGCATCGCTGAGGCCGCCGCTTACTGGTCAACGCATGCGCTGACCGGCTTCGGCAGCGACCAATAGAGTGCATTCAGAAGAGATGATCGTGAAAAAGCAAAGCCGCCGCTGAGCCATCGATGCTTGACTGTCGGCGGGAGGCGGGAAGCAGTACCATAGCGGCGATTTCCCCCGTCCCGGAAAAATGAGAGATCTCCAATGAACGAAGAAGCGCTCAACTTAAGCATCCGCAAGTTCCTAAAAATGGTCGGGATCAGTTCGCAGCGGGAGATCGAGCACGCGGTGGCCAAAGCCACCGCGCAAGGCGCCATCGCCGGCACAGAATCATTCCCGGCAAAAATGCGGCTGGAAGTGGCGGGTCTCAAAGTGAACGTGGAATTCAGCGGCGACATCTCGCTGAAGTAGCTTACGCTTACGCGTTGCGCGCCTTACTTCTTGCGCACCGTGGCCAAGATCTTTGCCCACTCCTTGCCCACTCCAACGCACTTGTCCTGCGTGTAGAACGATTCGTTCTCAGAGATTTCCTTCTTCATCAAGTCCCACCCCTCCTGAATGTACGCCGAATGGTCGGGACCTGTGTTGGAGGTGCGCATCTTCTCGAGAATCGACTTCGCGGTCTCCTCGGCACTTGGATCACTCTTGGCGAGAAAACCCTTCTTGGCGCAAAGATCGTACCCGGAAGCCGTCCCGCCGACCAAAATGCCGAATTGCCGGGCCTGTCCCTGGTCCTGGGTGGCCGTTGCGGTCGCGGGAGCATTTTGGGCTCTCGCCGCGCTGCCCCAGATGATCAATACCAAACTGAGCAGTTTCTTCATTGATTCAAATTCCACTTGTGTACAACGCAGGCCTGACAATCTCAGATTTACCCGCTCTGGGCAAATTACCTCCTAGTATCGGATCCCGAACGCTAATATCTCTCGAGAATGAATATCGTCGAGAAACAGCGGCCGGGAGGAATTGGCGTAGTCCTGGCCATTGTCGCTCTCGATTTCGCGGGGATCGGACTGACCTTACCCATCATTCCGCGCTTGCTGAGCGAGGTTGCGCACACGAGCGATCTCGGCTGGCGATTCGGCGCTTTCTTGAGTTTGTACGCCCTCATGCAATTCATCTTTTCGCCGATCTTGGGTATCTGGAGCGATCGAGTCGGCAGGCGGCCGGTTCTCTTGTGTTCACTCGCCGGCGCCGCCGTCGACTACCTTTTCATGGCAATAGCCCCCTCGTTGGGACTGCTATTCGTGGGTCGGGCGATCGCTGGAATAACCGGCGCCAGCCAGGCGGTCGCGTCGGCGTACATAGCCGACGTGACGTCCGAAGGCGATCGTGCGCGGCGATTCGGCCAACTCAATGCGGTCCAAGGCTTGGGTTTTATTGCCGGCCCTCTTATCGGTGGATTGCTCGGCACTCTGTGGATTCGCGCGCCTTTCATGGCTGCGGCAGGCTTGAACGGCATCACTTTCTTGGTGACCCTGTTGGTTCTTCGAGAGCCGCCACGGCATTCGGCAGCCGAGGGCGAAGCGTCCTTTGTAAATCCCTTGAGGACATTCCAGTGGGCATGGTCGGTTCCCGCCCTGTTGCCCCTGCTGATCATGTTCTTGGTATTCACGCTGGTCGGGCAGGTAGGCGGCACGATCTGGATCATTTACGGATCGGATCGATTCGGTTGGACACCGTTTTGGATCGGCGTGTCCATCGCCTTCTTCGGTCTGCTGCACGCGGTCGCACAAGCCTATATCGCCGGCCCATTGAGCGAACGGCGCGGCGAGCGCTTCGCGCTGGCAGTCGGCGTCATTACCGATAGTGCGGCGTCGGTGCTGATCGCGTTCGCCACCAAAGGGTGGATGGCGTTCGCGTTGATGCCGCTCTTCGGCTTGGGCGCAGTGGGCCTGCCTGCCTTGCAATCCTTACTGAGCGGCAAAGTCGACCCGCAAAAACAGGGACGCTTGCAAGGCGTACTGGCCAGCATCACGAGTCTTGCTTCCATCGTCGGGCCGCTGGCCATCAGCTCGCTGTACTTCGCCTATCGTGCGAGCTTTCCAGGCCTCGTCTGGATTGCCGGAGCGGCCCTTTATCTGATCACGGTCCCCGTTCTATTCCGCCTGCCGGCAAGAGCCCACGCCGCCGCGAACGCCTGATCACGGCGCGGCCGCTCAAGCTTGCTTCAAATGAATGGAGCCATCCGCCGTGTGAATGGTGAGTGTCGAGCCACCGCCGTTCATTTTGCCGCGGACCCGCGATTTGCTGATCATTCCTTCCATCGTGATCGGGATGTCCGAGCTGATGTGTCCATCGCTCGTGCTGGCGTCGATATTCACGGGCAGATCAACCGGCAGTGCCACGTCAATGCCGCCGTCGCCCGAGCTGATGTTCCAGCCTGAATCGAGCTTCGAGCCGTGTAGCGCCTCCACCCCGACGCTGCCGTCGCCGCTCCTGACGCTTAAGACATCAAAGCGTCCCGTGAGACGAATGCGGCCGTCGCCGGAGACGGCATCGCATTTGCCGTCGAGGTCGCGTCCTTCAATGGAGCCATCGCCGGTGTGCAGGCGAACCGCGCCCTTCAGGGAATTCACGGTGAGACTGCCGTCGCCGCTGTGCAGATCAATGGTGCCTGACAGGCCGACGGCCTTGATGGAGCCGTCACCGGTTCTGACTTGCAGGTCCGCGTCCTTCGGCATGCGAACCTCGATATGCAATCTTCTGATCGTCCCCAAGGAAAAATGCCACTTGTTAGGAATGCGGGCCGTGAGCTCGACCTCATCACCCTGCTGGCTGGATTCGATATCCAGGGACTTGTTCAGCACATAGCCCTGATATTCAACACGGAATTCAACCTGCTTGGTGTCGCCGGTGCTAATACTGACGCTGCCGTCGTTCGTGTCGACCCGCACGCTGGCGCGATTGGAGACCGTGAAGGATTTGGCGTAGTCATCCGCTTGAACAGTGGCGGCAAACAGCCCGGTGGCGAGAAGCGCCCAGATGATTGCCGATCGATGGACGGTGGTTCTTTTGTATAGAGGAATCATTGCCAAGGCTCTCCCGATTGCAGATAGAAAAATTGCGGCGCCACTCTCGGGTTGCACCGGGCACAAGCCTCATACCACGGCCCGCGCGTGCCTACAAAACCCCGCCGGACGACAAAAGTTGCATGGTTCATCGCGCCGTGCTGCCCGGCTTGGCGGCCGTTATGGCGTCCGAAGCGCCAAAATCGAGCGCAACAGCCTGAAAATCGGGCCGCGCCGCACATGGCGCGCTGCATCATATTGTGGGACTCACGGGGACTAACCCGCTTTCCCGCAGATGCTGGCGCTGCCGTCTGACAGACCGGTGGCGCGCGTGGCAGTACCTTGGGGTTTGTACATCTGCAGGTGAAAGGGAATGCGGGTCGTTCAACGCTCGACGCTGATATTGCTCGCAGCGCTTCTTCTCGCCTGCGGCGGAGGCGGCGGAATGTCAGCATCCGCGCCCGGCGCAAGTCCACCGCGCGGCACATTGTTGCAGAGTCCGCCCGACCTTCTGTCCACGGTGACGGCTTCGGATTTGCTGCTCGTGCTCAACACCGCGGCCAATCAGCAGCTGCTGTCGCTCAGCGGCCCACCCGTGTGCGACATTCTCACCTATCACATCGAGTACAGCACGGTGGGCGGCGCCAATGAAGCCACCACGGCATCCGCCGCACTGATGGTGCCCACCGGATTAGGCGCGAACTGCACGGGAAAGCGCCCGATCGTTTTGTACGCGCATGGTACGACCACGGACCGCGCGTTCAATATGACTGACATGAGCAATGCGGAGACGCTGTCCTTGGCGGCGCTCTTCGCATCACAAGGTTATATCGTCGTGGCCCCTAACTACGCGGGCTACGACACCTCGACGCTTCCCTATCATCCTTACTTGATTGCCGATCAGCAATCGAAGGATATGATCGACGCGCTGACGGCGGCGCGCGTCGCCCTGCCGTTTGCCTCGGCGACATTGACCAAGGACAACGGACAATTGTTCATCACGGGTTATTCGCAGGGTGGCTACGTGGCGATGGCCACTCACCGTGCCATGCAGGCTGCCGGCATGACCGTCACCGCATCCGCACCCATGTCAGGACCATACGCGCTCGCCGCGTTCGTCGACGCCGTCTTCTACGGTGAGGTCAACGGCAGTGGTCCCGTGTCTTCGACGCTGTTGCTCACCGCGTATCAGAGGGCCTACGGCAATATCTACGCCAATGCGGTGGATGTGTTCGAGCCCCAGTACGCGACTGGGATTGACTCCCTCCTGCCGAGTACGACGCCAAGGAGTCAGCTGTATGCTCAAGGGAAGCTTCCTGAGTTTGCGCTATTCAGTTCAACGCCGCCCGATCCCGCCTTCGCGAGCATCACCCCACCCTCGACACCGGCGAATTTGGCGGCCGTGTTCGCGCTCGGCTTCGGCGCCGGCAATTTGCTGCAGAACAGCTATCGCTTGAGCTATTTGCAAGACGCGCAGGCGCACCCAGATGGCGGCTTCCCCGCGGTGACCACGGGGATTGCCGCGGCGAGCCCGGCGCTGCCGTGGCGGCAAGCACTGCAACTGAACGATTTGCGCAACTGGGTTCCGACGGTACCGGTGCTGCTGTGCGGCGGCGCCGTCGACCCGCTGGTCTTTTGGTTCAACAGCCGGCTGATGCAGAATTATTGGGCATCGCAGTCATCAGCAGCACCGATCAGGGTGCTCGATTTAGAGTCTGCGGCATCGACCAACGACCCTTATGGCAGCCTCAAACAAGAATTTGAGATCGCCAAGGCGCTGGTCGCCGCCGCCGCCGTCGCACAAGGAGCCACGGACGGCGGCGCGTTTGCGGTCGCTGAGGCCTATCACGCGACACTGGTGGCGCCCTTCTGCTTCGCCGCGACGAGGTCGTTCTTCGCAAACCCTTGAGCCACCGTTAGAACTGAAACCGCCGCCCGCGTTAAGCCTTCGGTTTGGCCACCGCTGGGATCGAGCACGCGCTGCCTGAACGGACACCGCTCACTGATGAGACGCGATCGCCGCGCCGGGCTGGTCTTGGCAGATCGGTTCCGTGAGCGGCGCGACATGCGCGTATGCGCCCGATCCCGCACGCGCAATCTCGTAGCAGTTCGCATCGATCCACACCATCCAATCGCCGTTCTCGGTCTTGAATCTCTCCCCGGCGTGGTGCTGCGCATGCGGCCGCCAATGATCATCCTCCGGTCTTCCCGAGACTGATCGACTCGCTGAAGGCTGGTGGTTACGAATTTCGAAGGCTTGCAGGGCGCGCCGCGCCTCCGCCGCCCAATCCACACCGGAACCCTCGCCGTTTGCCGATGACCCCGACGCCCGCGAAGCGGGAAAGGACAGCGACTCCAAGAGCGGTGGCTCAACTGTGACGGCCAAGTTGCGGCCGCGTCGCGGCAGGTTCGCCATGACGTGCTCCTTGGGCGGAAATACAGGCGCCACAAACAGCACTTGAACGGCGTTCGCTGTCGCCGTGGTGATCCCCGCGGTCCGCGACATCATGATGAGCACCGCGATCAAGACCAGGTGTACCGCCAATACGGTAGCTGCCGCGGCACATCGCGCAGCTCGCCGGCGGTTCGACTCCTTCATGGACAGTTCGCCTCCTACGGGCCCTAGAAGAGGGACCTTCAATATAGATGATGGTTCCGGTACCCCGCGGCGTGGTTTTGGACGCCGCCGCACGACTCCCATAATCATTGACTGCGACACAAAAAAGGAATATCAGGATTCGACAAATCACTGCGGGCAATCACAGGCCGTTGCCGCGAGTCGACCGTACTGTGACGCAACAGGCGGTCCCCGTTCGCTGATGGGCAGTCGATTCGTGAGGAGAAACAGTGTCCACGCAACCCACCATCGACTTGCTGAAGCAAAATCCCGGACGGGTCATTTTCATCGGCGCCGTCCTGGCGGCCGCGATCTGCGCCTTCGCGTATACCGGCGGCTTCTTCTCGCCACATCGAATCAGTGCCAATCGTTTGGTCGACGCGATCGAGGTGAGTGGCGGCGGTGCGCACGAAGGGTTTCGTCGCGCGCATGCGAAGGGCATCTGCGTGGCCGGAACTTTCCTCGCCAGCGCAGAGGCGAAAACTCTGTCACGAGCCGCCGTCTTCTCAGGCGATGTCGTTCCGGTGACTGGCCGCTTCGCCGAAGCCACCCCGGATCCCTTTACCAATGATACTACGACGGCACCGGTCCGAAGCATGGCGCTTCGCCTTCAACCGCCGCACGCGGATGAGTGGCGCACGGGGATGAATGACACTCCGGGCCTGCACGTGTCCACGCCACAGGCATTTTACGAGAACGTCGTCGCGTCGACTCCGGATCCTGGCACCGGGAAGCCGGATCCGGCCAGGATGCAGGCCTATCTGGACCGGCATCCGGAGACCGTTGCGTTTCTCGCCCGTCTGAAAGCCAGGCCGTTTTCGAGCGGCTTTGCGAATGACAGTTACAACAGCGTCAACGGCTTCATTTTCGTTTCCGGCGATGGCAAGCGCCGGTTGGTGCGTTGGACGATGCAAGCAGAGGATCCGTTCTCGACCTTATCGCCGGAAGATCGGGCGGCCAGATCGGCTAACTATGAGTTCGATGACTTGCTGGCGCGGGTTGCGCGCGGACCCATCAAGTGGCAGTTGATTGCCATCCTCGCGACGCCGGGCGACCCCAACAAGGCAACCGAAGTTTGGCCCGAAGACCGACAAAAAGTCGCCCTCGGCGAGCTGACCATAGCCCACGTCGAAAGCGAAACCAGAGGCAACTGTCAGGACGTGAACTATGACCCACTGGTGTTGCCGTCGGGGATCGACCCCTCGGACGATCCGATTCCCTATGCCCGATCGGCGGCTTATTCCACTTCTTTTAGGAGACGAGCGGGCGAGACCAAGCCGCCGAGCGCCGTTGCCAATCAAAGCGCGGGGACCGGGCCATGATCCAGACCGTGCAGCGATTCAACCTGCTTGCCCGCCTCCTGCACTGGACGATGGCAGCGCTGATACTCACGATGGCGTTCGTCGGCATCGGCATGGTGAGCACCCTCTCCCCGAAGTATCACCAGCTGCTGTCGCTGCATAAGTCAGTCGGTAGCCTCATCTTGGTGCTGGTGGCGGTGCGCCTCGTCAACCGGCTTCTCAACCCGCCGCCGCCGCTGCCTTTGGATTTACCGGGGTGGCAGCAATTTCTGGCAACAGGTTCACACGTGATCCTGTATGCGCTCATGTTTGCGCTGCCGCTGGTCGGCTGGTCGATGTTGTCGGCCGGCGGCTATCCGATTGTGGTGTTCGGCGCGATCCATCTGCCGCCGCTACTTCCGCACAACGCGCCGGTCTTCGCCCTGCTGCGCACCACGCATACGGTTCTGGCGCTGCTCTTGTTTGCCACATTCCTTGGGCATCTTGGGGCCGCGCTGTTCCATGCGCTGATTCGCCGCGACGACGTCCTGAAGAGCATGGTTTAGCCGCGATTCGCGATCGAGCCCGAGCGCGCGTACGCGCGCTCGCTCGCTCATTTGGTTTCGGTCACTAGGTTCCGGTTTGACGTGCCCGTTTCGCCGCCAGGTCGCCCTGAGCCTCGATCGAAACCGCGCTCCACTTCTCCCAGGTCTCGACTCGCCGGGCATATTCGGCGCGCGTCATGGGCAAGCCGCCTGAACCAAAGAAAATTCGCAGCGGCGGATCCTTCGCATCGACCACCTTCAAGATCGCCGGCCCGGTCGCGTCCGGATCGCCGGGCACGCTGTTGGAACGAAACGCGGCGATCTTGGCGCGAGCGCCGTCGTAGACCGGAATGGTCGCCGCGCGGATGGCCGACGTGCCGCCCCAATCGGTGGCGTAGCCGCCCGGTTCAACGATGGTCACTTTGATGCCGAATCCGGCGACTTCTGCGGCAAGCGCTTGGCTAAAGCCCTCAAGACCCCATTTCGAGGCGTGATACAGGCCGACCGTGGGAAAGGCATTGACGCCGCCGATCGATGACACCTGAATGATGTGTCCCGAGCCTTGGGCACGCATGATGGGCAGCGCGGCCTGGGTGACCCAAAGCGCGCCGAACAGATTCGTCTCTATTTGCGCTCGGGCTTGCGCTTCGCTGACCTCCTCGATCGTGCCGAAAAGTCCGTAGCCGGCATTGTTGATCACCACATCGAGGCGGCCGAAGCGCGCATGTGCCTCCGCGATTGCGGCATCGACATCATCCTTGTTCGTGACGTCCAGCGTGATGGCCGTCACTTGCTTGGGGTAGCGTTCAGTCAGCGGTGAAAGCGCATCGATATTCCGAGCGGTGGCCGCAACGAGATCGCCGCGGTCCAGCGCCGCCTCCGCCCAAACGCGGCCGAAACCCTTGGACGTGCCAGTAATGAACCAGACCTTAGCAGCCATGTTGTTCCTTTATTGATCAAGGCCGCGCGGACGCGCGGCGTATTGAAAGCAAATGCCGCGTCGTGCGCGGCCACCGCCAAAAAGCCTAGCACGACTGATCGCACGAATTCTGTCAGACAAGTCCTGAATATTTTTGTTGCTACCATGTCGCCGATGGGTCGCTACGACATTTTGGTGCTGGGGGCGGGTATTGCTGGATTGGCCGCCGCGCGCGCTCTGACCGCTGCCGGTCAGCGCGTCGCCCTCATCGAAGCGCGCGACCGGATCGGCGGGCGCATTTTCACCGACCAGATCATCCGGAATTGCGGCGAGCCGGTTTCGATTGAACTCGGCGCGGAATTCATTCATGGACTGCCGCCGGTCAGCTGGGATCTGATCAAGGAAGCGAATCTCAACACGTATGAATTGGACGGCGCTCAACTGTCATTCGCTCGCGGGGGCTTCCAATCAAGCGGTGAAGACTATGGAGATGGCGTCAGTGTCATCGATGAAATGATGGCATGGCTGGCGAGGCAGCCTCGCGGCACGGACCTGACCTTTGAGGAGTACTTGGATCGGGCGGGAATCGATGAGTCGCGGCGCAGGCGCGCCACGGCCTACGTCGAAGGCTTCAACGCGGCCGACAGCCGCATCATCGGCGTTGCGGCACTGGTAGCGCAACAGCGCGCCGAGGAGCAAGTGGATTCCGATCGGCTGTTTCATGTCGAGGCTGGATACCATGCCCTGCCGACGTTCCTGTCGGATCGATTTCGTGCGGCGGGCGGCACGCTCTTGTTGGCGCATCCGGTACGCCGCGTGCGCTGGTCGCAAAACGCAGTCGCGGTCAGCGGTGTCGTTACCGGCGGCGAGAGTTTCGAATTGCAGGCAGAACGCGCCATCGTGACCCTGCCGCTCGGGGTGTTGCAGGCCGGCACGGTCGAGTTCGAGCCTGCGCCTCAGGAGATATGGTCGAACGCGGCGCGGATGGCGATGGGTCCGGTTGTCCGAATCAGCCTGCTGTTTGACGCGAAGTTCTGGCAGCAGGACTTAAGTTTTCTGCTCACACGTGACGAGGTCCCGTCGGCGTGGTGGACCCCAATGCCCAAGACCGCTGCGCTGATCACCGGATGGGCGGGCGGCTCGAAGGCCGCGGCGCTCACAATCAGGATCGGGGCCCGTGCGGACGGGCGTGCGCTGCTGGAAGAATCCTTGGGAGCGCTATCGCGCACGTACGGAATCGCGGCGCAGGACCTGCACGCGAAACTGATCAGCTGGCACACGCACGACTGGCAAGCAGATCCCTATTCGCGCGGCGCCTATAGCTACGCGCCGGCCGGCGCACTCAACGCATCGGCCAACATGACGCTGCCGGTGGCCGATACCCTGTTTTTCGCGGGTGAACACACCGATACGACGGGACATTGGGGAACGGTGCACGGCGCCTTGGGCAGCGGGTTGCGTGCGGCCGCGCAACTGCTCGCTGGGCAAGAATGACGGACAACGCCGGCTCGGCAACGTATTCTGCGTCGTCCTGTAAGACTTGCCGGAAGGCCGGTCAGGCTGCTGCGGATCCGTGGCGGTCGTGCTCCAGACCGATTCCGCCTTGACGCACGCGACGAGCGGCGTCGATTTCGTTATCCGCCAGCATGGCCAACAGCAAGTCAAGCTGTACGCCCTTGGTCAGCCGCTCGCACCATTGGAGGCCGACACCGAGCGCATCATGACGTACTACATTTGCCGCGACGCGATTACTTCCTGCGGTGAAGTTGTCCGGCAAGTAGGGCATCAAGTGAATCAGAGAATTCAGACGGAGCGGCACGCTGGTTTCCAAGTAAGCCCCGGTCAAGCTGACGTTGAGCACTCGCGCGGCCACAGTCCTGCCGGATGTCGCGACGACATGTACCACGAAATCGGTCGCTCGCCTTTGTCCCCATCGATGATCCATTCCCATGCAACACCCCCTTTATACTTCCGGGATGAACGGCAGACGAATCGCCGGCCTCATCAACAGTAACCAGACGATGGCGTCGATGATGAAGGGAAAACGTGACGGTCTTGGTGAGGTTGTACAGAAAATTTTGAATAAGTAAAGAGGACCGGAAGCAGGCGCCCGCACGAGCGGCAATGGTCGACAACGCACCCCATTCCGTGCCAGATTCGAGCCCGGGAGTGCCTGGTCGCGCACATGCGAGCGATTGCGAATGCCTAGTACAACAAAGATAGATCGTCGCGCCGCCCTTCAGACCCTGCTGCAAGGGGGGCTCGCCTTGAATCTGATGCCCGGCTTCGCCGAGGCCGCCTGGGGCGCCGTCGCCGCCGGCGCCCAGCGTACGCCGCGAGTTCTTGGTCCCACGCAAGAGCAGATGATCACACTCATCACCGACACCATCCTGCCGCGCAGCGACACGCCGGGTGCAATCGATGTGGGCGTGCCGCCGTGGATCGGTTTAGTTTTAGCGGAATATTTTTCCGACACGCGCCGCGCCCGCTTCCTCGCCGACTTGGGCGCCATCGACCGATTGGCACTATCAACGTGCGGTGCAATCCTCATCGGGCTCAAGCACCACGACCTGATGAAGGTGATGAGCAGCCTCGATGCCGCCTGTGGCTCCAAGGACCTCACCCCCGCCCAGCGCGGCTATGTGCAGCTCAAGGAACTCATCATTTACGGCTACTTCACCAGCAAGCCCGTGCAGCAGGACCTCCTGAAGGTGGTGATCGTACCCGGCCGATTCGATGCCGATGTGCGAATCCCCGCGAGCCCGACATGAAGGAGCAGTACGACTTCGACGCCATTGTGGTCGGCTCCGGTATCACGGGCGGGTGGGCCGCCAAGGAATTGACCGAGGCAGGCCTCAAGACGCTGGTGCTCGAGGCCGGCGGCCCCATCGATCCTGCCAAGGACTATGTGGAGCACGTGCAACCCTACGAGGTGCCGTTCCGCAATTGGGGCGATCGCGGGCTGCTCAAAAAGGAGCGCCCGATCCAGACCGACTGTTACGCCTGCGATGAGATCGGACACAAATTCTTCGTCAGCGATGTCGAGAATCCTTACACCCATGCTGATGGCGCGCCGTTCAGTTGGTTTCGCGGGCGCCAGGTCGGCGGCCGGTCCATTACCTGGGGCCGACAGGTCTATCGCTGGAGCGACTTGGATTTCGAGGCGAATGCCAAGGACGGTCACGGTAATGACTGGCCGATCCGCTACAAGGACATTGCGCCCTGGTATTCGCATGTGGAGAAGTTCATCGGCGTCTCGGGCGCTCCAGAGGGCCTGTCGCAGCTGCCCGACGGCGAGTTCCTGGCGCCCATGCAGATGACGGCGGTCGAGCGCACCGCGCGCGAGCGGATCCTGAAGGGCTTCAACGGCACGCGCCTCATGACGATCGGCCGCGCAGCCATTCTCACCGAGGATCACAATGGCCGCGCGGCCTGCCACTACTGCGGCCCCTGCGAGCGCGGCTGCATCACGCATTCTTATTTCAGCAGCATAGGCTCAACGCTCCCCGCCGCCAACGCCACCGGCAACTTGACGCTGCGTCCACACAGCGTCGCCGCCGAGCTCACCTATGATGCAATGCGCGGGCGCATTCGCGGCGTCAGGGTCGTCGACGCCAACACGCTGCGCGATACCGAGTACAAGGCCCGCGTGGTGTTCCTGTGCGCTTCCGCCATCGAGTCGGTCCGCCTGCTGCTCAATTCCAAGAGTGCGCACTTTCCTCAAGGCCTCGGAAATTCCAGCGGCACGCTCGGCCGCTACGTCATGGATCACCACTATGGCTCCGGCGCGTCGGGCACCATGAGCGGCTTTACGGATCGCGCCACGTTTGGGCGCCGCCCGAACGGCATTTACATTGCGCGGTTTCGCAATGTCTCGACCCAGCACGCCGACTTTCTGCGCGGCTATGGCATGCAGGGCGGCTCGAGCCGCCGGGACTGGCATCGCGGGACCACCATGCCGGGCTACGGCGCGGACTTCAAGAAATCACTGCTGGACTTGGGTTCCTGGTCCCTCAGCGCCGCCGGCTGGGGAGAGACACTGCCGCACGTCGACAACCGCGTGACCATTGATCCCAATGTGAAGGACAAGTGGGGCGTGCCTGCCGCGCGCATGGATGTTCGCTGGCGTGAGAACGAGCGCGCCATGCAGCGCGACATGATGACCAGCATGGCCGAGATGCTCGATGCGGCCGGCTGTACCGATATCAAGTTGCAGCCGGTTGACCACCCGCCCGGGCATTGCATTCACGAAATGGGCGGCGCGCGCATGAGCAACACGCCCTCCCAGGGTGTCCTCAATGCCTGGAATCAAGCCTGGGATGTTCAAAATCTATTCATCACCGATGGCGCCTGCATGGCCAGCAGCGCCTGCCAAAATCCCAGCATCACTTACATGGCACTTACCGCGCGCGCCTGTGATCACGCGGTGAGCCAAATGAAGCGCAACGAACTGTGACGACCAAGCGCCGCGATTTCCTGGTGACCTCGGGATTCGCGTTGAGCACCGTCGCGCTGGGCACGCTCGCGCTGCCGCGATCGGTGCGCCCCGCTCCCAAGTCCGGACCGGCCTTAGGTCCCGTCGGCGTGCAGCTCTACAGCGTGCGCAAGTCCATGCAGAGCGACTTCGAGGGCACGCTGCAAAAAGTG
>DASQPK010000184.1:0-3421 GCA_035643995.1 Steroidobacteraceae bacterium | reverse complement strand
CATACATCGCGCGCCTTGGTGGATTTCTCGCGCTCGGAAAATCACATCGCAATTCGCTTCGGCCGCGGCGACTATCCCAACATGCACAGCGAAAAATTGCTGGACGATTGGCTGGTGCCGGTTGCGAGTCCTGATCTCATCAAGCAGCACGGCATGATCGAGCGCGGCGCCTCCTTGAGCAAATACCCGCTGCTCGAGAGCGGCGATGAGCCCTGGTATGTGTGGGCGCAGGCGGATGAGGAGGCCGCATGGCATTCGCGGGCACCGAGCATCGAAGATTCCGCCGGCCTGCTGGCTGCGGCAGAGGAGGGATTGGGATATGCGCTGGCACGCTGGACGCTGGTGACGCGAGCCCTGCAGAAGGGCACTCTCAAGCTCGCCGGCACGGGGGCCTTGCCGTACGCCTCGGCCTATCACTTCGTCTGCCCGAAAAGTTTTCTGGCCCTGCCCAAGGTGGCGCAGTTTCGCGAGTGGATCTTCGCCGCGGCAAAGGCCTTTCCGGGACCGCCTGGGTGAGATACTTGAGCGCGCGACGGCTGACGCGACGCACGCCGCGCACTCGGCCGCGGGTCCTGATTCGAATGCGCGTCCGCAGAGCGCAGACCCGAAGGCGACGAATTGAGTCTAGTGGCTTGACCTGGCGCGGCCGGCTGCCGCGCGATTTTGGCTGAGGCGAGCATTGTCTTCGTGGGCGCCCAGGAAAAGGCGCGCTGAAGCTGCCATGGACTGCGGCTTGATGCCCAGTTTCGCGAAGCCGTCCTCGCTGCATACGCTGTCGAGCTTGAGCGATCGGTAGTTATCGCTGGAGAACGGGCGGCCCGGCACGAAATTCATGAAGAACGCCTGCATTCGGCCTATAAAATTCGGCAGGCCGATGATCCCGCGCCGGCGATGCGTCAGTTTCGCCGCCAAGCTGACAATCTCGCGCAGGGTGTACACCTGGGGGCCGCCGAGTTGATAGGTTTGACGGCTGCTCGCGCCGCCATGCAGGCAGAGCCGCATGGCGTTCACCACATCGTCCACCGATACGGGCTGAAAACGAGCATTCGGTCTTGCAAGCGGAAAGACAAAGGGAATTGCCGCCAGCAATCCTGCAAACCGGTTCAGAAAGGAGTCGCCGGGGCCGAACATCACCGACGGCTGAAAAATGGTCCAATCCAAAGCGGTGCTCTGATCACGAATCAGCTTCTCCGCCTCGCCCTTGGAGCGCAGATAGTAGCTGGGCGCACCGGTGGCTGCCTTCAAGGCAGACACCTGCAGCATCCGGGTAACGCCCGCGGAACGGGCCGCCTTGAGGACATGCTGCGTCAGTTCCGTGTGCGCGCGGCGGAATCCCGCTCCCCCGAACCAGCGCTCATTGAGAATGCCCACCAGGTTGATCACCACGTCTTTGCCGCGCAAGCGCTCGCTGAGTTGCGCTTCCTGGTAGACATCGCAGTTCTCCAGCGTGAGCCCGGGCAGGACCAGCAGGTGCTTGTGCTGTTCCCGGTCCCGCGACAGCACCGTAACCTCATGGCCATCCTTGATCAGCCTGGCAACCAGCCGGGTGCCTAAGAACCCCGTGCCGCCGAGAACCACGATGGATAACGGGCGCATAAATTCTAGCGGACGGGCAGCAACAGCGTGTCGCCGCCGCGGCGAACCCGAAGCAGCAGAACGGTGGCTCCCTTCACGGCATCTCGGAAGGACTTCATGTTCGTGATCGGCGTGCGCCCCACGCCCACGATGACATCGTTGGCGCGCAGTCCCGATTGGGCGGCGGCGCTGGCTTCTTGAACCTTGTTCACGAGAACGCCGCCGCCGTCCGGCGCATCGGCCAATTCCGCGCCATCGAGGCCTCGGTTGATCTCGGCGGCGCTCGCGGATTCCGCCTCGCCGCGCTCGGCGATCAACGCGGTGACTTTGCGAGGCTTGCCATCGCGCAGCAGACCGAGTTCGACCCTATCTCCAACATGCAGCATGCCGATGGCATTGCGCAGCTCGCCGGAGCTTTTCATGGTGGTGCCATTGAGCGAAGTGATGATGTCGCCGGTTTTCACGCCGGCGCGTTCCGCAGCCGACCCCTGCGCCACACCCGCCACGAGCGCGCCGGTCGTCTCGGTCAACCCAAATTCCTTGGCGATGTCCGGGGTGACGCTGTAGAGCTGGACGCCGAGAATTCCCCGTTTGACCTGGCCGTATTTAATGAGCTGATCCATGACGCCACGGACCATGTTGACCGGGATGGCAAAGCCGATGCCGATGTTGCCGCCCGTGCGGGACAGGATCGCCGAATTGATGCCGACCAGTTCGCCGCGCAGGTTCACCAGCGCGCCGCCCGAATTCCCAGGATTGATCGAGGCGTCGGTCTGAATGAAATCCTCATAGCCGCCGGCCTCCGGGTTGATGCCGCTGCGCCCCAACGCGCTGACGATGCCGGCGGTGACCGTATGCTGCAAACCGAACGGGTTGCCGATGGCGACGACGTAATCGCCGACTTCGAGCTTGGTCGAATCGCCCAAGGCCATGGCGACCAGATTGGGCTGTTTGGCCTGCAATACCGCAACGTCCGCGCCTTCATCGGTGCCGATCACCTTGGCGCTGAAGGTTCGGTCGTCGAGCAGCGTGATGGTGATCTCGCTGGCATTCTCAACTACATGATGATTGGTGATGATGTAGCCGTTCTTGGCGTCGACGATGACGCCGGATCCGGCGCTTTGGAATTGCCGTTCACGCGGCTTCGAATCCGGCGGCGCATCGAAGAAGCGGCGGAAAAATGGATCGTCCAACAGAGGATTGCGGCCGGGCTGCTCTTTGATGGTACCGCGGGTCGCAATATTCACCACCGAAGGCGAGACGCGCTTGACCATGGGGGCAAGCGAGGGCATGGGAGCAGCAGCATCGGGTGCCGGCAAGGCGGCGTAAAGCGGCCCGCTGATCACAGCCGCTGCCAGTGCGGTTCCGGCAAACTTAAGACGCAGATTCATGCGCATCCTTCGGGGTGTATAGGCCGGCGAGCAAGCGAGGCCGGACGTATTCGTCCGGCCTCCTCGCCAGTACCGAGGCGATATTACACGGAAGGGCGGGTGCCCAGGATCCCCTTAGGCAGCTTCGACCTGAACCTTTAGCGGTTGCACCTGAGCCAGCTTGGGAATTGAGACTTCCAGCACACCATGGGCGACCTTCGCCTTGATGTTCTGAGCGTCCGCGGTCTCCGGCAGGCTGAAACGCCGCTGGAATTCGCCGCTGATGCGCTCGACGCGGCGGAATCCTTCGCGGGACTCCTTGCGTGAATCCTCGCGCTGTCCGCGAATGGTGAGCACGCCCTGGTCGGAAGTAATTTCAACAGCCTTCGGATCGACGCCCGGCAGATCCACGTGCAATACGAACTGATTCGCTTCCTCGTGGATGTCCACCGGCGGCAACCACGCGCCGGAATCGG
>DASQPK010000183.1:0-15485 GCA_035643995.1 Steroidobacteraceae bacterium | reverse complement strand
TTCCATGGACAGGTGCTTGGCCGCGCGCGTGCTGATCGATTTCTTGAAGAATTCCAGCCGGCCGTGCCCCTCCTTCTTGCCGTGATGCATGGCGGCGTCGGCATTCTTGATCAATGCCTCGGCGGTTGGCGCATCGCCGGGGAACATGCTTACGCCGATGGTCGCCGACAGCGGTATTTCCTGCTCCGCGAATACGAACGGCCTGGCCAGGGCGAGTTGCACGCGCTGCGCGACGACTTGCACGCTGTCGGTGGTGGCGATGCCGGGAAGCGCCAGGGCGAATTCGTCGCCCCCCGTGCGCGCCACCCAATCATTGATGTCGCTCATCGCGCCATCGTCCTGCAACGTGCGTTGAGTATCGCGCAGGCAGAGCTGCAGGCGATGCGCAATCTCCTTGAGCAGGCTGTCGCCGACCGCCTGGCCCTGGGTATCGTTGATGCGCGAAAAATTATCGACATCGAGCATGAGGACTGCGATGCCGCGCTGGCGCGGCACGGCCCATTCCACCTGCTGCTCCAGGATTTGCAGCAACCTTTGCCGGTTCGGCAACGCGGTGAGCGGATCGTAGTAGGCGAGATACCGGATTCGCGCTTCGCTGTCACGCAGCTGATCCTGAGTCTGTTTGGCGCGCACCAGGAACTTGACGCGCTCCGCCAGCAGCATGGGATTGATTCCCTTGGATGAGAAGTCGGTGGCGCCGGCCGTGTAGGCGCGCTGCACGGACTCCATGTCATCGAGACTGGTCTGCATCAAGATCGGAACATGGCGGGAAGCCGGCAGCGCGCGCAGTGCTTTGCAGACCTCGAAGCCGTTCATGCCCGGCATGACCACGTCGAGAACCACGCAATCGGCGGGACACAGGTGAAACTGGCTCAGCGCACTCTTGCCGTCGGCGGCGGTGATGACCCGAAAGCCTGCGACCTCCAACGCACTGCTCACCAGCAGCCTCACGCCGGGATCGTCGTCGACGACGAGCACGGTGGCGGTAGGATTGTTCTGATTGTCGGTTTGATTCATGGGATCCTCTGAAAAAGCCTAAGCCGCGCTCTCTGATCGCTCTTGCATCAGCGCGTTGCAAAAGTCTTGATATTCTCTGCGAAGCCTTTGCACGGTCGGCGCCGCCTTGGCGATGCCGCCCTCACGCGCCAGCACCTCGCACTCCTTGGTGAGCGTTGCGAGGCGCAGGCCGCCCAAGTTGGCGGTGCTCGACTTGAATGAGTGCAGCGCCTCCTGCAGCGCCTCGACCTGACCGCTCGCCACCGCCCGTTCGATGGCCGTGATCAGCGGGGGCGAATGCTGCAAATACAGCTCGATCATGGAATTGAGCAGTGCCGGCCGGGCCAGGGCCGCGATATTGCGCAACACGCCCGCGTCGATCAGGGGCAGGCGCGAGGCTTCGCGGCGCTCAGACTCCGGAAGCACGTGCAGCGCCAACCAGCGCTTCAGCAAGGCCGCCAATTGTTGCTGCGAAAAAGGTTTGCTCAAGAAGTCATCCATGCCGGCGGCCAGACAGCGTTCGCGGTCTCCCTCCATGGCGTTGGCGGTCAGCGCAATGATCGGCAGCCGCGCGCCGCCCGTATTCAGTTCCCGTCGCCGCAATTCGGCGGTTGCCGTCAGGCCATCCATGACCGGCATTTGGCAATCCATGAGGACGGCGTCGTAGGCATCGTTGTTGATGGCTTCGAGCGCCAGCCGGCCGTTTTCCGCCGAGTGCGCCACGCAGCCCAGGCTCTCCAGCATGCCGACGGCCACTTCGCGATTCACCGGATTGTCCTCGACCAGCAGAATTTTCGGCACGAACGCCCGGGCGGTGGCGGTCGGCATTGCGCGTATGGCCGTGTCGTCCAAGCCCGGCTCGGGCGCCACGATCGTCGCCCGGGTCACGCAATTGAGGAGTTGCGAGCGGCGCAGCGGTTTGGTCAGGATCGCCGTGAATAGTTGCACGGTGTCGGAGTTGCTCTCGTGGTTGTCGCGTGTGGTCAGCATGATGAGCCGCATGACCGCGAGCCGCGGATCGTCACGGATGCGTTTCGCCAACGCGATGCCGTCCATGCCGGGCATTTGATCGTCCAGCAGCGCGAAATCGAATCGCAGGCCTTCCGGCGTGCCGAGCACGGCGAGCGCGTCCGCGCTGGATTCCGCGGCGATCACCTCGACGCCCCAGGACTTCAAGTGCTGCGCGAGGATCTCCCGATTGCTGGCGTTGTCGTCCACGATCAGCGCGTGCAATCCCACCAGCCGCAAGCGCGGCAAGCGTGTGAAGGTCGGCGTCGCTTCGACGATGGGCTCGAGCGGCACTTCAATCCAAAAAGTCGATCCGCGCCCCACCACGCTGTCGACGCCGATCCGGCCTCCCATCAAAGCCGTCAACTCACGGCAAATGGCAAGACCCAATCCCGTCCCGCCGTATTTCCGCGTCGTGAATGAATCGGCCTGGCTGAACGCGTTGAAGATGTCCTTTTGGGCTCCCTGAGAGACGCCGATGCCGGTGTCGATCACCTCGAAACGCAGAAGACCGTCGTTGCCGATGACCTTGACGCGCACAATGACTTCGCCGGCGTCCGTGAACTTGATGGCATTGCCCACCAGGTTGATCAATATCTGCCGCAGGCGCATGGGGTCGCTGCGCACCTTGGCCGGCACGTCCAGTCCGACATCGCAGGCCAGTTCGAGTCCCTTGGCATGGGCGCGCGAGGCGCAGATCTCGATGGCTTGCTCCACCGTTTCCCGCAAGCCAAATTCGATGCATTCCAGCTCGAGCTTGCCGGCCTCGACTTTCGAGAAATCCAAGATGTCATTGATGATCTGCAGCAGGGCTGCCGCGGAATGGGAGATGGTTTGCGAGAGGTGCCGTTGGCGTGGAGTGAGTTCCGTCGCCTGCAGCAGCTCCGACATGCCCATGACACCGTTCATCGGCGTGCGGATTTCGTGGCTCATGCGTGCGAGAAATTCGCTCTTGGCGCTGCTGGCGCGCTCCGCCGCTTCCTTGGCGCTCGTGGCTTGGTCTATGGCCACCAGCAGTTCGCGATTGGTGTTCGCCAGGTTTTCCGTTCGATCGGCCACTTGCTGCTCGAGGAATTGGCGATATTTCTCGAGGCGTGCATCGCGATGCCGGATCTGCCCGAGCATCTGGTTGAACCCGTCGATGAGAGATCCGATCTCGTCTTCCGAATTGCGTTCGACCCGCAGACTGTAGTCCTCCTCGGCCGACACCCGCTTCATGGTTTGCGCCAGGTTGACGATGGGTCCGGAGATCTGTTTCTGCAGCCGCGCAGCGAGCCAATACGATATCAAGACGGCGGCCGCGATCGCCGCGACGCCGATCAAGGTAAAGGCGCGCCAATCAGGATAAAGCGAGGCGAGCGGGATGAGAATACTCACGGAGCCAAGCACGGCGCCTTCGCGCATGGCAGGGACGGTAATTTGGATTTGATTTCGATGCACCAGCAGCGGCGTGCCAATGCCTTTCAACCGCACGCCGGCGGCAGCGCGATCGTAAGTCGCAATTTTTTGCCCATCGGGCAAATAGACTTCGGCGACGTCCACCATCGGCTCATCGCGCAGCACGCCCAGGGCGCTCATCGCCCCCGCGGCATCGTTGCGGCGCAACGCTTCGATGGTAGCGACTCCGGCCGCGCGCGCGATCGCCGCAGCGCGTTGCTGTATGTCCGCGCGCACATGCAGCAGATTCGTTGCCACGTGCATGATGATCGCTATCGCAAAGGCGGCCATCGCGGGAACCGCGATGACCACACGCAGCTTGCGTTCGATCGGGAGATCAGCGAGCCAACGAATCAATTGCCCTCCCGCTCACCGTCATGACATGGATTACAACACTCCAATTGTCGGCTTTTCAGCGAAATTATGCTGGAATTGAACGTGACAAGGTTCACGTTGCGCCTACAGAGGCGAGCCTAGGCTAGCTGCGCGAAGGTGCCCCGCGGGCAGCGGCAATACAGCGGTGGGCCCGCTCCCAATCGAATGCCGGGCCCGGGTCCGTTTTGCGCCCGGGTGAGATATCGCTGTGTCCTACCACCCGTGCGGGAGACAGTCGAGGATACGCGTCACAGAGCGCAGCCACGAGCGCGGCCAGCGTGTCGTATTGGGCGGCTTCGTACGGAATCGTATCGGCTCCTTCGAGTTCCACGCCGATCGAGAAGTCATTGCAGGCCGCGCGGCCGTTGTAGCAGGACTGGCCGGCATGCCACGCTCGATCGGCAAAGCTGACGAACTGCGTGAGCCCACCATCGCGCGCCACGAGCAAGTGCGAAGACACCTTCAAATCACCGATTTCCGCAAAATACGGGTGCATGTCGAGCGGCAGCGAATTCGTGAAAAACCGTTCGATCCAGGGACCGCCGAATTCACCGGGCGGCAGGCTGATGCCGTGCACGACGATCAGTTCCGCCTCCACGCCCGCAGGGCGGGCATCGCAATTGGGCGAGAGCGCATGCCTCGCGCCTCGCATCAGTCCGCTTTGTAGATCGACCTGCAAGTGAACGCCCTCACCGCCAAAACCGCCCGTAGCATATGCGACAATCGCCCGCATATGAACGTCAAACTGCAACGCGAGTGCCCTTGAATGCGCTTGACGCGTGTGTTCATCGACGGCGCCTTGACGCCCGGGGCCATCGTGGAGCTGGCGCGCGATACTGCCTCACATTTGGCAAAGGTCCTGCGTGCTCGCAGCGGCGATGAGCTCATTTTGTTCAACGGCGACGGCCGTGAATTCACGGGCGCCATCGAAGCGGTGCGAGGGTCGCGCGTCTCGGCATCGATCGGCGCCGCGCGCTCGATCGATCGGGAATCATCCCTCGCGCTGACCCTGTTGCAGTGCGTCCCGCGGGGCGATCGCATGGATTTCATCGTGCAAAAGGCGACGGAACTCGGCGTCGGACGCATCGTGCCGGTGCTCAGCCGGCGCAGCGTCGTGCGGCTCGACGAGGCCCAAGCCGCATCGAAGCAGGCGCATTGGCGCGCCGTCGCGGTGAGCGCATGCGAGCAATGCGGCCGCAACCGGCTGCCGACCGTGGACGCGCCACAGCCGCTGCTGAACTATCTGGGCGCCATCAACCCCAAAGAAACGCCCGGGCTGCTGCGGCTGGTGTTGGAGCCCGAGCGCGCAGCCCGGGCGCAGCAGGGAGCGCGGCCTGTCGACACTCATGCCGCCGGGCCGGTAACCGGTGCCGACATCGCCATTGGACCCGAAGGCGGCTTCGCGCCCGAAGAACTCGAAGCGTTTGAGCTGTCCGCATTCTCGCGCCTTGGGCTGGGGCCCCGCGTGCTGCGTACGGAAACCGCGGCCATCGCCGCGATCGTGGTGTTGCAAGCACGGTTTGGCGACATGTCGGCGGTTTCCGACGATTCGTCGCGAACTGAAGACGCTTGATTGGCGCTGGAACTTGAGCCTATAAGCGACTCACATTGAAATTGGCGGGATGCCCATGTACTCGAGAATTTCCCTTATCCCAGCCTCGCTGCTGCCTCTGTTGCTGATCGCCTGCGGCGGCGGCAGTGGCGGATCGGGCGCAGCACCCGCCGGCGCGGCGCCCTCGATAACGGCGCAGCCTGCGGATCAAACGGTGATCATCGGACGGACGGCCACGTTTACGGTCACTGCGGCCGGCACCGCTCCGCTGACGTTTCAATGGCAGAAAGGCGGGGCGCCGATAGCGGGCGCCACCGCCTCGAGCTACACCTCGCCGGCCGCCGCGCAAACCGATGACGGCAGCACCTTTCTCGTCGTCGTTTCCAACGCCGTCGGCAGCATGACCAGCGCCGCGGCGAAGCTCAAGGTTGTTGCCGGCATGCCGAAATCGCGCGGCACGGATGTGACCACTTACAAAAACGATCTGAGCCGCAGCGGGCAGAATCTGTCGGAGTCGGCGCTCAACCTCACGAACGTGACAGCGTCGAGCTTCGGGCTGTTGCGCACGCTGCCGGTGGACGGCAAAGTCGATGCGCAGCCGCTGTACCTATCTGCGCTCAGTGCGGGCGGCGGCTCATTCAACACCGTGTTCGTGGCCACGGAACATGACTCGGTGTACGCCTTCGATGCCGACTCGGGCGCCGTGATCTGGCACGTCTCGCTGCTCGGCACGGGAGAGACTCCAAGCGATGCCCGCGGCTGCAGTCAGGTGATGCCGGAGATCGGCGTCACCTCAACGCCGGTGATCGATCGCGCTGCCGGCGCCCACGGCACCCTGTACGTGGTCGCCATGTCGATCGATGCCCAGTCGAACTTTCATCAACGCCTGCATGCGCTCGACGTCACCACGGGTGGGGAATTGCTCAATGGCCCGATCGACATCAGCGCCACGTTCCCGGCGACCGGTACTGCGACTTCCTCATTCGATCCCAAGTCCTACGAGGAGCGCGCCGCGCTGCTGTTATTGAACGGCACGATTTATACCAGTTGGACCTCGCATTGCGACTTCACGCCCTACGGCGGTTGGATCATTACGTATGCAGAGAGCTCGCTTGCACGCAACGGCGCGCTCAATGTCGCGGCGAACAGTTCGCGTGGACCCGCCATTTGGATGGCGGGCGGCGGTCCGGCAGTGGACTCGAGCGGAGATATTTATCTGCTGACCGCGAACGGCGTGTTCGAAACGACGATGGATGCCAATGGTTTCCCGAGCGGTCAGGATTTCGGCAACTCCTTCCTCAAGATTTCGAATGTGGGCGCCGGCCTCAAGGTGCTGGACTACTTCACCATGTTCAATGAAGTCGCCGAGTCAAACGGTGATCTGGATTTGGGCTCAGGCGGAGGAATGCTGTTGCCGGATCTCATGGATTCCGCCGGTACCGTCCGGCATCTCATGGTGGGCGCCGGCAAGGACGGGAACATCTACGTGGTCGATCGGGACTCGATGGGCAGGTTCAATGCGAGCACGAACAAAAACTATCAAACACTCAGCGGCGCATTGGCGGGCGGCATCTGGTCCACGCCGGCTTTCTTCAATGGCACCGTGTACTACGGCGACGTGTCCGGCACGCTGAAGGCTTTTGCAATTTCAAGCGCCAGGCTTGGCGCGACGCCCCAGTCGCAGTCAGCGACGCAATTCACCTATCCGGGGACCGCGCCCAGCGTGTCGGCCAACGGCACGGCCAACGGCATCGTGTGGGCCCATGAAAATGCGAGCCTCGCGGTGCTGCATGCCTACGATGCCGCGAATCTTGCCCACGAGATCTACAACAGCAATCAAGCGGCGGGAAACCGGGACCAATTCGGCACGGGCAACAAGTACATCACGCCGACGGTTGCCGACGGCAAGGTCTTCGTCGGCACCACCAACTCGGTAGCGGTCTTCGGCTTGTTGCCCTGAAGCTTCCTATCCCCCGGGCCATCCGAACACCGGTCAAATTCACACTAGAGGCACTACCACCTACATGACCGAAGTTTCCTCGGCAATCATCTCCTCCAGCCGCTGCAAATCCGGAATCAAAGGTGTCTCGTCGACCATCCGCACCTGGCAGATGACCGGCGAGCGCTCGGGAAAACTGCGCGAGGAATCCGCACGCACCACATCGGCGTTGACGCGCACCAGCTGCGGAAATCCCTGCGTCAGCATGCCGAAATAACCGGTCTTCACATGGCCGCCGGCGGCATGGAAAATCACGATTCGGGTTCGAGTGGAGATGCTTGGCAGCGGCAGTCCCATCGCGCCTTCGAATGAAACCACCGGCACATTGCGTCCGCTCCAGGCGACAACGCCCACGTACCAAGGAGGCGCATTGGTCATCTCAGCCGGTGCTTGATATCCGATCACCTCGGCGACGCAGGCACGCGGCACGATCAAGCGCTCCCCCGCCAGGGGCACCAGCAAGCTGTACAGCTCGTCGCGCAATTCGGACATAAGACCTGTGGGACCCTACCGAGCGACGGCGCTGCGGCGATTGACCAGCGGCTCGATGGCGTCAAGCAGCTGGCTTTCTTGGTATGGCTTGCCCAGATAATCATCCACACCGAGCTCGATGGCGCGGGCGCGGTGTTTCTCGCTGACCCGTGAGGTGATCATCACGATCGGAATGTGCTTCAAGCGCGGGTCATTGCGCACGTGGGCCGCCACTTCGTAGCCGTCCATGCGCGGCATTTCGATATCCAGCAATATGATATCCGGCAGATTCTCCTGCAGCAGCGACACGGCATCAACGCCGTCTTTCGCGGTCAGCACGCGCATGCCATTGCGTTCCAGCAAGCGCTGCGTCACGCGCCGCACCGTGATCGAGTCGTCCACCACCAGCGCGAACGTGCGCCGGTCACGTTGATCGAGGACGGCCGTCTCCGTCGGGCGGGCGCGCCATTCCGAGCGCACCAACGAGCCCATGTCCAGAATCAGGACGATGCGTCCGTCGCCCAGAATCGTGGCGCCGGCGATGCCGCGGATGGCGGATATCTGCGGCCCCAGGGATTTCACGACGATTTCCCGGCTGCCGACCAATTCATCGGTCACCAGCGCCGTGGAATGCTCGCCCGCTCGAATCAGCACCACCGACATCGATACGTCCAAATCCGGCAGACGCGTGGCGCCCAAGCCTACGAACGAGCCGAGATGCTGAAAGCGGTATTTCTGGCCGCCGTATTCGAACAGTGCCGCGTCCTTCCCCAAATGCCGCGCCACGATGTTTCTCGGCAACCGCACGACGCCTTCCACCGTCGCCAACGGCAAGGCATACGTCTCTTCGGCCACGCGCACGATCAGCGCCTGGCTGATCGCCAGCGTGAAGGGCAGGCGAATCGTGAATCGCGAACCCTTGCCGTAGGTCGAATCGATGAACAAGCCGCCGCCGAGTTTTTTGACTTCGGTCGCGACCACGTCCATGCCGACGCCGCGCCCCGCGGCCTGCGTGACATGACCGGCGGTGCTGAAGCCCGGCTCCAATATGAGCTGCACGGCTTCCTCGTCAGTGAGTTTCGCGTGGGCATCGACCAATCCGAGTGCAACGGCCTTCTCGCGGATCAACTTGACGTTGATGCCGGCGCCGTCGTCCGCCACGACAATGACGATCTCCGCGCCGTCGCGCTCCAGACTGATCGAAATTCGGCCCACGTCCGGCTTGCCGAGCAAGGCTCGACGCTCCGGCGCTTCAATGCCGTGCACGACGGAGTTGCGCAGCATGTGCTCGAGCGGCGCAACCATCCGCTCCAACATCTGGCGATCGAGTTCCGCGGCCGCGCCCTGCACCGCGAGTTCCGCGCGCTTGCCGGTATCGTTGGCTGCCTGGCGAACCAGTCGTGTCAGGCGTTGCACGTGGCGCTGGAAGGGAACCATGCGCGTGCGCATCAGGCTGTTCTGCAATTCGGTAATGACTCGCGCCTGCTGCGTCAAAAGACTTTGCGCCTCGCGGGTCAAGGTCTCGAGCAGGCCCTGAATGCTGGCAACGTCGCCCGACGTTTCAGCCAGCGCACGCGAGAACTGCTGCAAGGCGGAGTAACGGTCCAACTCCAGCGGATCGAAGTCGTCGCGCCGCGGCTCGGTGTCTTGATGCCGGTGCAGCACCTGCGCCTCGGTCTCGATTTCCAGCCCGCGCAACTGCTCTTTCAAGCGGATCACCGTGCGCGACAACTCCGCCAGATTGAAATCGATCGAGTTGACTTGTTGATCGAGGCGGGCGCGGAAAATGCTGACCTCGCCGGCATTGTTGAGCATGGTATCGAGCAGATCCGCGTCCACGCGCGCCATTTCCACCCGCTCCACCGGCGCCGCCTCGCGGCCCGGCAAGATCGGTGCGCTGCTGATCTCCAAGGCCGAAACGTCTTCGTTCGCTGCCGCGGGCTCCGGCGAGGGCGCGCGTGCCGCGGGCAGCGCAGCCGCTACGCGGGTCGCCGGTGCGGGTGCGGATGCCGGTGCCGGTGTGGGTGCCGCGGCCGTTGTCGTCGCCGGGGTTGCCGCAGCCGCGGGCATAGCGGCGGCGCTCGCCACAGCGGCGGGCGCGGCGGTTGCAGGCGCGCCCGCCAAGCCGCGAATCTGTGCAATCAGGTCGCGCGCATTGCTCGGCAGTTTTCCGGTACTTACCAAGTCGCGCATGCGCGAGAGCTCATCGAGGCTGGTTTGCATGACGGCGTGCGCGTGGTCATCTCCCGCCACCGCTCCGCTATCGATCTGCAGCACCAGGGTCTCGAGCTCATGGCTCAGATCGCCCATCGCGGTGATGCCGGCCATGCGCGCCCCGCCCTTCAGGGTGTGCAGCTGACGCTGCAGCTCGGCGACCGGCTGCTTGTCCTGGCGATCCTTGTTCCACACGCTCAACGAGGCGTGCGCGGACTCGAGCAGTTCGGTCGCCTCTTCGCTGTAAACATTGGCGATCTCGTGATCGAATTCTTCACTGGGTGCCGCCTCTTGCGCCGGCTCTGCGGCCGGCTCCGGCGGCGGAATCGTGAGCGCCGGCAGCATCGCGGAGGCGCTGGTGTCACTGGCGGCGCGGGCCAGCATGGCGTCGACTTCGGACTCAAGGTCGCGCAGCCGGGTCAGCAGCGCCGGCTGATCGGAAAAAAATCCCGTCGATTCGTTGATGTGCGATAACACGTTTTCGATGGCGCGCACCGAGTGATCGAGTGTCACCAACCCTGAATCGGACAATCCCTGGCCGCTGTCGAACACCTTGCGCATGACATGATTCAGCGGCTCGGTGATTCGAATGCCGTGGCGCGCTTCCGCCATCTTCGAGCTGCCGCTCAAGGTATGAATCGCCCGGTACACGGCCTCGGGCAACTCGTGCGGCGCCGGCTGCTCAGAGCGTTTTTGCAGGTACTCGCGGATTTCGGCCAGATGGCTCGAGGTTTCCTTGCTGTAGATTTCGTGCAATGCCGGATCCATCACCGGCTTCAGCGGCACGGCCGTCGCCCCGCCCCAACTCGCCGTCGCACTGTTTGCGTCGGATCCCGCCCGGTCCTCGGGCGCGACATGGGCTTTTGCCTGTTCCGGATCGCGGCCGTCGGCGAATGCGAAAGCGCGGCCCATCAATGCCTCGATCGGCGCGGAGACTTGACGGCCGGTCTCCAGCTGCTCGACCAATTGGGGCAGCGCGGCCACCGAAATGCGCAGCAATCCCATCATTCCCGGCGTGCGCGACAGGGTCTTGTCGATGATTCGATTCAGCAAATTCTCGATCGACCACGCGAACTCCGCAATCGAACGGGCACCGACCATGCGCCCGCTGCCCTTCAAGGTATGAAAGCTGCGGCGCAAGGAGGACAAGGGTTCGAAGTCCATGGGATTTTGATCCCACAGCGGAAAAGTCTTTTGCACCGAGGCGATCTCTTCCTTGGCTTCCTCGATGAACAGTTCGACGAATTGCGGGTCGACCGCCTCCGGCTCAGGCACCGCGATCAGCGGATTCGTCGCCGCGTGAGCGCGCTTGGTGCGCTCCATGGCAATCGTGTCGGCCGGATCCAGCCTCATGGTCTTGGCCGCTTCGCTGCTGCTGAGATTCAAGTTCGGCAGACGCGACAGCGTGTCATCATCCGCCAGTGTCTTCAGACAGGTCTCGGCGTTGTCCAGCATGTACCAGGGATCGGTGCGCCCGTTCTGCACGGTCTCCATGTAGTACTCGATGCTGACGATGGCATCGGCCACTCGTTCCAGGCGGATGGAATCGGGCGGCGGCGCGCCCGGCTCGATGAGCTTGCGCACTTGTGCACCGATGGCATCCATCAGTTCCACCGCGCGGCCCTTGCCCAGCATGAGCAGGCCTGCCGTAATGCCGCGCAGTAGCTGCGGTACATTGTCCAGGCCTTGCGGCGAAAATTCGTTGGGCTTTTGCACGGCGGTGGAAACCGCCTCTTTGATGCGCGCCATATTGACGATGCATTCGCGCAGCACCGCCTCGCTGACCTGCCTGAATTCGTGGTCCAGATCCTGCGGAATATCGGCGGCGACATCGGCGGCCGGCGCCGGCAGGATCAGCCGCACCAGTTGATCGTCGAGGCTGTCTTCGACCGACAGCAGAACACCGGCGACCCGCACCAACGACTCTTCGGGCGGCGGCTTGCCGTCCGCGACGATTTGCGTCAGCGCCAAAATTTCATCTTGCACGCGCTTGCGCAGCTCCCCCAGGCCCAGCACCCCCAAGGTGTCGCTGATTTTTTTCAACAACTCGAGCTGCGGCAGCAGTTCGGCGCTTTGGCCGCCGCCGCGGCGCACGAAGATGTCCAGCACGTCCTTCACTTTCGAGAGGTCTTCTTTGATGGCGGCCGCGACGGTGCGCATCAGTTTGACGCTGGGCGCCGAAAGGCTCTCGCGTTCGTGCTCGATCGAGTCATCGACCGGGAGAAGTTCGGCAAGCTTGAAGGAAGCGCGCACGGCGCCTATCCGGCCGCCGCTGGTGGTCGCGCGGGCGACGTAGTAGAGCAAATTGTTCAACAGGTCGATCGGCGGATCTTGGCAATAGCGTCCCTCGCCGAGTTCATACAAGGCCTTGATCTGCCGGTCCGCCTGGCCGAGCAGACGCTTCAAGGTGGCGCTGCCTTCGAGCCCGTTGGCTCGAACTGCCTCGAGGATGGCGCCCACGACCCACCACAATTGGAATACGGGCTGCGTCGTCGCGACCTGTTCCAATTTTTCAGTCACCTTCGCCAGTATCTCCAGATTCTGCACGGTGCGTTCGCCGCGGATGTATCCCAGCAGGCCGATTTGGAATCGAGGCCTCAAGCGGCGCGCCCATTGCGCCACCGAAATCGATTGCTCACCCTGGGTCAGTTGCGGCTTGGCGTTTTGATCGGACTTCAGGTTCAGCAGCAACAGCGTGCCTTCGGACAGCAACGGGCTGCCGCGCACGGATCGCAAATCATTGAGCAAGGGCAGCAACACCAGCGCCAGATCCCGCCCGCCCGCCAGGACGCGTTCAAGGTAGGTCGGCAGTTGCACCATGGCGCGCATCAGGGCATCCAGGCCGTCGACCTGCCGCTTCTGGTCGTTGCCGGAACTCAGCAGATAGCGCGTGACGTGTTCCATCTCCTCGGCGAGCAACGCAGCGCCGTAGACCTCGACCAGGCGCAGTACGCCATGGGCCGAGTGCAATTGGTCGGCGCACTTCTCGAGCTGCTCGCGCTGGTCAGGGCGCTCCGCGTACCCCTCGAGCGAGGCGCGCGCATCGTTCAAGGTCGCGTTGAGTTCCTTGGCGACTATGTGCAGGGTTTGAGAACTGATATCAGTCATGCCGGAACCGTCGGGAGCCTAAGCTCCGAAGCCGCTCGCCTTGCGCATTTTTGCGGGACTGGACGGCTTTGCGGGACTGGCTGGCTTTGCGGGACTGGACGGCGGTGCAGGTTCGCTCAAGGCCGGCAACTTGCCCGATGTCGCGCCGGTGCCGAAGTCGGGCAGCCGGAAGCCCGCGACCGACTTGCGCAGCTGCGCCGACAGCGCCGCGAGTTTGGCGATCGACGTGGAGGTTGCCGTCGAGCCTTCCGCCGTCTGCGATGAAAGCTCGCGCACGACTTGCATGTTTTTTGAAATATTGCCGGAAACGGCAGCTTGCTGGCGCGCACTGGCGGAAATGTTCTGCACCAAGCTTGCGATCTGATTGGAAACCTGCTCGATCTCCTCGAGCGCGGCGCCGGCGTTTTCGGCCAGGAGCGCGCCGCCGACGACGTCCGTGGTGCTGCGCTCCATCGACACGACGGCCTCGTTGGTATCCGTTTGGATGGTGCGCACCAGAACTTCGATTTGCTTGGTCGCATTGGCCGCGCGCTCGGCCAATCTCTGCACCTCATCGGCCACGACGGCAAAGCCGCGGCCCGCCTCACCGGCCATGGAGGCCTGGATCGAGGCGTTCAGCGCCAGAATATTGGTCTGTTCGGCGATATCGTTGATCAGTTCGACGATGTTGCCGATTTCCTGGGAACTCTCGCCGAGGCGCTTGATGCGTTTGCTGGTCTCCTGAATCGTCTCGCGAATCGCGTTCATGCCGTCGATGGTGCGCCGGACCGCATCGCCGCCCTTGTGCGCCACATCGACCGAGTGGCGCGCGACGTCGGAACAGCGCTCGGAATTTCCTGACACCTCCTCGATTGACGCGGCCATGTCGGCCATGGATTCGCTGGCCGAGGAGATCTGCCGCGACTGCGCACTGCTGGCTTTCGCCATGTGCGCCGCAGTCCCTTGTGTCTGCTTGGCGGCGCCGTCCAATTGAATGGCGCTGTCATTGATGGTCGTCACCAGTTCGCGCAGCGCCTCGATCGCATAATTGATCGAATCGGCAATCGCACCGGTGATGTCCTCGGTGACCGTCGCCTGTACCGTCAGGTCGCCGTCCGCGAGGCTCGACAACTCATCCAACAAGCGCATGATGGCTTCTTGGTTGCGTTCATTTTCGCGCACGCGCAGCTCGTTGGTGCGGCGCTGGTTGGCGGTCTTTGAATAGGCCCAGGCGAGCGCCCCCAAGAGCAGCGCCGCCAGCGCCAGCAATGAGAGCATCCAAATCTTGTAGCTGCCGCCGCTCTCCGCGCGCGGCGCGCCGCTTCCCGATTCAGTCGTCAGCGTGCTCGCCAGCGAGGGCAACGCGCGAGCCGCGGTCTGGGCTTTCGCCAGCACGTCTGCTGCGCCGATCGCCTTGCGCACGCTGCCGGTGTATTGCTGGTTGCGCTGCACCACCGTTTTCAATCGTTGTTCGGGATCCGCGCCGGTCACCTTCTGAATGGGGATACCGGACTCTTCTCCGGATAAGCCGCGGATCACTTGATTTAGGAATTCCAGGCTGTCCGCCAGGCGCTGCGAGGTCGGCCCGGCATCGCTGACGCCGGATCCCAAACCGTTCAAATCCTGCTGAATGCGCTGGACCGTGAGCTCGAAGCGCTCCAAATACCGGCTCATGCCCTCAAGCTTTTGCACGCCGACCGAACTGCCCAGATCGCCCAGCTCAGACAACAATTTAGGCGCCAGCTCACGAACCTCTTGATTGGCTGCTTGGATCGCTTCGACGGCCGGATGAGCCTCCGCGACCGCCGTCACGGCGGCGTTCAGCTTGCTCCAGGTTGCATCGGTGGTACCCGGAATGGCGGCGCGCAGATTCTTCAGGCGTGCCGCGCTCTTGGCGAGGGCATCGAAGGCGCTGGCCTCACCTCGCAGGGCGTTTTGCGCCTCGAAGGGCATGCGCTGGACCACCAGCGACAATTGCTCCCCGGGCGAGGCGACCGGAGCTGCGCTGCGCGTCAGCGCCGTCAAGGCGGCAGCCACCCCTAAGCACAGCACGACAAGCCCCGCCAAAATCGGCAGAAGATTGATATTCGGTGCTGTTTCAGTTCGCCGTTTCGTCATCTTCCCTTCCAAAAACCCTAACTTGCAGCCTGTAAGAAGCTCTGGCTCTCAACCAAACTTTTCAAACTCAAGACCGGCCAGACCTCGCCTCCGCGGCGAAAGGCCCCGGCCAGATAGCTATCGCAGCGGATCACCGTCGGCGGCGCTTCCGCATTGAATTCCGATTCGGCAAAACGCCGAAACCCTAAAACCTCATCGACCATCAATCCGGCCGGGATATCCCGATGA
>DASQPK010000182.1:0-11350 GCA_035643995.1 Steroidobacteraceae bacterium | reverse complement strand
GTATTCGGCGTTCTCCGAGCGATCACCCTGCGCCGCGGCCTCGGAAACGGCCTGGGTAACGCGAGGGCGCTCGTCGTGCCACAACCGGTCGAGTTCATCCTGCAGCCGCTTGGCGCCTTCCGGGGTGATGTACTTGGAGCCGGGGGGTGTGGGCGGCCGGTATCTTGACACGGTGCAATAATCTCGAGCGGCGTACGAGGGACGTGAATTGGTTCTAGAGGAACTATAACCGACTGAGCAATTGCTCACAGATTGCGCCGGCCGCGAATCATAAGCTCCGTACCCATGAGCGCTAAATACTACACCCACTTTATCGCGCAGTCGGAAGACGCCATTGAGTACAACGAATATCGAGGCGTTGTCGAATTGCTCGGGCAAGCGCGGAGTGTGGAAGGCGATCGCGATATCGCGCGCATGCTGGCGCGCAGTTTTGACCTCGAGGAGACCGACATCCAAGTCCTACAGTGGCACCAACTGCACTAGGCACCGATCCCCTAGCGGGCTTTATCCCCTTCATTGAAGTCCGCCTCTCATGCCCCGAGCTAACACTCGGGGCTTTTTTTTGGCAAGTGGTAGACTTCTCCTCGACGCCCCCAATCAAAAGGGGCAGGAGGGGAAGATGGGTAAATTTGCTCTCGCCGTAGCCTTGGGCGTAGGCCTGCTTTTGTCGGGCTGCGGCTACAACAATATTCAATCGACGGACGAGCAGACCAAGGCTGCCTGGTCCGAGGTGCTCAACCAGTACCAGCGGCGCGCCGATCTCATCCCCAATTTGGTGAAGACCGTCCAGGGTTATGCGGCTCAGGAACAAACGGTCCTTCTTGGCGTCACGGAGGCCCGGGCGAAAGTCGGTTCCATTCAGGCAACTCCCGAATTGGTCAACGATGCGGCCGCGATGGCCAAGTTCCAGGCAGCGCAGTCGCAGCTGACGAGCGCCTTGTCGAGACTCTTGGTGGTGACGGAAAACTATCCGCAATTGAAGTCCGATCAGAACTTCCGCGACCTGCAAGCGCAGCTCGAAGGCACGGAAAACCGCATTACTGTGGCGCGCAATCGCTATATTCAATCGGTGCAAGCTTACAATCTGGCGATCCGCTCGTTCCCGTCGAATCTGACGGCCATGATGTTCGGCTACAAAACCAAGGCCAACTTTGCCGTGGAGAACGAGGCGGCGATTTCCAAGCCGCCATCGGTGGACTTCGCCCCGCCGCCGGCGCAGCCGCCCGCGCCGGCACCGGCCACCACGCCGCCACCGGCTGCGCCCGCACACTAGGGAGCCCTCGTATGGCCCGCCTCGGGGCAGGGCTGGTCCTGCTGTTCGGTTTCGCACTGGCCCACGCGGACGTTGCAGTGCCGCCGCTCACCTCGCGCGTGACCGACCTGACGGGCACGTTGTCGGGCGGCGCGGTCGCGCGTATCGAGTCGAAGCTCGCTGCACTCGAGGCGAAGAAGGGCAGTCAACTCGCAGTGCTGATCCTACCGACCACACAGCCGGAGGAGATCGAGCAGTACGGCATTCGGGTCGGGGACGCGTGGAAGCTCGGCCGCAAGGGCGTCGATGATGGCGCGATCCTGATCGTGGCAAAGCAGGACCGGCGGGTGCGCATCGAAGTGGGGCGGGGTTTGGAAGGTGCGCTGCCCGATGCCATCGCGAACCGGATCATTGACGAGACGATATCGCCGCACTTCAAATTGGGCGACTTCGACGGCGGTGTGGAAGCCGGAATCGATAAGATGATTTCCGTGGTCAACGGCGAGCCGCTCCCTCAGCCGGATAAAAAGTGGGAACGGCACGGCGGTTTGGGCAATATGCTGCCGCTGCTGCTGATCGTGGTTTTCGTCGCCAGCGGCGTGTTGCGTGCCCTGTTCGGCAGGCTGTTTGGATCGTTGGCCACGGGCGGCCTGGCCGGCGGCATCGTCTGGCTCTTGAGCCATTTGATTCCCATCGGCATCGGCGCCGGCTTCGTCGCGTTCTTGTTTGCCATGCTTTCCGGAGGCTCGCGCACCGGCTGGACCAGCGGCGGCGGGGGCTTGGGCGGACTCGGCGGTTTTGGCGGCGGGTTCGGCGGACGGGGGGGCGGGGGCTTTGGCGGGGGCGGAGGTTTCAGTGGTGGTGGCGGCGGATTCAGTGGCGGCGGCGCCTCGGGAAGTTGGTAATGCAGATCGGACGCCTGCTGCGGCACGCAATGGCGACTCATTGGCGCACGCGAATGCTATTTCCCGCCGCCGCGCTCGATGCCATCGAGCAGGCCATTGCGAGCGCCGAGTTGACGCATGCCGGCGAGATTCGCTTCGCGATCGAAACGGCGCTGACGCCCAATCACATCCTGAACGATGTCACGCCGCGCGCTCATGCGCTGGAAGTCTTTTCACGATTGCGCGTTTGGGATACCGAGGGCAACAACGGTGTCTTGATCTACGTTCAACTGGCGGACCGCAACGTCGAAATCATCGCCGATCGCGGCTTTCAAGGCCGCGTCAGTCCAGCGGAGTGGGAGGCAGTGTGTCGTCTCATGGAAGAGCATTTCCGTGCCGGGCGCTTCCAAATCGGCTCAATTGCCGGTGTCGAGGCGATCGGCAACCTATTGGCGCGTCACTTTCCGCAGGACGCCGCTACCTTGAAGCGTGTCAACCAATTGCCTGACCGCCCGACTTTGTTGTAGATAGAGCGGATGACCCGTCTATTCATCACTGTGTCTCGCAGAACTCTCGTCATGGCCGTGGGCTGGGGCGCACTGGCCTTGAGCGGCTGCTCGTTGTTCCACCCGGTGCCCAAAGAGCCGCCGGTGGCGGCCAGGGCCTTGCCGCCCCCGCAGCCCGTGCTGCCCAAGCCCAAGGCGACCCACCATTTCGACGTGGATCCCAAAAGCGACATCGTGGGTTACGTGCAAAAGACCACCGTCGGCAAGGACGACACGCTGCCCGATATCGCGCGGCGCTTCGATGTGGGTTATGAGGAGATCCTCACCGCCAATCCCGGAGTCGATCCCTGGTTGCCGGGCGTCGGGCGCGAGGTTGTGGTACCCACGCAGTTCATACTGCCCGCTGCTCCTCACGAAGGCGTGGTCGTGAATGTGGCCGAGATGAGAATTTTTTATTATCCGCCGCACAAAAAGGGCGAAGCGGAGACGGTTTACACGCATCCCATCGGCATCGGCAAAGTCGGCTGGAAGACTCCGGAAGGCACGACCAAGATCGTCAGCCGTCAAAAAGATCCGATTTGGGTGGTTCCGAAGTCGGTGCGTGCGGAGCATTCCGAGGATGGCGAGCAGCTTCCCGCCCAGGTGCCCGCGGGACCCGACAATCCGTTGGGCCAGTACATGTTCCGCTTGGGCTGGCCGAGCTACTTGATTCATGGAACCAACAAACCGTATGGCGTGGGTATGCGTTCGAGCCACGGCTGCATGCGCCTGTACCCTGAGGACATCGCGGTATTTTTCGATCTCATCCCGATCGGCACGAAGGTGACCGTGGTGAATCAGCCGTATCTTTTCGGATGGCGCGACGGCACGCTGTACTTGCAGGCCTACGCGGTCATGGAAGACGATTCGCGCAATTGGACCAAGGATCGCAAGCGCCTGCTCGCCAATCTGCTGCATCCGAAACAACGCGGCAAGATTGCCCAGCACGACGATGAAATCGACTGGCAGCGCGTCGGCGACCTGGCGCACTCGCCGCGCGCGGTGCCGGTGCCGGTAACCGGCGTCGGCGGCGACGGCGTCGATGCCGTCATCGCGCACGGGGTGCTGGTGCAGAACACATTGCCGGAAGGCTCGAACTGGGATGGGCAGACCGGCTTGCTCGTGGATGAAAAGACCTTCAATGATTTGCTCAATGGACGTGACAAGGCGCCCGTAGGCATTCCATGATGCGTTGGTGCCTGGCGGGCCTCGCACTCGCCATGTCGGGCGGCTCGAGTTTCAGCGCGCAGCGCGTCGACTTGGGCGCCATCGATCCGAACTTCGACTATCACTCCTATGCGAATGTGGATCAATTTCGAGTCACGCACTTGGACCTTGATTTGCGGGTCGATATGAAGTTCCAGGGCATCACGGGCCGCGCCGTGCTGGAGCTGAAACGCGTGGATCCGCGCGCCACCCAGCTGGTGCTCGATACCAAGGACCTCATGATCTTGGACGTGACCCAGAAAGCCACCGACGTCATGGGCGCGACCGCCAAGAATCAATCGTTTTGGGTCAGCCGGCCGTTTCATTTGGAGAAACCCGATCCCATCTTGGGCAGCGCGCTGGTCATCGAACTGCCGCCCTCGAAGCGAGGCACCGAAGCGATCAGAATCGACTACGAAACAATGGCGTCTTCCGCGGCATTGCAATGGTTGACGCCGAAACAAACCGCCCGGCACAAGGCGTTTCTCTATACGAATTCCGAGCCCATCGGCGCGCGCAGCTGGATTCCGTTGCAGGACACGCCGCAGGTACGAGCCACCTACAGGGCCAGAGTGCATACCGATTCGGACGTGCGTGCGGTCATGAGCGCCGAGAATGATCCAAAGGCGAAGCGCGGCGACTACACCTTTGTCATGCCCGAGGCGGTACCTTCCTACTTGATCGCCCTCGCGGTGGGCGATCTGGAATTCAAGGAGACCGGACCGCGCACCGGGGTATACGCGGAAAAGTCCATGATCAAGGAGGCCGCCAAAGAATTCGCGGATACCGAATCGATGATACAGGCCAACGAGAAGATGTTCGGGCCCTATCGCTGGTCGCGCTACGACGTGTTGGTGATGCCGCCGAGCTTTCCGGAAGGCGGCATGGAGAATCCGCGGCTGTCCTTCATCACGCCCACGGTCGTGGTGGGCGATAAGAGTCTGGTGTCCGTGATCGCGCATGAACTGGCGCATTCGTGGGCGGGAAATCTGGTCGGCAATGCCACGTGGCGCGATTTGTGGCTCAACGAAGGCTTCACCGACTATATGGAAAGCCGCATCATGACCGCGGTGTACGGGGAGCAGCGTTCCTCCATGGAGGCCGTGCTCGGCTTGAAATCCCTGCGGGCCGATCTTGCAAAACTGAAGCCTGCCGACCAGATTCTCGCCATCGATCTGCGCGACCGCGATCCGGACGACGTGTTCAGCGAAATTCCCTATGAAAAGGGCCGGCTGTTCCTCAATTACCTCGACGCCAAGTTCGGCAGGGAACACTTCGATGCGTTTCTGCGAGGCTATTTCGATCATTTTGCCTTCAAGAGCATCACCACCGAGCAGTTCTTGGCGTACCTGCAGGAGAACCTGCTCGATCGATTTCCAGGCATCGTAACCCGCAGTCAAGTCAATGCCTGGGTCCTTGGGCCCGGGTTGCCCGCGGATGCCGTGCTGCCCGTCACCACGATGTTTGAGCCGGTGGACGAGGCGAGAGCGGCGTGGCTCGCCGGAAAACTCGCGCCGAAGAAACTGGGCATGGATTGGATCGCTCAGCAATGGCTGTACTTCCTGAACAACATGCCCGCGACGCTGCCGGCTTCGCAGCTGGCCGATCTCGACAAGGCATTTGGATTCGGCAAGAGCCCCAATGCGGAGATCGCGCATGGCTGGTTCAAGCTGGTCATCACCAATGACTACCAGCCGAGCTTTCCGCGTCTGGAGGAATACTTGAAAACCGTCGGTCGCCGCAAGCTCATTGCGCCGCTGTACGAGGCACTGATGAAAACCCCCTCAGGCGCGGCCGTGGCAAAACGCGTCTTCGCCAAGGCACGCCCCGGTTACCATCCGGAAACGGTCAAGGCGATCGAAGCCATCGTCGTTCCGAAAGAAGAGACGAGCGAATGATCAGCGAGTGGATGAAGGTCATGCTCGAGGAGATATCGCGCAAGAAGGCCGAAGAGGAGCAGGCGCGCATCGAAGAGCAGCGGCGTCGCGAGGAAGGACTTGTGATACAGTCCGCGAAGTGCACCTCTCATGACTAGAATTTGGTGACGCCCAGCAATCTAGAACTGCAGGTCGCCGAAGAACGCGGCCCCGACCAACTCATTTCGCGCACGTCAACGGCGCGCACCGCCTTCGTCGGCCGCACATTACGCGGTCCGGTCAATCGTCCCGTCTTCATCAAGAGTTTCGCGGAATTCCAGCACGTATTCGGCGGCCTGTGGCAGCCCAGCCTCTTGGGCTATGCCATCGAGCAATTCTTCGATAACGGCGGTCGCGAGGCCCTGATCGTGCGCGTGGTCAACGGCGCTCGCTCGGCAACGCTGACCTTGAAGGCGGGCTCACAGGTGCTCAACCTGCAAGCACTGCGGCCGGGCACACGCGAATTCCTGCGGGCCAGCGTCGATTACGACAATATCGCCGCAGACGAGGTCTGCCTGTTCAATCTGGCCGTGCAGCGGGTCCGCGCTCAAGGCACGGCCCAGGTTGAAGATCAGGAGATATTCCACCGGCTCTCGGTATCGCCCACGGACGAGCGCTACCTGCCGCGCGCGATCGGGCAATCCGCGCTGATTCGGCTCAAAGGAGAGATGCCGGCGCAGCGGCCCGATCGAACCTTGGATCGGTCAAGCGGCCTTGCCACAGCCTACGTGAATTTGAATTCCGACGGCGACGACGGCGCGCCGCTCACCGACTACGACCTGATCGGTTCGAGTCAGGATCACAGCGGCGTATTCGCGCTCGATCGGGCAGCGTACTTCAATTTTCTATGCATACCGCCCTTGTCGCGGGATCAGGACGTGGGACCGAGCGCCTTGTTGGTTGCGGCGCGCTATTGCAAGGAGCGCCGCGCGCTGCTGATCATCGATCCACCGTCGAGCTGGCAAACCGCCGATGATGCCCTGGCGGGATTGCGCGATTGGAATTTTCCCAACGAGAATGCGTTGATGTACTTTCCGCGTGTGCTCGCGCACGACAAGCTTCGCGGCCATTTCGAGTCTTTCGCTCCCTGCGGAGCGGTGGCCGGCATGCTGGCACGATCCGATGAGACCTCGCCGGTATGGCTTTCGACACCACGTGAAGAGCCCATCCTGCGTCCCGGTTTCAGGCCGGCCTGTCTGGTGGGCGAAGACCGGCGCATGAGACTGGCGAGCTTGGGCGTCAATACCGTACAGGCCATACGCTCGACGGGGCGCATGAGCGTGCGCGAACGCACCTTGGCGGCCGGCAATACGGCGAATGCCGATTGGCGCTACCTGTCGGCGCGCCGCTTGGCCCTGTTCATTTTGAACAGTATCGAGTGCGGTACGCGCTGGATCGCCGCGGCCGGCTCCCCGGCCGAAGTTGCGGAAGACTTGAGCTCCCGAGTGCGCGCGTTCCTTGAGGGCCTGTGCGAAGCCGGAGCCTTCGGCTCGCGGCGGGCGGATGACGCCTTTTTCGTCATTTGCGACCAGCGGGTCAACGCCTCTTGGTTGCAGGGTTCAGGCGAAGTCCAGTTCGTGATCGGTTTTGCGGCGAGCCGTGAACACGAGTTTCATTGCTTTCGCATTTCGCAGTCGGCGGCGGGCGGTAAAATCCAACCCGTCAGCTTGAATCGGCTCAATTTTTCGCCGATAAGCCCCGCGGAACTCGAATGGGTCGACAAAATCGCTACCCAGCTGCAATCGTAGCGGCAATTCTCCGTTCCAGTTCAATGACCGCCGAACTGGTTCTGGGGGCGGTGAGCGCGGCCGGTATGAGGCGCGGTATCGCCGGCAGCTGTTCGAGTGCCGCGCGCGCGTAGGCGTAGCCGGCCTGAATCGCGCGATCGAAAGCCTGCCAGTTGAGCAGATCGATATTGGGCAGGGGCGGCTTCAACAACACGTCCGCCAGCTCGCGTTGCGCCCGCTCGGTCGCGGTGCTGTTGACCATTCCGGCGCGCATCAGCACTTGGAAGATATTGACGCGGCGTTCACCGAAATTTCGATCGGCGCCGACATCGCAGCCGATGACGAAGCCCGGCGCGTGGCTCTGCATGACATCCACCGGCAGGTTATTGATGGCGGCGCCGTCCACCAACACGCCTTCTTCGTCAAACACCGGCGGCATGACGCCCGGAATCGCGACCGCTGCGCGCAACGCGTGCGCGAGGCGGCCCGAGCGATGTTCGAACAAGCGTCCGGTGGTGAGGTTCGCGCTGACGCAGAAGTAGGGATGGCGCAGATCCTCGATCAGCACCTCGCCATACTCGCGCTCGAGCAGGCGCGACACTTTTCGGCCGCGCGTCAGGGCGAGGAACGGGAAGGTGTAGTCATTGACCGGATTCGTGTCGACGAAGCCCCTGCGGTAGCGCTGCCGCATTTCCTCATCGCTCCATCCCATCGCCACGCCGCCGGCGATGATGGCGCCGATGCTGGCGCCGCCCAAAAAATCAATCGGCACCTTCGCTTCGCGCAACGCGCGGATTATCCCCAAGTGCGCGAACCCTCGCGCACCGCCGCCCGACAACACCAGGCCGACCCCTCGGCGCATCAGCAGGCGCGCGAGCCGGCCGTAGTCGGCGGACTCGACGATGTGATGATGCAGCGTCGGGGCCGGTGTCTTGGTGGACAGCATCTTGAGCCAAGCCGCGGCCGCGCCCGGTTCGATTCTCCCTGCGTGCAGCAAGGCCAGTTCGACCCGCGCGCCGCGCGCGACGGCCGATTCAGCGATGCTTGCGGGCCATGCACTGATGCGCCCGCCGGCCGGCGCGGCCATGAGAACGACGTCAGCCTGGCGGCAGCACTGGCGGGTCCAGCCGGAGGCGGCCCAATTCGCGACGTACACCACGTAGTCGTTGACTTCCTCGATTCGGTTGAACCACGTTGCCGTGTGCGTGGTGGCGCGTGCATCCCAGACCAGCTCGGTGCGGCCGGTTTTGCCCAACTCATCGACCAGGCGAGTGGCAAAGTCAGCCACATCGACCTCCATGCTGTTCGGCACGATGGCAAAGACATGGGCGCGTTTTGGTTTGTATTCCTGGGCGTTGCTATGTCTCAATCGCCGGGCGCAAAGACGCGCCAGGGCCAGCGAAAAATGCGTGGACCGCGCTGCAATGCGATCCAATTCGGCGTTCGGCACCAACAAGAGCTCGCTGTCGCGCAACGCGACCACGGTGGCACTGCGTGGTGTTCCCAAGAGCCAGCCTGCCTCGCCAACCAGTTCGCCGTGTTCGATCTCGGCGGTCAGCCCCGCTTTCGAGGAAGTCTTGACGCCCAGCCGGCCGCTGGCGAGCAGATATACTCCGTCCGGATCGGAGCCGGCTTCGAACAGCAGGTGGCCTGCCGGCAGCGAGAAATGCACGGCAGCTGCGCCTAACGCCTCGAGCGCACCAGGGTCCACACCGGCGAGGTCGGCGCACTGGCGCAGCCAGTCGATGGCGCGGTGCATTTCGTGCGCGACGCTCGACTGTTCTTCATCCAATGCCATACGTCTGTAACGGCCGCGAAGGGGTAATTCTTGAGTCGAACCGTCAATACCGTGGTGTTTTCGCACGGCAAGGAAAGCGGCCCCTGGGGAGGCAAAATCTTGAGGTTGGCCGCGGTGGTGCGCGATCTGAATCTGGGCGTGGAATCGGTGGATTACCGCGGCATGGTCGACCCGGACCGGCGGGTTGAAAAACTGGTCCAAGTCGGCGCTGAACTCAAAGGGCCGCTGGTGCTCGTAGGCTCGAGTATGGGGGGGCATGTGTCTGCCGCCGCGGCCGCGCGCTTGGCGCCTCGCGCCTTATTCCTGCTGGCGCCGGCCTTCTACATGCCCGGATTCGAAGAATCTACGCCGCAAGACGTCGCCGCCCCCACTGCCATCGTGCACGGCTGGCGCGATGCTGTGGTGCCGGTTGAAAACAGCATCCGCTGGGCCCGCGAGCATCGGGCAACCCTCCACGTGCTGGATTCCGATCATCGATTGGAAGATCGGATCGGGGCGATCTGCGTCCTGCTGCGAGATTTTCTAGCCTCGCTCATGGGCGCGGCTTGACCACGGCGGGCGGCTCGCCATCCGCGCGTTCAGTGGCCAGTTGCGCCATCGCCAATTCCCGCAAGCTTTCGCCCAATTGTTCGCCGCAGCGCCTGCCCATGGCATGAAAGCCTGCATCCAATGAAGCCATGTAGGCAGAGATATACTGCTTGCCCGCCGTGGACTGCAGAAAAGACAAGACGTGCTTCAAGTCCGCATCGCTCAAGTCGCGATAGCCATAGGCAATGTAGCGGCGCATGGGCTCGCGCATATCGTTTTCCAGCGTCTGGCGACTTGATTCGCCGGATTTACGGGCGCGTTCTTCGACAGGTCCGGGATCCAAGCCGGAGCCGACCGCTGTTCCCAATGCCACCGCGGTACCCATGGTCAAGAGTATCTGAATCGTGGATTCGGAAGAGCGCTCGGCGCGTTCCAATTTTTCGAACAGGACATTGCGCTGCGGTGTGGATGGCGCAGCCATGTCGCCATTCATGATCTTGTCGGCGTCCGCATCGCTGAGTGAGGCCAGACCGAGATCGGCGGCCACCCACCGCTTGCCTGCGTCGCCGGCGAGAAACGCTTCGGCTTTCTTCACCGTGTCGGCGTCGAGACTCGACGCGAACGCGCTCAAGGCGGGTGCTTCGAACACGTCGATCCGAAATGCGCGGATCGCGGCAACGTTGACGGCGGCAAGTTGCGTGTCGGACAGCGGCGCGGAGGTATTTCCCTGGAACAGCTTGCGAATTTGCGCCGGCATTGAGCCCAGGGTGGCGCGCACTTGCTCGCGGATGGCGGCGGCCTGATAGAGCTGCGCCGCGGTGTCGATATCGACCGGCGCGGCCATGGCCGCGTTCGCCATCGCGGCCAGACTCAAGAGGAATGCAAAGCGGGACATGCGCGTATTGTACACTCAAGCTCCTTACCGGCCGGCAACCTCTGGGTGCTTCATGGGTTACGTTAAGTATTCGACAATGGCGCTGTCGGTTTTGTTCATTGCGGCCTGTTCTTCACCGGAACCGCCGCCGCCGCCCGCGAAGACCGTCTTCGATCCGCTGACGCGTCAAGTCGATCGGGCGCGCGAGGTGCAGAAAACGGTCGACGAGAATGCGGAAAAGACGCGCAAAGAGATCGAGAATCAAACCGGCGATAAAAGCGGCGATAACCGTCCCTGACAGCTAGACGACCATGAATCCTTTTGTCGGCTTGGGCCAGGCGTGGCGATGGAGCGTGCGCAAGCTTTTAGGCTTGTGGGTGCGCGCCACCATCAAGCCCGATGACGCCGTCGCGGCGACCGCCTCGAGACCGCGGCCGGTGTGCTACGTGCTGGAGCGCGAGAGCCAAACGGACTTCGCGGTGCTCAGCGGCGTCTGCGCGCAGCACAATCTGCCCCGGCCCGCGAGGCGCTTGATGATGGGAGAGAAGCGCGCCGATCGCGCTTATTTCGATTTGCTACGGCGCCCAAGCTTGTTCCGCACCCGCAATGCCGCGCGCGCG
>DASQPK010000181.1:0-16097 GCA_035643995.1 Steroidobacteraceae bacterium | reverse complement strand
GGTGCCCGTCATCCCCAGCAGATCGCGCAGAACCCAGAGCAGCGGCAATGTGGGCTCAGCGGAGACGGACACTGTCTGATCGTTGATCTGCAATTCCATACAACCCCCGTGTAACGCTAATCGCGACCTGTTCCCAACAGTGCGCAACTTGGCCTTTTGTACACCGTCGACGAAGACAATGGAACCGGCCGGAGCACCGGTCACTGAATTTCCTTCGGAGGCGCGTTTTGGCGGGCATAGGCAGGCATAATGCTCGACTGTGTACGTCTGGCAATCGCTCGGAGACTAACCAACGGGGTGAGCGGATGAGTCCGTGGCTGCGGCCGATTTTGGGTGCGGCTCTGCTGTTGGCCGGAGCGGCCGGCATCGCTTACAAAGTGCTCAGCGGCTATCAACGCGCTTCGCCCGATGCCTTTATCAGCGTCCGCGACCAAAACCGGCTGATCGCCGCCGCGGCGTTGGATCACCCGACACAGGCAGCGACGGTTCCCGTGGATGTCGCTGCGCCCGCGCAGGGCGCCGCAAGTGCCTTGCAGACCGCGCTCACCACCCCACCGGCTGCATCGGGATACACGTTGGCCATTGCCTCGCGCGCCTCGAACGTCGTTCTTCCTGCCGAAGCGGAGGACAACCCCGCGTGCGTCCCAATAGAGGCTGAGCAGCGCGAGATACAGGGCGGACTCAAAAAACAGTATTCGCCGGAGCAGGGCCGCTACATGCAGCGGCGCCTTCGTGAACTGGCGAAACAGTCAGTCAATCTCAGCTGCGCTGAGTAGCGGTTTTGGCAGGGGTCATTATTGAATATATTGGAGAAGCTGATGGCCGCTTGACGCCCGCCTGAGCGCAGTGGGCGCTGATCCGCCGCAGGGAGCCCGCCGTCGGGCTCCCTGCACTCAAGTGTCAATTGCTGAGCAAGATGGTGATGCGTTGTGCCGTGAAGGTGTTGCTTGCGGCATCGTACATGCCTTCCGCAGTCAATCGCAGCGCCGTCGTGGTGCCGTCAAGATCCGCGGCCAGTGCCGCTTCAAAATCAGCAAACGAACCGAAATTGCGAGTCTCTCGGCCGTGCTGTCCGGTAATCGAGAACAGCGTCATGCCGGAGCCGGCTCCCATGATCGACACATCCGTGGCCAGTGACTTCAGATCGATATTCTGCGGATTCGTCTCGATTTCATGATTGCTGCCGATGCTGCCATTGGTGACATCCAGATCCAGTGCGCTCGCGGTGAGCGACTTGAACGGCTTGGCGGTGCCGGAATTGCCCCAGTCGATATCCAATTCCGCGCTTGCCGCGCCGTTGGCGCCATTGTTGGGGCAGTTGTTGTCGCCACTGCCGCTGCCGTCACCATTACCATCGCCGTTGCACATGCAACTGCCGTTGCCGTCGTTCATACCGTCGCCGCTGCACATGCAATTGCCGCTGCCGTCGTTCATACCATCGCCGTTGCACATGCAATTGTTGCTGCCGCTGCCGCCGCTGCTGCCGTTGCACACGCAATTGTCATTGCCGTCGCCGCTGCCGCTGTTGTCAGGGCACATGCAATTGTTGTTGTCGCAATTGTCGTTGCCCCCCATCGCGACGCCGGCGACCGTGACCGCGTTGAAGTCCGGCGGAGCCTTGCCGAATGGGTTGACGAAGCCGATGCTCAACACCAACTCACCCACGGAGAACGAACTGACGTTCAGGGCGCCGGTGGCTACCACGTACTTGGTTGGATCGGTGTCAACGCCAGAACCGGTGCCCGTAAAGCTGAACAGTGAAATCGGCTGGCGATCGATCGATTTCAAGTTGAGCGTGATATCTCCGGTTGCGCTGCCGCGCAGCGAGCCCTGCACGCGTGTAAGGTCCAGCCGCACTCGGCCCGCGCTTGCGTCCAAGGTGACCTTGCCGGAGTTGTCCTTGGTTGCGGTGCCGAAGGCGTCAATGAGTGACCCCACCGAGATTTCCGCGATGGTGTGCGCGGGCGTCGCCGAGGACTGTCCGTCGGCCGTAACGGCCGTGGCCGCGGCAACATTCACCGTAGAGTTGCCGGCGATGAATTCATCGTCATCGTTATCGCCGCCGCCATGGCCATCCATTCGGGCGCCGTGAATCGTCAATGTGTTGCCATTCCGGGCAACGACATTGCCCACGACGTGGTCAAATCCACCCCCCTCGGCACTGCTGCCGGCGAGAACCGAGGTTGCGGTAAAGGTCTGATCGCCGGCCTGCAAATTGCCGAATGCCACCGCAATGGTATCGGCCGGCAGAGTTGCGAGCTGCGCCAATCCCGCAGCACCCGCGAAAGGCTTGCCGTTGATTTCGAATGTCGTGGAGTCCGTGGTATGAACCACCAGCGGACTGAGCTTGTTGCCGTCGTTATCGTGGAACGGATCCACGTTGATGGTGTAGTCGCTGTTCGCCGCGTCCACGGCTGAGATCTCGCCGCGCACCCGAATCTGCTTGTTGTCGATGGGAACGACACTCGCCACGAGCGTCGGACTCACGGTGTCCGTCTTCGCGGTCAAGTCGACCATATTGGACGCCAACAGATTGAAGTCGAAGGCGATGCGAGACGCTTTTGCCGCGTTGATTTTGAGATCGTTCTTGTTGTCGAGCTGCACCATCAACTGCAATTGACCAAGCGCCGCACCGCTGGAGTCCACGGGCTTCACCGCGACGCCGGTGCCCGTACCGTCATCCACCATGATGGTGGCGCCGGTAAAATCGACCGTGACCTGCGCGGCCACGTAGTCACCGGGAGGGATTTGCCGTGCGCTCAAGATCTCGGACAGATCGATGAGCTGCGCGAAGTCGACCGTTGTGCTCGCCGGCAGCGTTTCTACCAGCGTGCCGTCGGACTTCTTGAGCTGCAATGAAACCAATTTGACTTTATAGGCGAGAAAGTCGCCCGCAGCGTCGGTGATGGTCATCATCGCCATTCCGCAGCTTGAGGCGGAACAGGACGAGGTCGTGGCAGCCGGCGGCGGTGGCGGTGGCGGTGGCGCCGCGGGCGGAGGCGCCGTTGATGTCGGAGGCGACATCGATGACATCGATGACATCGACCCGCCGCCGCAGGCGCTTAAGGTCGCCATCAGTAAGGTGCATGCAGCGCCAGATAACCACCGGCGCTTAAGTATGGATGCGTTGGTTCGACGATTTGAACGTTGCATGTTTGCTCCCCGGCTATAGTTGTGTCCGTGAGTGCTCACATGAGACAGCCCGGTTACCTCCGGCCCGTCGAAGATCACGGAAAAATCGCCTGACATCCGGAGCGTGGTTGTGGCGAGGTACCGCAAGAGCATTTGGTTCGTTGCGATCGCAGTGCAACGAAGCACCGCGATGCGTCGGATCAGTTGTCCATTCGACACCGCCGATGAAAGGCGCGAAACTTGCCAAAACCACCGGCAATAGCCGGCATAACGCGGGGAGCATAGCCATGGCAAATGAAAGACCGGGCGCAGGCCAGACTGCGCTGGTAACCGGCGCATCAATGGGGATCGGCGTAGATCTCGCGGAACGCTTTGCAAAGGATGGTTACGACCTGATCCTCGCCGCACGCAGCGAAGCGGCGTTGCGCGATGTCGCCGCGCGGCTGTCGGCAAGCCACGGTGTAAAGGCCACTGTATTTTCGGTGGATTTGGCCCAGCCAGGCGGCGGACACCGCCTGGCGGAGGCGATCAAAGCGGCAGGACTCTCAGTCGACGTGCTGGTCAACAATGCCGGCTTTGGGATGGCGGGAGCCTTCGCCGGCTCGGCCGCCCAGTCGCAACTCGGCATGATCGACCTGAACGATCGCGCGCTGGTGGAATTGACTCATATCTATTGGCCCCAGATGCTCGCGCGAAAACGCGGCGGCATTTTGAATGTCGCCTCCATTGCCGCCTTCGTGCCGGGCCCGCTGATGGCGGTTTACTACGCGTCCAAGGCGTTCGTCTTGTCGTTTTCCGAAGCGCTCTGGGAGGAGGCGCGCGGTACGGGTGTGCATGTCAGTTGTCTTTGCCCCGGCCCAACCAAGAGCAAATTTCGCGAGCGCGCAGGGACGGGTGCCACGCGTCTTGGCAAGACCGCGGCGGTGATGGAATCGATGCCTGTGGCCGAGGCCGGCTACGCGGGTTTTGTCAGGAACCAAAGAATCGTCATTACCGGTAAGGGCAATTCCCGAACCGTTAGGATTGCCCCCTTTCTTCCTCGAACAATGGTCTTGAAGATGGTGCGCAACATCCAGAGTCCCGCAGCGAATTGAGATTCGCAAGATGACGCGAACTCGTTGTGTGGACGGCGACAGCCGCTTTCTTGCGATTTAGATTTGGCCGCATTTCCACAGGTATTCCCCGGCGTGGCGCTAGGATTCCTCTTTCTTTTTGCTGGACTGCGCGCCGAAATAAAATCCCGTTGCCGCAGAAACCAAGGCGATGAGGGGGCCCAAAAGCATTTCAACCAGGCTCTTCAAGTGCTCGAACGACGGTTTGTTCTCGATCAGAAAAAGGCCGCCAAACGCGTAAGTCACCAGCAGCGTCAACAGCCCCAGTAACCAATACGTGATGCGCTTTCGCGCCTGATCCCTGAATTCATCCGGATCGTAGGCTTTGATTTTCGGCGAATTGAAACCCGGTGCCGGCTGGTCGGGGTCGGGAACCGTGGCATCCAAGACTTCCCTGTTCTGGTCTTCCATGATTTATACGCGCCTCCCTTTGCGTTCAGTCCGCACCGAGGTCAACGCGTGAAGATCAATTCCTTAAGGGCGCCGCCTTCTTCCACGAGCACCTTTCCGCCCTTGCGGCGTTTGTCCGCGAGGGTTGCTTCGGTGCTAATGGCTCGGCTTAGGGCTTCCGTAAGACTGACGTCTTGCATTGCAGCCAATTTCTTTAATGCATTGGCGACATCAGGCGAGAGATCCGCGTTTAGACGAACCTTAGTGGGAGCAGCCATATGAATCCTCGTTGGACGCTAGACCAGGACCCGTATTTTATACTCATTTATTACGTAGTCAAATCCTGCTACTTTCAAATGCTATCTGTGCGTGAAACGCTTTGATTATATTATAGTTATTCACCAACCCACGGCTTGTCCGTCTTTCCGAAAATCGGATCCGGATCGGTAGTAGCCGGTAACGCGTTTGGCAGAGCCCGCTTCCTCAGTCCGAGCAGCTCCTGGGTCGGCCAACATGATGACTTGGACGCCGCCCACATCCTCGCCGCTGACGGCTCGCACCGTGTGCCCCATCGCCGTCAGCTTCTCGCCGACCAGATCATACAGGGGCGTCTCCAGGCTCAGCGTATTCGACACCTGCGAATGCCGAAATCTCGCCATGTCGGCGGAGGCCTGTGGGTTGGCGCCGAGATCCAGAATGTCGACCAACGTCTGCGCGTGTCCTTGCGCTTGCATATCGCCGCCCATCAGCGTCACCGTCATCAGCGGCTGCCCGCCATGCATCACGAAGCCTGCGGACAAGGTGTTGAACGGCCTCTTGTGCGGCTTGATGATATTCGGACTTTGCGGATTGAGCGTGAACAGCGCACCGCGGTTGTGCAATATGAACCCATAGCCCGGAACCGTGATGCCCGAGCCGAAGGCGCTGAAGTTGCTGTTCACCCAAGAGACCATGTTGCCTTCGCTATCCGCGGCCGACAGCACGATGGTGTCGCCTGCCATCGGAAAATTCCCCTCGGGGCCCGGCGTGGAGGCACGCTGCGGATTCACCTTTTTGCAAAGCGAGGCCGCGTGGGATTCAGACAGCAATTTTGCCAGCGGCACCGCGGCGAAATCGGGATCGGCGTTGTACTGATAGAGGTCGGCGTAGGCGAGCTTCTTCGCCTCGACCAGCAAGTGCCAATACTCGGGACTCGCGGGGCCCAGCGATGCAAGGGTCTGTCCGGGAGTCCACTGCGGCACGCAGGCTTGCAGAATGTTGAGGATCTCATTCGCAGCCCAAGCTTGCGCCGGCGGCGGCAATTCAAGAATGTCGTAGCCATGATACTGGGTGTGGGCCGGCTCCATCCATTGCCCCTTGTAGTTCGCCAGATCCTCGAGGGTCATCGTTCCACCGAGAGCCTGCGACTTCGCGACAATGGCCCGGGCGATCTCGCCTTTGTAAAAGGCGTCGCTTCCCTGCGTCTGCAGCAGCCGAAAGGTGCGCGCGAGCTCGGTGTTTTTGAACACCTGCCCGGGCTGCGGCGGCACACCGTTTACGTACCACGTCTTGATGGAGTCCGGATCCGCTGAAGTACAGCAAGCCTCCAAAGGCTGCGCATCGGGAAGGCGCCAGTCATGTGCAATACGCTCGGATATCGGAAAGCCGTTTTGTGCATACCGGGCCGCGGGCTCCAATACTTCTTTGAACGTCAGCTTGCCGAAGCGCTTGAGCGCGGCCTGCCAACCCCATAGCGCGCCGGGCACCGTGACGGTCAATATTCCGTGCGCCGGCATGCCGGAGCCCGGCCCCCAATTCTTCGGATTCCAGGCGTAACCCAGTTTGTTGTAGCGCTCGACGGTAGCGCCCGTAGGAGCCATTCCGCTCGCATTCAGCACATAAACTTTCCGTTCTTTGGCGATGTAGATGACGGCAAACAGATCCCCGCCCATGCCCACCATCATGGGTTCCATTAGGTTGAGCATGGCGGCGGTCGCCACGGCGGCATCGATCGCATTGCCGCCGTGCTGCAGGATCTGTAATCCCGCCTGCGCAGCCAGCGGTTGACTCGTCACCACCATCCCATGTTGCGCCATCACCTCGGAGCGGCTCTGCGCAGGCCACCCTTCCGAGCGCACGCCGCGAACCGCGCTGCAAAAGGCAGGCTGCGGCGTCGCTTCGCAGGTTTGCATCGTGGGTGCAGCTTGTGCAAAGGCGTGGCTGCCGCCGACGCCAAGACCGAGCGCGAGAACAGCGGCGCCGACGTTCAGTTTTTGCATCGGCGGATATTGACACTTTCCCGAAGCGGTTTCACTTCCGGGAGAATTGGCGTGTCTGTCGCCGTTTAACGGGCGACAGACACGCTAGTTGATGCAGGCGCTGCTTCTTCGATCAAGGGCAGCTGTGGCAGAGGTTATAGTACTGGGCGCGCGGCGCCGTGATCCGGCTCCCAGCTCGAATTACAATATGTTAACTATCAAGGCCGTACGGCACCGAGGAGCCGCTCATTGTTTTTGCTATTTCTACTCAAGACGCTGCTCAAGGACCTCGTTCTGCCGCCCGCCGGCCCACTCTTGTTGGCGCTGCTCGGCCTGCTGCTGATCACCCGTCGACCGGTGCTGGCGCGCATTTGCCTGATGGCGGGCATCGGCTCGTTATGGCTCTTATCGACTCCCATCGTGGCCGACGGCATCACGCGCCTGGTCGAACGCTACCCGCCGTTGGATCTGCAACTGGCCGCGAATGCCCAGGCGATTGTGATCTTGGGCGGCGGCGGGCAGCGTGCGCTTGCGCCCGAATACGCGGGCCCGGCCGCGGAGCCCCTGTTGCTGGAGAGAGTGAGTTACGGCGCGTACCTCGCGCAGAAGACCGGCCTGCCCGTTCTCGTCACCGGGTTCTCCCTCGAGGCCCACGCCATGCACGACACGCTCAAACGGAATTTCGGCGTCGAGGCGCGTTGGACCGACGCTTCCGCCTATGACACCTTTCAAAATGCGCGCAATTCGGCGCGGCTTCTCAAAGCCGACGGCGTGCAGCGCATCGTTCTGGTGACGCGTGCAACTCACATGTGGCGCGGCGTGCAAGAGTTCACGGCAGCGGGTCTCGAGGTCCTCCCGGCGCCCGTCGGCATCCTGGCCGATCGGGATTTCGGCGTGCTGCGCTGGCTGCCGAACCTCGAAGCGCTGACGCGCTCCTATATGGCGATCTATGAAATGTTGGGCGAGCCGGCCCGCCTATTTCTAGCGGCCACGCATTTGCGGCGCCAGTAGTCTCGATTGGGGCGCCGGGGGTCGACCCGCCGTTGCTACCGGTAGCGTCCCATCAGCTTGTCGAGCGCCGCGCTGCCGGGCGAAAGTTTTTCGAACGGGATGCTGTTGAGCGGCGCCTTTGGGGTGCCGTTCAAGTTGTGAAACTCGGTGTTATCCGCTTCATCGATGTGGATGAGTCCCGTCACGTACTCATTCTGCTTGAGCTTGTTTTCGATGTAGTTGTAAGCGGCGCTGCGATCGGTCGGGTCGTAGGACGGATCGAGCTTGCGCAGCACCACCCTGCTGCCGTCGTGCAAGCTGACGGGGATCGACTCGCCGGCCGGATAATCCACGGCGATTTCCTCGGCCCGCGGCACGAAATCCGCCTCCACCGCCGCGTGATAATGCTCGCGGGTGAATCCGTAGCTCTTGGTCGACCCCTCGTGATCGTTGAATGTCACGCAGGGTGAGAGGACATCGATCAAGGCGAAGCCATTGTGGCGCATGCCCGCTTGAATCAGCGGTACGAGCTGCGCCTTGTCGCCGGAGAAGCTGCGCGCAACGAACGTCGCGCCCAGGGTCAGCGCCAGCAGCACCGGATCGATCGGCGGCGATGAATTGGTCTCGCCGCGCTTCGCCTTGGTGCCGATATCCGCGGAGGCGGAAAACTGGCCCTTGGTCAAGCCGTAGACGCCGTTGTTTTCGATCAAATACAGCATGTTCACATTGCGCCTGATGACATGCACCAATTGACCGATGCCGATCGAGAGCGAATCACCGTCACCCGATACCCCCACATAGGTGAGTCCGCGATTGGCGGCATTCGCGCCGCTGGCAATCGACGGCATGCGCCCGTGGACGGAATTGAATCCGTGCGCGCCGCTCACGAAATACGCCGTGGTTTTCGATGAGCAGCCGATGCCGGACAGCTTGACCAATTGCTCCGGCTGCATCGACAGCCCCCAGCATGCCTCGACGATGGCGGCCGTCACCGAATCGTGGCCGCAGCCGGCGCACAACGTCGACATGCTGCCTTCATATTGGCGCCGCGTCAGGCCCAATGAATTGGTGGGCAGCGAGGGGTGGGCGACTTTGGGTTTGTTGATGTATGACATAAAAGCCTTGTTATCAGCGCGGAACCACGGCCAGTCGCGGCGCTTCCGCGAGCTTGGCCCGGATCTCATCGACGATGGGTTGAGCTGAAATCGGCAGGCCGCTATAGCTCAAGATGGAAAACAGTTTGGATTTCTCGACGGCGGTTTCCAGCGTCAGCAGGGATTTCAGCTGCGCGTCGCGATTTTGTTCCACGACGAAAATCGTGGTGTGCGCCTTCAAAAACGCCTCCACATCGATGTTGAACGGAAATGACTTCACGCGCAGATAATCCACTTCGATTTTCTGGTGCTTGAGAACATCGAGCGCCTCGCGGATGGCGCCGTCGCAACTGCCGATGCTCACGATGCCGACGGCGTGGCTGCCCTTGCCGATCAAGACCGGTTTCGGAAGGTACTTCGGCGCATTGGCGAATTTGCGCCTCAAGCGGTCGAGCACCACCTGATACTCGGCGGAATCTTCCGTGTACCCGCCGTACTGGTTATGGCCCGAGCCGCGCGTAAAGTAGGCGCCCTTGGCACTCATGCCCGGCAAGGTGCGGTACGGAATCGCATCATCGTCGCGATCCAGGTAGCGGTAGAATTTCTCCATGCCGTCCAGATCCTGCTTCGACAGAACCTTGCCGCGATCCGGCTTGTAGGCATCGTCCCATTTGAGGTCCGGACACATCCAATCGTTCATGCCGATGTCGAGATCGGACATCACGAACACCGGCGTCTGCAGACGTTCGGCAATATCGAAGGCCTGCGCGGCCATGTAGAAGCATTCTTCCGGGTTGGCCGGAAACAGCAGCACGTGGCGCGTATCGCCATGCGATGCGTATGCACAGAGCATGATGTCGCCCTGCTGCGTGCGCGTCGGCATGCCGGTCGAAGGTCCCACGCGTTGCACATCGAAGATCACGCAGGGCACTTCGGCGTAATACGCCAATCCGATGAATTCATTCATCAAGGAAATGCCCGGACCGCTGGTGGGCGTAAAGGCGCGCGCGCCGTTCCACGAGGCGCCGAGCACCATGCCTACGGCAGCCAATTCGTCTTCCGCCTGCAAGATGGCGAAATTGCGTTCTCCGGTTTGCGGATCGACGCGATAGCGCTCGCAAAAGCCTTTGAAGGCGTCCATCAACGACGTCGAGGGCGTGATCGGATACCACGCACCCACGGTCGCGCCCGCGTAGACGCAGCCCAGGCCGGCCGCGGTATTGCCGTCCATCATGATATGGCCGCGGGTCTTCTCCATGTGCTCGACGCGCAGCGGCAGCGGCGAGCTCAATTCTTTCTTGACGTAGTCGTACCCGAGCCGCAGGGCCTTGGTATTCGAATCGAGCAATTTGGGCTTCTTGCCGTAGCTCTCGCTCAGCAAGCCGCTGATCACATCGAGATCGACATCGAGCAGCGCGGCCAGCACGCCGGCATAAGCGATGTTCTTCAAGAGAATCCGATTGCGCACGCCGTCGAAATTTTCGTTCACGAGCTTGGCGAGCGGCACGGGGACCACGCTGATGTCGCCGCGCTCCAAGAGCGCGCTGCGCGGCCAGGTCGAGTCATAGATCAAATATCCGCCGGAACGCAGTTCGCGAATATCCTTGGAGTAGGTTTCCGCGTTCATTGCAACCATGATATCGACATGGCTGGCGCGCGCGGCGTAACCATCGCGGGTCACACGGATCTCATACCACGTCGGCAGGCCCTGAATATTCGACGGGAAATAATTCTTGCCGGTGACCGGCACACCCATGCGAAAGATGGCTTTCATGATCAGTGAATTGGCGCTGGCGGAACCGGTGCCGTTCACGTTCGCGAACTTCACCACGAAATCGTTTACGCGGTTGGCCTCGGCAATCAAGCTGGGCATGCTCGAACCTCCTCATCGACGGCGAGCGGAATGCGGATGGTTGATTTCTGCATGTCCCACGCCGCCGTCGGACAGCGTTCGGCGCACAGTCCGCAGTGCACGCACACGTCCTCATCCTTCACCATGACGCGCGCGGTTTGCGGCAACGCGGCCGACACGTACAGCGCCTGGGTCGGATTCGTGGCCGGTGCCGTCAAGCGGGCACGCAGCTCCGGCTCCGGGCCGTTCGGCGTAATGGTGAGGCAATCCACCGGACAAATGTCGATGCAGGCGTCGCATTCGATGCACAGTTTCGCGGCGAATACGGTCTGCACATCGCAGTTCAGGCAGCGCTGCACTTCCAGCGCCGCCTCTTCGGCGCTGAATCCCAGCTCCACTTCGATGTTGATCTTCTTGAAGCGCTCGACGAGTCCCACATGCGGCACCAAACGCCGCTCCACGCCGTTGTATTCGTTCTTGTAGGCCCACTCGTGCATGCCCATTTTGCGGCTGGACAGCGTCACGCCTCGGGCCATGCGCTCCTCGATCGGTTCATCGTGGCAGAACTTGTGAATCGATATCGCGGCCTGGTGCCCATGCTCCACCGACCAGATGATGTTTTTCGGACCGAAGGCGGCGTCGCCGCCGAAGAACACTTCCGAGCGGGTTGATTGAAACGTGATCGCGTTGACTTTGGGTACATGCCATTTGTCGAGTTCGATGCCGATCCCTTGCTCGATCCAGGGAAAGGCGTTCTCCTGGCCGATGGCCAGAATGACATCATCGCAGGGGAAGAACACATCGCCCAACGAACGGGTCGCTTTGATGTCGCCGTTCTCGATGTCGTATTCCAATTTCTCGAACCTCATGCCGATCAGCCGGCCGCCCTCGATGACGAAGCACTTGGGCGCGTGGTTGATGACGATTTCGACCTTTTCGGCCTCGGCGTCTTCGAGCTCCCATTCGGAAGCCTTGAAGAATTGACGCGGCTTGCGCGCCATGACCTTCACGTTTTTCGCGCCCAGCCGCAGGGAACTGCGGCAGCAATCCATGGCGGTATTGCCGACACCGATGATCAAAACCTTCTCGCCGACCTTGTCGATGTGGCCGAACGCGATGGATTCGAGCCAGGTGATCCCGATATGAATGCGGTCGGTATCGTGGCGGCCGGGCAGCTCGAGCTCCTTGCCCTTGGGCGCGCCGGAGCCGACGAACACGGCATCGTATTCTTCCGCATCGAGCAGCTGCTTCATGCTCTTGATGGGTGAATTGAGGCGCAGGTCGGCGCCCATATCGACGATGTAGCCGATTTCTTCGTCGAGAACCTTGGCCGGAAGCCTGAACGCCGGAATGTTGGTGCGCATCAATCCGCCGGGCACCCCATATTGCTCGAAAATCGTGATGTCATATCCCAACGGCAACAAGTCATTGGCAACCGTCAGCGACGCGGGACCTGCGCCTATGCAGGCAATGCGCTTGCCGTTTTTCTCTCGCGGCACCTTGGGCAAGAGCGCGGTGATATCGTCTCGATTGTCGGAAGCGACACGCTTCAGTCGACAGATCGCAACCGGCTTCTCTTCGATGCGGCCGCGGCGGCAGGCAGGCTCGCAAGGCCGGTCGCAAACCCTTCCCAAGATTCCCGGGAAGACATTCGATTCCCGATTCACCATGTACGCTTCGGTGAACTCACCCTGCGCGATCAGGCGAATGTACTCAGGGACGTCGGTGTGCGCAGGGCAGGCCCACTGGCAATCGACAACCCGATGGAAGTAATCAGGTTTTGAAGTATCGGTCGGCTCCATGTTTCCTCGTAATTCTAGCCCCAAATAGTCATCAGCGAAGTATAGCGGTCAGGGCTTAGGTGTTGGCGTGATGCAGACAGAATCTCGACCGGCGCTTGCGGTCGATGCCGGCCCGGCGGCCCGGTGGTGCCTTGCGGTAGATCGGCGCGGCGGCCCGGCGGTGCCTTGCGGTAGATCGGGGGGGCGGCTAGACTAGGAGACGGCGTATTTTTATATAAGCTGTTGAAATTAATCAGTATTTTTGCCAAGCCACATGAGCCGCGGCGGATTCAAGATGTTGCGCGTGCTCATCTTGCTGCTGGTGCTTCTCACCGTGGCGCTGACCACCTGGCAGGACCGGTATCGCAGCACGCGCTGGCGTGAGCCGTTATACGTCGCCATTTATCCCATTGCGGCGGATGACAGTACCGTTACCTCGCAGTACGTCGCTGCGCTCGACGCCGCCAGTTTCCAACCCATCGACGTGTTCTTCATGCGCGAGGCTGAGCGATATCACTTAAGGACACATGCGCCCATCAAGACCAGGCTTAGAGCGCAGCTGCACGATCAGCCACCGCTACGCCCGACCGCGGGCGTTCTTGCGACCGCGCTGTGGAGCCTGAAGCTGCGTTACTGGGCGTGGCGCGCCAGCGGACGCGTGAACGAGCCGGAAGACATTCGCATTTTCGTGCTCTTCCATGATCCTGCGCTGACTCCCGTGGTTCCGCATTCCTTGGGACTCGCCAAGGGTCTCATCGGGGTGGTCTACGCCTTCGCGGCGCCTGAAATGACCGGCGAGAACGCCGTTGTGATTGCTCATGAAATGCTCCACACGGTGGGCGCCAGCGACAAATACCTGCCCGGCACCAATGCGCCGCGTTTTCCCGATGGCTATGGCGATCCTGACCAAGTACCACTCTATCCGCAGCGTGCCGCGGAGCTGATGGCGGGACGGCGGATGCTCAAGGTCGACCGGTGGCAGCAGGCAGAGAGCTTGGATGAAGTGGTCATCGGCCCCGCCACAGCGCTTGAAATACGCTGGCCGCAGCACGCGAATTGACACTCAGCTATCAGCCGCCGATTAGCCCAACGCGTCCAACGCCGTCATTAGTCCAACGCCGTCATCAACCCGACTGCGTCATCACTCCAACGCCGTCATTACTCCAACGCGGTCAATTGGTCCAGCGCTGCCAATCAGCCCAATGCTGCCAATACCGGGTGGTGCATCGGTCCGTTGCTCGCCAACACGGTGCTCGATTTGAGCGTAATCGGTGCGCCGTTCAATTCCGTGCAACGGCCTCCGGCCTCCCTGATGATGGCCACGCACGCGGCGATATCCAGAATATTGATGTCGGTCTCGATGACCGCATCGATTTTCCCGGACGCCAGCAAATGATAGTGCAGAAAGTCACCGTAGCCGCGTATACGGTTGGCCTGCGCAATCATCGCGCCGTAGCGTGTCCATTGCGGGCCGGTGGCAAGGCTCTTCATATTGCCGACGGACAGATGCGCCGACTCAATCGTGGCTACGCTGCTGACGGCGATCGGCTTGCCGTTGAGGTAGGCGCCCCGCCCGCGCTCCGCATAGGCAACTTCGCCATAGATCGGCGCGCTCGACACTCCCAGTACGAGCTCGCCATTGTGCATCAAGGCAATTTGCGTGGAAAACATGGCGTACTCGCGCACGAAGGCCTTGGTGCCGTCAATGGGATCGACCACCCACAGATATTCGGCATCTTCGCGATGAAACCCGGTTTCCTCGCCATAAAAACCGTGCTTTGGAAAGCGCGCCTCGATGATTTCCCGAATCGCCAATTCACAGCGCACATCGGCCTCGGTGACCGGCGATTTGTCAGCCTTGATGCGAACCTCGATATTGTGCTGGTACAAGCTGCGGGCGATGGCCGCGGCCTGCTCCGCCGCATCCAGCGCCGCCTGAAGTTCCGGTGAGTGGTTCATAGCGCTACCATAGCAAACGTTGCGCTACCGTCGCATCATCGAGGCGCTTGAAAACCATGGGCAATCGGCTTAGCAGAATCTATACGCGCACGGGCGATGATGGCAGTACGGGCCTCGGCGATGGCACGCGTGTGCCCAAAGACAGCCCGCGCGTCGAGGCCTATGGCACGGTTGATGAAACCAACAGTGCGGTGGGCGTCGTCTTGAGCAGCCTTGCGCTGCCGCCGCGCATCACGCAATGCTTGACCGACATACAGCACGACTTGTTCGATCTCGGCGGCGAACTGTGCATTCCCGGTCATGTCATGATCAAGGCGGCGCAGATAGAGCGGCTCGAAAAAGAATTGGACGGCTTCAACGAGGAACTGCCTCCGCTCAAGGAGTTCATCCTGCCGGGCGGCGGCCAGGCCGCAGCCGCCTGTCATCTCGCTCGCGCCATCTGCCGCCGCGCGGAGCGGCGCTGCTGGTCACTGGCACGCGTCGAAAGCGTCTCCCCCGAGGCGCTCAAATACTTGAATCGGCTGTCGGATCTTCTATTCGTGATCGCGCGTGTGCTGGCGCGCGGCGCCGCGGGCGAAGTGGTTTGGCGTCGAACCAACCCGCCGTAGGCGCAAGGAAGTTCACGCCACGCTGGCGGACTGCGCTTGAGGGGAGTGCTGCCATTCGGCGTACCAGCGCTCCAAATCATCGATGGCGAGCGGCCGGCAAAATAGAAACCCCTGAACCTGATTCGCGTGCCGGGATTTGAGATAGTGCCACTGTGCTTCGGTTTCCACGCCCTCTGCCACCGTAGACAATCCTAGACTCTTGGCCATGGCGATGATGGCATCGACCAGCGGCGTGTTGCTGCCGACCTTGGAGACGATGTCGCGCACGAATACCCGATCGATCTTCAGGGTGTCGATGGGAAAATGCCGCAGGTAGGACAAGGAACTATACCCGGTCCCAAAATCATCCAGCGCAGTCGCGACCCCCAGCTCCTTCAGTGCTTTGACGGCCTTGCTCACCACGGCGGAATATTCGATGAGTGCGCCCTCGGTGAACTCGAGTTCAATCGAGCGGGGCTCGATCCCGGCGGCATGGATGGCGCGCGACACGCGCTCCACCAAACTGCCGTCGCGAAACTGTACGCCCGAGACGTTCACGGCAACCTGCCAGCCGTGGTTCCCGGCGTCGCGCCAGCGGCGCGCCTGGGCGCATGCCTCGCGCAGCACCCAATCACCGATCTCGACAATGAGCCCGCTTTGCTCCGCCAGCGGGATGAACTCGTCAGGCGATACGAAGCCGCGCTGCGGGTGCCGCCATCGCAGCAATGCCTCCACGGCCTCCACGCGCATGCCCTCGACCGCCAATCGCGGCTGATAATTCAAGGTGAATTCGCCGCGCTCCAGAGCCTTGCGCAGGTCCGCTTCCATGGACAGGTGCTTGGCCGCGCGCGTGCTGATCGATTTCTTGAAGAATTCCAGCCGGCCGTGCCCCTCCTTCTTGCCGTGATGCATGGCGGCGTCGGCATTCTTGATCAATGCCTCGGCGGTTGGCGCATCGCCGGG
>DASQPK010000180.1:0-15040 GCA_035643995.1 Steroidobacteraceae bacterium | reverse complement strand
AATGCGGATCCGAAGTCAGGTGCGTATGCATGTCAATCAATCCGGGCAGTAGTGTCATGCCCGGAAGATCCACGCGGCGCGCTCCCGCCGGCAATGCGGATCCTTGAACGCCCACGGCGGAAATGCGGCCATCCGTAATGGCGATTTGCGGGTGCTCTACGATTCGTCCCGTCAGCACGTCGATCATCCGATCGGCGCTTACCACAACCGTATCGGCAAAAGCAGCCGTCAGTGCGGCATCGGCCAGTGCCGCACCGGCAACGATAGCGGCGCAAAGAATTACTCTTGTTTTCATCTATTCATCCCCGTTCAGGTTGCTCTCAAAGCTATCACAAGGGCGGTGTTGCAGGTTCCACCTTGGACAACAAGATATCGAGTCGCGGCGCTTGCGCACCGCGCACCGAGGCAAAGGCTACGATGTGCTCGAGGATGTGCTGCACATAGCCGCGCGTTTCGTTGTAGGGGATGTTTTCAATCCAAACATCGGCGTCCATGGACTTCGGCGGCAGCCATCGCACGACGGCCGCCGGACCTGCGTTGTAGGCGGCGAGACTCACATCGAGTTGTTCTCCATAGCGATCCAGCAATTCACGCAGGTAAGCGGCTCCCAGTGGAACTGCGATCGCCGGATCAAACAGGCCGTCACGACCGGGTGAGGACAAGTGCCAGCGGCGGGCGATCGCAGAGGCCGTGGAGGGCACCAATTGCATCACGCCGCGCGCATCAGCGCGGGATACCGCGTCCTTGCGAAACAAGCTTTCCTGGCGCATGACGGCCAGTATCCAATCCTGCGGCAACTGCGCAAGCTTGCCGGCCTCGCTCACGGCATCCAGGTAAGGTCGTGGGTAGCGCAGCGTCACATCATCGAATTCGCCGGTCTGTGCCAAGGTGGTAATCGCCTGGGCGTACCAGCCCCAACGCGAGGCGAGCAGCGCAGCTTGAACTTTCAGCGCGGTATCGGCGCCGTCCAGAACCGCGGTCCACTCCGAGACCGCATCTTCCGTCATGTCGCAATCGAAGAGCTCGTGCGCGCGAATCAGCCCCGGTTGATTGCTGAGCGCAGTTTGCGCCGCCGCGTCGAGCGCCGAGGGCCGCACGTTCAAATTGTAGGGTTGTTTCAGGCGGTCAGCCGCGAGATAGCCATAGAAGTCTCGAAGGCCGGCGATCTCAGCGAACAGCGGCGCGGCGGCATCATCTCCCGTGGTTGCTGCCACGGCGCGAGCGTGCCAATACCGCCAACGGGGCGTTGCGGAAAGGCTCGGAGGCATCTGCTCCATCCATGCGAGTGCCCGAGCGTAGTCGCCATTCCACAATGCCGCGCGTGCTCGCCACTCCTGCACTTGGCCGTCGACGGCTGCCGGCGGCAGTTCGTCGAATGCCGTCATCGCGCGCGGATCTCGGTCGTACGCCGCGCCCAGCGCCGCAGAACGCTTGAGCCGATCCTGGAGCATCGGCGCCAAGCCATCGCGAGCGAGCAGCCGCGGAAGCAGATCCAATGCAAAGGCGGGTTCACTCCGTGAAAGCTTGTCGAACCCGGTAGCCAATGCCTCCGGTTCGACGGCCAATGCTGGATGGGTGGCAAGCACACTCAATGCGGGCCGCGGTGAATCCAGAAGATCCGACCACTGCAACAGCGCCGCCCTGCGGCCCAGGGGAACGTCGGCCGCGAATTCGCGCGCCAGGCGCGGCGTGTCCGCAGACAGCGCCGCGCGCGTGCGCCCCTCCGCCAAGGACGCGGTGAGAAACCCTTGTTGTCGAAGCCATGCAAACACACGCGTGCATTCGGCAGGCGGCTTCTGCGGCACAATCCAGCGCAGCAGCGCGGCGGCGGCGAGTCCTTTCGTATCGTTGGTGGATAAGCGCGCCTCGAGCCTGTCGCAGATCAACACCGGATCATTGACATCGACGGAACGAGGCAGGAACCAATCCCAGCGGCGGCGCTGCGCGAGGCTGGTGAGCCAGTCCCGCCGCAGCGCACGCGCCACGGGTTGCCCCGTATGGGCATGCAGGAACGCATCAATCGCGGCGTCGAGGCTTTCGTCGGGCCTTAAGGTGAGGTCGCGACGCAATCTCGCCGCAACCAGGTAGTCGTGTATGAGGTAGCTCTGCAGTGCCGCTGATTCCGGCAGGTCCGCTTGGTGCAGACGGATGCGCTGCATGGCGGCGACGAATTCCTGGCGAACCGCTTCGGCGTCCGCCGGCGGCTGATCGGAGAGTGCGGGCGCACAGGCGAAGACAAATACCGCGCTGAAAAGTATTTTGAGGCAGGTCGACATGGCTACATTATGGTGGTTGAATGGCCTTGAGATGAAATCAAAAGTCGTGGCGATACTGGAAACTCGCGCCGGGGCCCACCTTGCGGAATTGGTTGCGCGTCGCGGCGGCGTGCCGATGCTGGCACCGGCGCTGGAAGAGGTGCCGGATGTCGACCCCCAAGCCGTGCTCTCCTTGCTCGAGCGATGGCGCGTAGACCCTTTCAAAATCTGCATCTTTCAGACCGGCGTGGGTACTCGGGCGCTGTTTTCCGCGACCGACGCCGCCCACCTGACAATGAAGCTGAAGGAATTGCTGGCCGCATCGATGATTGTAGTGCGAGGACCGAAGCCGGTCGGTGAATTGAATGCACGCGGCATTCGCATCGATATACGGGCTGCCTCGCCTTTTACCACCGAAACGGTTTTAACTGCTCTCGCGGGTACTGCGGTCACGGACTGCTCTATCCTGGTGCAGCGATACGGCGCGACAAATCAAGCACTGGCACAGGCACTCGAGGCCCGCGGCGCAACGGTCCATGAAATTGCCACGTACCGATGGGGCCTGCCTGCGAATACGCAACCTCTCGTTGAGTTGCTCGACGCATTGCGGCAGGGCCGCGTTGATGCCGTCGTTTTTACGAGCGCGGTACAAATGCACAATCTCTACCAGATTGCGCAGAAGGCCGGTGACGCAGCGGACCTGGCCGGTCATCTGAATCGATCCGTCGTGGCATCCATAGGCCCAGTGTGCTCGCGTACATTGCGAGACTATGGCGTCACACCGACTTTGGAAGCCAATCCGCCGAAGCTGGGGCCGCTGCTGTCGGCGCTGGAGTCGGCTTTGAGCGCTGCGTAGGCTCCTGCGTGTCGGCGCAAGCATGACAGATGCTTGGCTCGCCGTCTGACGAGGCAAAATCGATGTCACCTGAAAAAAGACGCAAGGCGGTGTATAAATACGATCGCCCTCGCATTCTCCAGGAGCAAGATCAACGTGGATAAACACAAAAGCGAACCAAAGCCGTTTCTAACGGACATCAAAACATTGCGCGAGCGGGCGCGGAAAAATATCGCCAGCGGCGGCGTGACGTTCACGTACCAAGGCGATGTCAAGAAGACCATCGAGATTTTGCAATCCGTTTTGGCCACAGAAATTGTCTGCGTCTTGCGATACACCATGCATGCCGTCGCCGCCCAGGGGATTTCCAGCGAAGGGGTGAAGGCGGAATTCGCGCAACACGCCAAGGAAGAGACGGAACACATGAACCAAGTCGCCGAGCGCATCAACCAGTTGGGAGGAAAACCGGATTTCAATCCCACAGGCTTGGCGACGCGTGCCGCGTCCGAATATGGCACGGCTGACAACCTGGTCGAAATGATCAAGGAGAACTTGATCGCGGAAAGAATTGCGGTCGATCACTATCGCGAATTGATTCGCTATTTCGGCGAGGATGATCCGGGGACCCGGACCATGTTGCAGCATATTCTGGTCGTGGAAGAAGAGCATGCGAATGACATGCATGACCTATTGGTGGCGCACGAGGGCCGCCCCATGCTGCCTTAGCCGGCAAGCGCGAATGCCCCGCTAGCTGCTTCCGCCCACCGAGGGCGAGTCGCTGGCAGGGAACGATTCTTCCAGCGCCTCATCCAGCAGCTCGTCGATATGGCGTTTGTCGGGTGCTTGCGCATGCTTGCGCATATACGCAGCCGCGTAGGAACAGGCCGGATTGATGGACCATCCGCGTTCCCCGGCCACCTTCACCGCATCGCGCATCAATTCGGCGGCGATGCCGCGTCCGCCAATGGCTTGGGGAACGCGGGTATGGGTGATGCTCATCACGCCGTCGGCCACTGTGTAATCCAGCTCTGCGCGATGTCCGTCAACCTCGGTGGTGAACTGATTCGCTTCCTGGTCGTGGCTGATGGTGCTCATGTTCCTCTGGGATGCTCCGGGTGCTCTGGATGCGGAGCCGCGCGAGGCTGCTGCTGTGGCTGCTGCTTCGGCGGCGGCGGCGCGGGTCTCGGTTGTTGAGTTTGCTCCGGTTGACGGCGCTGCTCAACTGGTGCTTGGCGAGGCGGCGGCGCAGCTTCGCGCGGCGGGGGCGCTTGGCGAGGCGGTGGCGCTTGGCGAGGCGGTGGCGCAGATTCGCGAGACGGGGGCGGCTGGCGAGGCGGCGGCGCAGCTTCGCGAGGAGCCGGCGGAGCTTGACGAACCGGCTGGGGTTCGCGGGCCGGCGGAGCCTGATGAACCGGCTGGGGTTCGCGCACGGGTGCGGCGTTCCGAACGGGTGCAGGCGGGCGAACTGGCGTTTGTTCGCGGGCCGGCGCGGGTTCGCGGGGTTGATTCGCACGCTCGGGTGGGCTCGAAGTGCCGCGATTCGGGGCAGGTTCTTGCGCCGGACGCGGCGTGCTCTGGCGCGGCTGCGGACTCCCACGCTCTGCGTTAGCGGCGCCTGCATTGTGCGCGGGTACCGGATTGGAGAAATTCCCCGCCCGCGGAGTCGCAGCAATCGGCGGGCGGCCCTGGTTGGCGGTGGCGCGCAATTGCGGGTTCGAGCGCGCGGTCTGTTCATGCTGCCGCTGCGCGGAAGTGACCTCGATATGGCGATCGCGCGCCGCGGCTATTTCCTGTGACGTGGGCTGGGCTCGAACGCCGCTGCCGCCGTTGAAACTCACGCGGTTGACGGTGACATTGTTGATGACAGTTTTATTGTAGACGTTGGTGATATGCACCGAGCCTACGTTGACGACTGCACGATTGTAGAACAGGTGGCCTCCCCGCCAGTAGCCGCCTTCGTAGCCTCGGCCGCCGTAGCCGTAGCCGTAATTGACTCCACCATAAAATCCGACCGTCGGGCCCCAATAGCCGGCGTGCCAAAGATACACACCTTCCCCGAAGGCCCAATATCCCGGTGTCCACAGATAATCCGGCTGAGGCGCCTCGACCCACGTGCCCGGCACCCAGTAGTAATCTTGGATGTCGTCGCTCCAGGCCCAATAGCCAGGAGTCCACAGATACCCATCCCCGGGAATCGGCGGTTGGTCATAGACCGGTAGTTCCGGTGGGGCAATATTCACCGAAACACTGATTCCCTGCGCCATGCTGAGCATGGGCGAGAGGCTCAGAATAAGCACGGGTACGATGGAGCGAATCCAGGTCTTCGAAAGCATAGATTTTCCCCCAACGAGTAGGAAATCGCGTTGCCGCGCAAGTAATTGTAAGCATCACTATATAGAAAATGGCAGGGTGTCTTAATCAGCGCGCTACTGGCGCGCCTGTAGGATATGACTTATAGCGTGCCAATCGGGTATGCCTGCTCCTTATTTATTATATGGTTGGACCTTATGACACGCGCCGCCCCTGCGATCACCCAAAACGCGGATGTTCGATTCCTTGGAAAGCTTCTGGGCGATGTCATCCGCACCTACGGCGGCGATGCGCTGCTTGATCGAATCGAAGCCATTCGGGCGGCCTCCGTGGATCGCTTCCGCGGCATTGCCAATCCTCGAGGACTCGCCGCCGGCTGGGAGAGCCTGTCGCTCGACGAGACCGTGGCCTTCGTGCGTAGCTTCATGCTGTTTTCGATGTTGGCGAACCTCGCCGAGGATCGACAAGGTGCAGCGGCCGAAAAGGACAGCACGCTGGCGTCGGCCCTGGATTTTCTGGAGGCACAGGGCGTCAAGCGGGCCGATGCTGCCACCTTGCTTGACCGTGCGCTGATTACACCGGTGCTGACAGCGCACCCCACCGAGGTGATGCGCAAGAGCATGCTTGATCATCGCAACCGCATCGCGGCGTTGATGGCGCAGCGGGACTTGGGTTATCGAGAGACCACTGCCGGGGAAGTGATTGAAGAGGCGATTGCCGCACAAATTGGCTTGCTGTGGCAGACGCGTGCGCTGAGGCATGAACGCTTGTACGTGGCCGACGAAGTCGATACGGCATTGACTTATCTGCGGGATATTTTTCTGCCCGTCATGCCGGCGCTGTACGCGCGCTGGGAACGCCTGCTCGAGAGGCGCCCGAAGAGTTTTCTGCGGCTCGGCAGTTGGATCGGCGGCGACCGTGACGGCAATCCGCACGTCACCGAGGATTCTTTGCGCTTGGCGCTGGGCCGCGCCAGTCAGGCGCTCCTGGCCGACTATCTAGAGCAGCTCAATGCGCTCGGTGCTGAGCTGTCGCTGTCGAGCGAACTCGCGTCGGTCTCGGAACCTCTCGACAAATTGGCGCGGCGGGGCGGGGATGTGAATCCTGCGCGTGCCGATGAGCCCTACCGGCGCGCCATCACGGGCATGTATGCACGGCTGGCCGCTACTTATCAAAGCCTGACCGGGCGAACGCCGCCGCGGCCGGCGAGCGTCGAGGCTGCTGCCTATCCGGATGCGGCGAGCCTGCGCGTGGATCTGGAAGTGCTCGAGGACTCTTTGCAGTCGAAGAGCCAGGTTCGCTCAAACGGCGGCGGCTCACTGGCTCGGCTGAAGCGCGCAGTCGAAACCTTCGGCTTTCATTTGGCGACGCTGGACCTTCGGCAAAACGCCGACGTGCATGGCCGCGTTGTCGCGGAACTGCTGAAGGTGGCGGGAGCATCGCCTGACTACCAGGCGCTCGCGGAACCTGCGCGAGTCGCGCTGCTGCGGCGCGAGCTGGCCAGCGAGCGGTTGTTGGCGAGCCCGTATGCAGCCTATTCCCCGGAGACCTTGTCTGAGCTCGGTATCGTGCGCGCGGCCGCCGAGGCTCACCGGCACTATGGCGCAGAGTGCATCGCCTTCTACGTCATATCCAAGTGCGAAAGCGTGTCCGACCTGCTCGAGGTCAACATCCTTCTCAAAGAAGCCGGACTTTACCGAGGACACGGAAGCCCGTCGGCCGCGATCATGGCGGTACCGCTGTTCGAAACCATCGCCGATCTGGAGGGATCCGCCGAGGTGATGCAGGCGTGGTTGGCCCTGCCTGAAACCGCGGCAATTACTCAAGCCTTCGGATTTCAAGAAGTCATGGTGGGGTATTCGGATTCGAACAAGGACGGCGGCTACCTGACCTCTGTTTGGAGCCTGCATCAAGCCACTCGCAAGCTCGCTGCGGTTTTTGAGAGCCATTCCACGCCCATGCAAGTATTCCACGGGCGCGGCGGCGCGGTCGGCCGCGGCGGCGGTTCATCGTTCGCCGCGATTCGCGCGCAGCCGCATGGCACCGTGCGCGGGCGGATTCGCATAACGGAGCAGGGGGAGATTATCGCAGCGAAGTACGGCACCTGTGAAAGCGCTGCCACGAATCTCGAATCGATCGCGGCGGCAACCTTGCTGGCGTCGCTGGAAAACGCTGCTGTGTCGGGTGACAGTGGCCGCCGCTTCGCGTCCGCCATGGAGAATCTTTCAAAAGAGGCGTTTCGCGCGTATCGCGCACTGGTGTACGAGACGGAAGGATTCGCGACGTTCTTCAGGCAAATGACGCCGTTGTTGGAAATCTCCGAACTCAAAATCGGCTCGCGCCCCGCCTCACGAACCAAATCCCAGCGAATCGAGGATCTGCGGGCGATACCGTGGGTTTTCAGCTGGGCGCAGGCCCGAGTGATGTTGCCGGGCTGGTATGGCGTGGGGCAGGCGCTGCGCTCCGCCGACAGCGGATTGCTGCGAGAAATGCTCGACGCGTGGCCTTTTTTCCGCGCCACGGTCGATAATTTGGAGATGGTGCTCTCCAAATCGGATATGGGAATTGCGGCGCATTATCTCACGCTCGTCGAAGATCAAGCGCTGGGCGATGCACTATTCGCCCGCATTCGTGACATGTGGCTGGCAACTCAGGACAGCCTGCTTCTGCTGACCGGCCAAACGCGATTGCTCGAAAAACACCCCGTGCTCGACGCCTCCATTCGCTTGCGGCTGCCTTACATCGAACCGTTGAACCTGCTGCAGGTGGAATTGCTCAAGCGCCACAGAGCCGGCGAAAGCGATCCGCGGGTACGCGAAGGCATACAGCTTTCAATCAATGCCATCGCCACCGCCCTGCGTAACAGCGGCTGAAGTGATCGCCCAACAGAAGGAATCCGACGTGGAGCGGGCGTACCGCCGGCTCACTGCGGCGAGCGATGATGCCGGCCGAATCATGGCGGCTGCGCTGCTCATTCTGACGATTTTCGATGATTTTTACCGGAGATTCTGCGAATACGCTTATCGGGCCAAGCGCGCCTTTGAATCCATGGACCCGCACTCCTCGATCAGTATCAGCAAAGAGCGCTTGGGGCTCTACACTCGATACATCGCGGAACACGGACCCAAGATCGGTGCCTGTTTCCCGTCCTTGTCGGTCGAGTCGATCCTGTGGAATGATCTGGATCGCTTGTACGCCGCGATGATCGTCGATCGCTATGAGGCGGATATCGCCTTTAGTTTCGCTCACTCGGTGCGCCGCAACATCAACCACGGGCTGTGGAAGCCGGTTGCCTATTCATTTCCACCACCGAGCAGGTTGCGCTCGTTGTCCATGGCATCGGTGCATCGGCGGCTGCCGGTGCAAGGGCGCATTGACGATGACCTGTTGTGCGCGGCGCTGCAAATACCGAATTTCTCGGTGCCCTTCAGGGATCTCAAAGGCGACGCGCAAAAGATCCGGCAACGGGTGGAGCGCTTGCTGTACGACAAGCCGGGCGCACTCGTTCCCGTGGCACTGGACGTCATCGAGGCCGGATTCTTCCGCGATCGAAGTGCGTTCGTGGTCGCGCGTTGGGTGTTCGCGGATGACCATGTCGAGCCGCTCGTCATGGCGCTGCTCAACAGCGCGCAAGGCATACTTGCCGATGCAGTGGTGCATCGAATCGCCGACATTCACGATTTGTTCAGTTCGACATTGGCGAACCTGCATGTAACCACCGAGCTTTACTATCAGACCTGCGTGTTTCTCTTCAGCCTGATGCCGCGACGTCCGTTGGGGGAGCACTACTCGACCATTGGTTACAACCACGTGGGCAAGGTCGCCATTCTCAACGAGATCACTGCGCATCTGCGCGATGAGAAGAGATTTCAGCGTTCGCCCGGGGTTCCCGGCACCGTGGCCCTTGGCTTCACGTTCGACACGTGTGCTTATCATCTGAAAGTCATTCGCGATCAGCCGACACAGTCTTATAAGTGGGGCGCCTTCCCGGGTGTGGCCGCGGTTACGGAAAAGTACCGGGTCGTGCATGAGATCAATCGGGCGGGCAGCATGTTGGACAATGTCATGTATTTCAATCTTCGGCTGGATCGAAACATGTTCGACCTCAAGCTGCTGGATGAAATCAGCCGCGAGGCCTCGGGCAGCGTGCAGGTGGTGGATGACGGCGTGTTTCTGCGTTCATTGATCGTGCAGCTGAAAATCGTTCCGCTGCCGGTGTACTTGGAGAGCGCCAGTGAGAGCGAGACGCGCACCGTGATTGCGCGACTGGGGCATTGCATTCGCAACAATGCCGCCACCAATATCTTCAACAAGGATTTGGATTCCAGGAATTACGGCGTCGGCCGCTATGGCCGCGTATTTCTGTTCGACTATGACGCGGTTGAGAAATTGACGGACGTGAAGATTCGGACCAATTCGGACCGCGAGCCGGGCGAGGACAGCGTGCCGAGCTGGTTCTTCGAAGAGGGCGTGATTTTTCTTCCCGAAGAACTCGAGCACGGCATGCAGTTCAAGAACGACTTTGCACGGCGCTGTTTTCGACAGGAAAATGCCGATTTGCTCGAAGTAGGGTATTGGTTGGACGTACAGCAAAAGCTGCAGCGGGGCGAGGTGCCGGGCTTGAGAATGTATCCGGACAGTACCAGGCTTGATGTCGATGCTGCCTCGTAACGAATTCGGGCCTTGGAATCCGGGCATCCAGTCGCTAGTCCCCCAGGAATTGCTGCACTTGGCCACGATCTTTCGCACCGAAAATGTTTTCACCAGCATGGCTTCCGCCGCGGAGCTGCGCGGTCTTACCGGCTTCGGATTGAGCGAGCTGGTGGTATTTCGGCCGCAAAGGCTGGCGCTGCATGAACTCCTGGTGCGGGTCACCGCCGATTTCGCGGTGCCGGACGGAACTCGAATTGAAGATTTGGGGTTGAATTTTCGCGAGATCGCGCGGCTTCTGCTCTCGCAGTATCTTGGGCCGCAGATGGACGCCATCGTCGGCGCCTATGAACGCGTGCGGCAAGACGCAAAGCGCACCATCGATGCCGCGGTGTCGCGCTTGAGCCGCGGCTGGGGCCCGGAGCAGGTTGCCGAGTTCGAACGGCTTGCCTTTTCAGCCGGTGATTCGATCGAGGCGGCGGCCTATAGGTCGCTTGCACGAACGATGTGCGCACTGTTCGCGTCGCAGGGTCACGCGTGGGGCACGAAGGAACTCATCGCATCCATGGCCGCCAACCTGGCCTGCAATGACTTCGGCAGCGACTGCATCGGCCGCACGATCGCTCCCTTGCTGCGAAACGCGGCCACGGAGCAGGGATATAAACTTCTGCCCCGGCAAGAGCATCCGGTTGTCATCAACACCAAGGGCCCCTCGGCCTCCGGCAAGAGCACGTTGCGGCCGCTGCTGAAAAAACTCGCCGGCGATATCGGCGTTCAATGGAGTGATTTTGCGCTGATCAGTCCGGACATCTGGCGTAAGCAGCTGCTCGACTATGCCTCGCTCGGGGCCGCATACAAATACGCGGGCGCATTCACCTCGGACGAGTTGCAAATCGTCGATCAGAAGCTGGATCGATACATGGCGAACAAGCATCAGCGCGGCGAGATGTCGCATTTGCTGATCGATCGATTTCGTTTCGACAGCTTTGCAGCCGATTCGGTCGAGGCGGGCAGTAATTTGCTGACGCGATTTGGCCAGTCCGTTTATTTGTTTTTCATGATCACGCCGCCGGAGATGCTGGTCGAGCGTGCGTGGAAGCGCGGGCTGGAGGTCGGCCGATACAAGGCCGTCGATGACACGCTGGCCCACGCGGTGGAGGCGTATTCCGGGATTCCGGACGTATTTTTCACCTGGGTACGCCGCAGCGACAAGCGCATCCGATTCGAATTCTTGGACAACACCGTGCTCTTGGGGCAGCGGCCCCGGACGGTAGCCTTCGGCGACAACGAGACTTTCAATGTGTTGGATGTCAAGGCCACCCTGGATATCGAGCGCTATGCACGCATCGACGTTGAGGCTACAGCCGCGGAGTTTTTGTATTCCGACCGCGCGCAACTCAGTCCGGACAGGAACGTGGATTTCTTGAGGCGCTGCGTCGAGACTTTTCGCCGGGTCAACTTCGCCGACCAGGCAAGCGGGCGGGTCTATTTACGCATTGAGCGCGGTACGCCGATCGTGAAGGATGCCGCCGCTTTCGACTCGGCGGCGCGCACACCGGATACCTTGGCGGGAATTCGGGCAGTTGCCCCCGAGGCACTCGAGGGTGGAGTGCCTGATGCGCAGCAAGCGCAATACCTTCGCGCCCAAGAGGGCGCCAACCCGCTGCCGTCTCTAGGGCAGTGGGGCCGTCAGCCTTAAGACGGGCTCCTCAGCCCAAGAAGCCGCAGTGCCGGTCGACGTGCGCGGCAAGATCGAGCGTGTGCTGGCGCGTAAGGCGCTCCGCTAAATCGGTGTCGCGCCGCTCCAGCGCCTCGATGATCTTCAAATGATCGATGATGGAACGTGCTGCGCGATCGCTTTGCGAAATCGTCGCCCGGCGAATGGCGCGCACATGAAGCATGAGATTCTTGGTCGCTTCGATGATCATTTGCGAGCCGCCCAGGGCAATCACGGCGGTGTGAAAGGCGATGTTCGCATCCGAGTATTCGCCCAAGTGCTCGGAGGGCGGCGAGTTCTGGAACTCATCAAACAAGTGGCGCAGCTTGGCAATCTCTACGTCGCTGGCGTTCAAGGTCGCGAGCCGGGCCGCCATGGATTCGAGCGCCGCCCACATTTGAATCATTTCAATCATTTCGCGCTTTGATTTGCGAATGATGTAGATACCGCGACGCGGCACGGTGCGAATGAATCCTTCCTGCTCCAACAGCGATAACGCCTCGCGGATCGGCGTGCGACTGACGCCGAGCGCAGTCGTCAATTGGCGCTCATCGAGCCGCAATTCCTGCTGCGGATCGTAGATATCGGTGTCGGCGATGGCGTTCTTCAGAAGCGCGTAGGCCTGGTCGCGCAAGCTGGTTGCGTTCAACGGAGCGAGGGCCAGCGGAGTGGCCGCAGTGGTCCGTTGAACTAGCGTGACAATGGAATTCATTGATCCTCTTTCAAGACGTTTGCCGTATCGGCGGGTGGTATTCGGACAGACTTGGGTTCCGCGCCAGATATATTACATTGCAGGCGATGATTTCCCAGCGAATAAATTCGGATAGGGTCAACGCCGGCGTTGCTGCTGCAGAGTGGAATCGCACCGCAGCGTGGTTGCTCCATAGGACGGCTTCCCGATGCAGCTGCGGTTGAGCGGTCTTACTTTGTCGCCCAAAGCACGAAGACTCCATGCGGCCGTCCCCTTTGCTTGACACTCTGAAAGTCCTTCATATATGGTATACCACGATAACGATGTCAGGGGGCTGGTGGGGACTCGAATTTAATAGTTCGAGTGTCGTTATTGGTTTTTGAAAAGTGGATTAATCTCTGCGCAGCGCGAATATGCGCATCAGATCTGCGCCAACAGGAGAACTACAATGAATGAAAGAGAAACTGCTAAATCACCGTTCGCGAATCCTTGGGTGCAACTCATCATCGGCGTCATATGCATGGCGGCGGTGGCGAATCTGCAATATGGCTGGACGTTGTTCGTCAACCCCATCGATGCGAAGTATCACTGGGGGCGTGCCGCGATTCAGGTCGCCTTCAGTTTGTTTGTATTGCTAGAGACCTGGCTGATCCCCGTCGAGGGGTACATGGTCGATAAATTCGGCCCGCGCTACGTGGTGCTGATCGGCGGCGTGTTGGTGGCGGCCGCATGGCTGCTCAACTCGGTCGCAAGCTCACTGCCGATGCTGTATTTCGGCGCGGCCTTGGGCGGCATTGGCACGGGGTGTGTGTACGGCACCTGCGTCGGCAATGCACTGAAGTGGTTCCCAGGGCGACGCGGCTTGGCTGCCGGTATCACGGCTTCCGGATTCGGGGCCGGAGCGGCCCTGACGATCGGGCCGATCAGGACCATGATCGAGTCCTCCGGCTATGAACACGCATTCTTGACCTTTGGCCTCATTCAAGGCGGCATCGTGTTCGTCATGGCGTGGCTGCTGTTGGTGCCGCCGGCGCAATTGGCGAACGCGGTGGTGAAACCGACGCAGACCGCGCACGGTTATACGCCAACCCAGGTGTTGAAGAGCCCGGTGTTCTATGTGATGTATCTGATGTTCGTGCTGATCGCCTCGGGGGGCCTGACCATGGCGGCCTCGATGGCGCCGATTGCCGAGGACATGAAGATCAGCAAGATCCCGGTGGCCCTATTCGGCATGGTGATGCCGGCGCTGGGTTTCGCGCTGTTCTTGAACCGAATCTTCGACGGTGTGGGCAGGCCTTTCTTCGGCTGGCTGTCCGATCAAATCGGCCGCGAGTACACCATGGCGTTGGCGTTCTCCATCGGCGCGGTGGCCCTGTTTACCTTGAGCCAACAAACCTCATCGAGTCCGGTGGTATTTGTGCTGGTCACGGCGCTGTATTTCGGCGTGTATGGCGAGATCTTCAGCCTGTTTCCGGCTACCCAGGGCGATACCTTCGGTTCGAAGTATGCCGCCGCCAATGCCGGGATGCTCTACACCGCCAAAGGCGCCGGTTCCCTGCTGGTGCCGGTCGCGGCGATCATCGCGAAAGGTCACGGGTGGGGCACCGTGTTCAGCATTGGCGTGAGCTTCAACATCATTGCGGCGCTGCTGGCGCTGTTTGTGCTCAAACCAATGCGCGTCAAGCACTTCGCCAAGAGCCGCGTCGACTTCCCGTCAACGGCCCCAAGCGTCGGCGGTGCACGAACCACCTGAAGGTTCGACATTCATCATGAATCTGGAGAGACAATGGCAACCGTAAATCCCACATCGAGTCCGCCCAAGGCCACGACGGCTGAGGATACCCTGCAACGAAAGAGCCGCGACGCCAGCGTGATCTCCGGTGGGCACTTGGTGGCCAAGGCGCTCAAGAATGAAGGTGTGGATACCATCTTCACGCTTTGCGGCGGGCACATCATCGACATCTACGACGGCTGCGTCGATGAGGGCATTCGCATCATCGATGTGCGCCACGAACAAGTGGCGGCGCACGCGGCGGATGGTTATGCACGGCAAACGGGCAAGCTGGGCTGCGTCGTTACCACCGCGGGTCCGGGATGCACCAATGCCGTCACCGGTGTCGCCACGGCGTTTCGATCGGAGAGCCCGATCCTTCACATCGGCGGCCAGGGTGCATTGACCCAGCACAAGATGGGATCGCTGCAGGATCTGCCGCATGTCGAGCTGATGACGCCGATCACCAAATTCGCAGCGTCAGTCTCCAGCACCGAACGTGTCGCGGACATGATATCGATGGCGGCGCGCGAGGCGTTCAATGGCGCGACCGGACCGGTGTACCTCGAGATTCCGCGCGATGTTCTCGATCGCGAGGTGGAAATCACCAAGGCCGTGATACCTCAGCCCGGCAAGTATCGGGCCTCGACCAAATCGGTCGGCGATCCGCGCGACATCGAGAAATTGGCGGATCTGCTCGTCAATGCCGAGCGGCCCGCCATTCTGTACGGGCAGCAAGTGTGGACGGCCCGCGGCCACAAAGAGGCGATTGCGCTGCTGCGCGGACTCGATATTCCCGGTTATTTCAACG